>JBFYTF010000142.1:0-3206 GCA_041300865.1 Anaerolineae bacterium
TGCCAGGAGCAGGGGCTCTTGCTCCTAACATGCGGCACCTATGGAAATGTGATCCGTTGGATCCCGCCGCTCGTCGTGAGCCGCGAGCAGATAGAAAGCGCGCTCAAGATCTTTGATGGCGCCCTGGCAGCCAACGTGTAGCCGAGGCGCCGGTAGACAGGAGAGAGGAGAGAACTGTGAATCAGCCACCGTACTATGCCCCGCAAGTTGAGGCCAAGCCCGGCATGGTCACAACCATTGGCATCCTGACGCTGCTGAATGGGATTCTGAACATCCTATGGGCGGCAGGGGCCACGCTCTCGGTGGTGTTTGGGACCATGGGCGCCGGCCTGCTATGCGTACCGGTGACCATCCTGCCCTTGGTCCTGGGCATCTTCGAGATCATCTACGGCACGCGCCTGCTGTCGACGCCGCCTCAACCCATGAAGCCATCGCAGGCCATCGCGATTCTGGAGATCTGCTGCATCCTCGTGGGCAACGTGATCTCGCTTGTCGTCGGTATTCTCGCCCTGGTTTTCTATGGCCAGCCTCAGGTCCGGGACTATTTCTACCGGCTGAACATGCCGGTCGCCAGCCAGTAGGCGCGCCGGGGCTTACAGCGGTACAAAGTAGGCGCGGCACGCGCGGTCGATCATCTCGGGTGCGAGTGTGGGCGGCATGTGTTTGTAGTTGGCGATGTCCAGGATTTCGTCCAGCAAATCGCGGGCGTGGCAGGCGCGGAGCGGATTGCCGGGCTTGATATAGTACTCGTGGAGTAGGTAGGCCAGGCCTGCCTCGTCGAAGGGCACGTTGCGCCGGGCGCACTCCCGGCGCATGATCTCGCGAAACTGGTCAAAGGTGGGGTCGATAACGGGGATCTTGTGCCGGATGCGGCGCAAGAACGCCTCGTCTACCAAGTCGCGCGGCTCGAGGTTTGTCGAGAACACGATAAGGACCTCGAAAGGTACCTCGATCTTTTGCCCCGTGTGGAGGGTCAAGTAGTCGTAGCGCTTTTCGAGGGGCACCACCCAACGGTTCAGCAGGTCGCGAGGGCGCACCAGTTGCCGCCCGAAGTCATCGATGAGAAACATCCCGCCGTTGGCCTTCATCTGGAAGGGGGCCTCGTAGTATTTAGAGACATCGTCCCACACCAGGTCGAGCGTCTCTAGCGTCAGCTCGCCGCCGGTGGCAACCACCGGGCGTTTGATGCGGACCCAGCGCCGGTCATAGCGCGGCCGCCCGGTGACGCCAGCGTTGCGTGCCTGGGGCTCGGGCAGGCGGCGATGGTTTACCTCGTCAAAGACCTTGATGATCATACCTCCTACCTCGATGGCGTAAGGTATGTACATGTCGTTGCCCAGGATCATGGTCCCAATGCTTTCGGCCATGACCGTCTTACCGTTGCCTGGGGCGCCATAAAGGAATATGGATCGCCCGGAGTTGATGGCCGGGCCAAGCATCTCCATCATGTCATCGTCGACGATGAGGTGCGACAAGGCCTGGCGTATCTCTTTTTCGTGGATAGAACCGGTGAGCATGGGCTGGCGGCGGAGGCCCATGTTATAGTCGCCGAGCGTCACCGGTGCCGGGCCCACGTACTGGCCCCGATCGAGTACCTCGCGCGCGCGGGCGATGCCCTTGGCTGTGATGCTATACTCGTAGGACGAGCGGCCAATGCCGCCGGAGCCTTTGACCTCGCAGAAGTGCTCGCGTTTCAGGAACTCGAGCACCTGGTCCACCACACCATTGAAAGGCAGGCACAGCTGCTCTGCGACATCGCCGCCCGTAACATAGCCGCGAAAGTAAAGGACTTTCGTCGCCAGGTCGGCCAGAAACCCCAGGCCCAAGCCTGTGGCCTGAATGGATTCGGGTTCCGGTGGTACAAATGACTCTGCGGGGGGGGATTCCGTGGTCATGCCAGCGCCTCCGTGATTTGGCTCATTAGGTCCTGGACAACAAAAGGTTTGACGAGGTAGCCCTCGAATAGATGCGCAAACGCCTCGGTCTGGCCGGGATCTTCCATGTGGTGCTTGGCGCTGACGATAAGCACGGGGATGTGTTGCAGCGCCTCGTCGCTCTTGACCGCCTGCAGCACCAGCCAACCGCTCATGTCCCCCATCATCAGGTCCAGGAGTACGAGGTCGGCTCCCACTTCCTTGAGCCGGCGCACGCCCTCCTGTCCGCCCAGCGCGGCGATTGGCTCGTAGCCGCCGCGGCGCACGATGAGGCTGAGGAGCTCGATCATATCGGGATCGTCCTCGATGATCATGATTCGCCGCTTGGCGGTATCCGCTGCCTCTACGTTATCGAGTGCCATGCCAGCGTCTCCTTCGCGCCTCTTGTTTGCCGAGGGGGGCTGTACCTGCCACGTCTGCCGGCGCCCATGGGCCCCGCCAGGACCCCACAAGTATAGCACAGCCACGCTATTGAGGCAACTCCCGATCCCTGCGTTTCTACTTGAAGCGGGCCGCCTGGCTCTGCCAATCTATGCGCCCAACTTGTCAAATCCGGTAGGGTAAGGTATAATGGCCATCTGTCTCGGGGCGTAGCGCAGATCGGCTAGCGCGCACGGGTCGGGTCCGTGAGGTCGGAGGTTCAAATCCTCTCGCCCCGACTGAGATCCCCATGGATGTGGGAAACAGCATCCATGGGGATTTTTCTAGTAGCCTGCTACACCAGCGCTTCTTTGGCCCGTTTGTTCTGTTGGCCGCGTTCTTGCCTGTCCAAAGTGCGCTTGCGGATGCGCAGGCTAACAGGGGTCACTTCCAGTAGCTCATCTTCGTTCAGATACTCGATAGACTTGTCCAGGCTCATGTCCTGGGGAGTGGTCAACCGGATCTCGATGTCCTGAATCGAGTTTCGCATGTTGGTCAGGTGCTTGGCCTTGCAGACGTTAATGGCCAGGTCACCCGGCCGCTGATGCTCGCCGACCACCATCCCCTCGTACACCCGTGTCCCAGGGTCGATGAACAGTGCGCCTCGTTCTTCGGCGTTCTTCAGACCAAACGTCGTCGCTACACCAGGTTCCCAGGCGACCAAAGACCCGCGCGAGCGTGAGCTGACAGGCCCGGCAAGGGGACCGTACTCGTAAAAGATGCTGCTCATGAGGCCCAGGCCATGGGTGGCGGTCAGGAATTGATAGCGAAAGCCAAGCAGGCCGCGGATCGGCACGTGATAGATCATCAGGACGGTGCCGTTCGAGGCATCGCCCATGTGGATCATCTCCC
>JBFYTF010000643.1:0-3039 GCA_041300865.1 Anaerolineae bacterium
TTCTGGCCCTGAGCTTTGACCCACAGTGCGATTCCGGCCGGCCGGCAGTGCACGTGGACGTCCTGGACGAGGCGGGCGCGAACCGCCAACGGCTGGGCAGCCTGGGCAGCAGCGGCGCACTGCCCCTCGGCGACGGGCAGGTGACTGCGGAGCTGAGCTACGTGCCGATCCTGCGGGTGGAATCCAGGCCGTCATTGGGCCCGGCCCTGGCAGCCGCCCTGCTGGCACTCCTCTTCCTGGCGCTGGCTTGGGTTCTGCCCGCGCGCCTGGCCTGGCTCGCCCTGTTGGCCCTGGGCGAGGGCCGGTCAGGGGTCGAGGTCACCGCGCTGACCGGTGCCGGACAACGGGAGTGGCTCGCGGCGCTGGCCCGCACGCTAGAGGAGGCCGCGCAGGATGGCGACTGAGATGTGGGCCGCGGCCGCCGCTGTTCTCCTGTCCGTTGCCGCCGGCGGCAGCGCGGCGGCCCTGGCAGGCAGGGGCCGGCGCTGGCTGCTGCTCTCTGTCGCGGCGCGAGGGACCGGCGTCCTGGTCCTGGCCGTGGCCGTCTACGTGGCGGCTACCGGCCAGGGAGGGTGGTCGCCGCTGCACCTCCGCCAGATGGCTCTGGGTTTGGCCCTGGCGACCGCCCTGGCGCACCTGGTGCTCAGCTTGACGGTAGGTCCTCGCGCCGGCAGCTTTCTCGCCGATGCTGTGGGGGCCGCCCTGGTCGTCGCAGCCTGGATGGCGATCCGTCCCGGCGGCGACAGCCTGACGTGCGTGCAGCGCGCCCTGCCCTACTGGGCGGAATGGGCCCTCTTCCTGTTGGGTGCCGGCGGCGTACTTGTGGCCGGCTCTGTATCTCTGGCCCTGGCTCTTCCGTGGCTGTGGGCGAGAGCCGGTGTGCCGGGGCTCTTGACGGCAGGGACATTCCTCGGGGTCCTGGCCATTGGCGCCGGGATCGTGAGCGGCCTGTGGTGGGCATGGCAGGCCGGCGGCACCCTCGAGGCAGGCGACATCCGCGAGAGTTGGATGGCTGTCGTCTGGCTGCTGGCGGCCATGAGCGCGGTCGCCTGGCAGCTGGAGAAGCAGGCTCGCCGCTGGGCAGCCGGCCTGGCTCTGGCCGCGGCCGGGGCCCTGCTCGTGGGTTTGTTGGCCCTGCCCCAGTTGCAGCGGCTGGTGGGCGGTTAGGCGGTATTGCCCTGGGCCGGGCCAGGCAAAGGAGGAAAGATGGATCCGGTTGTCATCGGCATGGCAGGAGGCACGGGGTCGGGCAAGACCACGGTGGCCAGGGAGATCCTGAAGCGCGCGGGAACGCAGTTGATATCCTTTATTCAACATGATGCCTATTACAAAGACCTGGGCGATCTGCCGCCGGCCCAGCGGGCCATGCAGAACTTTGATCATCCCGATGCCCTGGACAACGACCTCCTGATTCGTCACCTCCAGGAGCTAAAGGCAGGACGGGCCATCGCGATGCCGGTCTATGACTTCACGACCCACACCCGCACACCCGAGACCCGCACGGTGCAGCCGCACCGTGTCATTATCCTGGAAGGCATCTTGATCTTTGCCGACGAGGCATTGCGACGCTTGATGGACGTCAAGATCTTTGTCGACACCGACTCCGACATCCGTTTCATCCGCCGCCTGGAGAGGGACATTGCCGAACGGGGTCGCACCATGGACTCGGTCATCCGGCAGTACATGGGCACAGTGCGCCCCATGCACCAGGAGTTCGTGGAGCCCAGCAAACGCTACGCCGACGTTATCATCCCCGAGGGCGGATTCAACGAGGTGGCCATGGAGATGGTCGCGGCGCGAATTCGGGCACTGCTGCAGTCCCACGAGTGACGGCCAGGGCTCCGGTTTGAATTGCACACGGGCTTGACCGATTGCGGGTTCTATGGTACCATCATCTTGGTCGTGCTAGACGGGGAACTGGCGGTGCCCTGTACCCGCAAACCGCCATAGCGGGGTCGAATTCCCCCTCGAGGGCTCATGGCTGGTCGGGACTGCCAGGCCAAGCGGCGAAGAAGGTTGGGTCCTGCGCGGCAGGAGCCTGTGAACCCCGCCAGGTCCGGGAGGAAGCAACGGTAAGCGGTAACTCCTGGGTGTCGCAGGGTCGCCTGGCCGGAGCAGGCTGGTTTTGGCAAGCTGGCTGGTACAGTTCGACAGGGGGTGCACGACCAGCACTTATGGCGAGCTGGAGTGCGGCGCACTCCAGCTCCTTTTGTTTGGACCAGGCGTCACGTCAGGGAGAGGGGGCGAGTGGCAGGAGACCATTCCGGACGGGTGGTGGTGATCGGTGGGGGTGCAGCCGGCCTCATGGCGGCCGGGCAGGCAGCCGCGGCCGGTGCCCCGGTTCTCTTGCTAGAGCGCACCGCTCGGCTAGGCACCAAGCTGCGCATCACGGGCAAAGGCCGCTGCAACCTGACCAACATGGCGCCTGTGGACGACTTCTTGGCCCATTTTCGCTTCCCCGAGGCCGACGGCGACGCGCACCTCTATCTGCGCAACGCCTTTGCGCGCTTTTTCGCCCCCGACGTGATAGCCTTTTTCGAGGACATGGGGGTGGAGACGACAGTAGAGCGCGGCGGCCGGGTCTTTCCAGCCAGCAACAGCGCCCACCAAGTGGCGGAGGCGCTGGCCAGATTTGCACGCGAGCAGGGGGCAGAGATCCGCACCCTGAGCCGCGTTGAGAGCCTATGGCTGGACAACGACACCCTGCGCGGCGTGGTGTTGGAGGGACGGGAGCAAGTCCCAGCCGGCGCGGCCATCGTGGCCACCGGCGGTGCCTCCTACCCCAAAACCGGCTCCACGGGTCACGGCTACCGCCTCGCAGAACAGGCAGGCCACCGAGTGGTGCCCATCCGCACGGCCCTCGTGCCCCTCGTCGTGGCCGGCAACGAGCCCCGGGCAATGATGGGCCTCAGCCTGCGAAACGTGGAGGTGCGCCTGCTCCTGGACGGCCGGGAGGTTGCCCGGGATTTCGGCGAGATGCTCTTTACCCACTATGGCGTCTCGGGGCCCATCATCCTGACCTTGAGCGGGCCCGCGGTG
>JBFYTF010000145.1:0-2856 GCA_041300865.1 Anaerolineae bacterium
GGCCCGGCTCTCAAAATAGTAGGTCTGTCCCCCTTCCAGGTCCACGTCGGGAATGTCCAGAACGTGCCGCTCCTTACCCTGCGGGCCAAAGGTGGCTCGGACCTCGGCCTCGGTCAGCGTCTCGGGCTCGCCGTCCCCCCCGCTGCCGGCGTCGCCGAGCGCGCGGATGCGCACCTCGAAAGCGCCGTCTTTCGTCGTCTGCGCGCCGTGCAGGTTCGCGATACTCACGTCCAGGGCGGTCATGGTCTGTGCCGGCGTGAACGAGGCGACGTGCCAGCCCAGATCCGTGGCGTAAAGCTGATCGGGAGCCATGGCAAGCGCCAGCCAGACGTCCTCACCCTCCGCGGTCCTGCCGTGCAGCCTGGCGCTCTCGGCGATCAGGGGAGCACCCTCCAAGGCGCGGCTCTCGAACTGGTACGTCGTACCTGCCTGGAGCTCGACATCCGGCAGGTCAACGACCTCTTCCACACCTGCCCCCAGCATGCCGCGGATTTCGGCCCGGGCCAGCGGCTGTCCCGGCGCGCCGCTGATTTGCACCTCGAAGGCCGCCTCCACGGGTCCGGCGCCCGAGATGTCGTTCATGACGATGTCGGTCGCAGTGATGTCGCTCGGGGGGGAGAAGGGGGTTACGACCCAGCCCCTATCCACGGCATAGATCTGCGTCGAAGGCAGGGGCAGCTGCATCTGGCCCGGCTCGCCGTCGGGGCCCGTATAGCGCAGGGTAGCCGCCCCCGGCACGTTGTCATAGATCCAGCGTGTGGCCTGCACCCGCGTCACCGGCTCGGCATAGATCTGGATGAAGGCGAAGGCCCAGGCCAGGGTGCCGACAAGCACCAGCGCGGCCAGGATCCCGGCGCCGAGGCGCAACCAGCGGCGCGATCCGGGCCGGCTCTGCGCCCGGTCCCTTGCCTGTCGCCGCGCCCAGTCCCACGTCGCGACGATGAGCCAGGCGGCGAAAATGGCCAGGTAGGGATGGATGGGCAAAAAGTACCGCACCGACTTGACGTACTGCATTCCCTGCCAGATAAAGGTCAGGAGCACCCAGGCGAGGGGGAGGAGGACCAAGTCCCAGTTGGGGAGAAACCCTGGGGCGGGCAGGGCGTCCTCCTGCCCCGCGCCGCCTCCAATCTCGCCGTTCACGAGCGGCCGGCGCCACCAGCTGCGGACGACAACCACCAGCGCCAGCAGCACGCCCGTCCAGGCGGCGATACCCAACGGCACCCCCAGGGTCCAGAGGACCATGTTCTCCAGCGGCCAAAGCCACGGCGCACGTTCTGTCCACTGCCGCCCCCAGGGCAGGTCTGCCTCTCCCGTCTGTTGGGCGCCGGCAGAGCTGATGTCGGCGAGCCACTGGGGATTGGGCATGATCACCGCCCGCACTGGCTCGGGCACAGCCCGAAAGACCTCGAAGGGCCCCTCCAGGTGCTCGGGGATGCTGTCCCAGCCGTCAAAGTTGGGGCCTGCCCAGGCGTAGGGCTGCGCCACCCGGAAGACGGCCAGAGCCACGAACACGGCCAGGGCGAGGCCCAGCGTCGTGCCCAAGAGCGCACTGGCCCCTTCGCCGCCTGCTGCCAGTCGCCGCCGCACCCGCACCCAGGCACCCAGGGCAACGACGGCCACCAACAGGAAGACACTCACCTTGCAGGCCAGGGTCAGGCCCATGCTCAGGCCCAAGCCCAGGAAGGAGGGCCACGCCCGGCCCTCGGCGACGTCTAGCGTGAACCAGATGGTGAGGATGACAAAGAAGGTGAGAAAGGTATCCACGGCAAAGTAGTGCGAGCCCTGGATGTTGAGCACCGTGACCGACAGCAGGAAGGCCGCGATCAGGCCAACCCGCCAGCCAAAGAGACGGCGTCCCAGGAAGAAGGTGAGGAGCACCGAGCCCAGGTCGAACAGCGCCGACAACACCCGGCCCACGAGATGGACCCGGTCGTAGCTGCTGAAGGGCTGGTCTGCTGCCAGGAAGGGCAGTTGCTCCGCAATCGCGTCGAGCTGCCCGGCTACGGCTTTGGTCAGGAACAAGGGCAGGGTACCGTAAAAGTAGACCGTGTCCACGTTGCGCGCATTGAGCGGAGAGTGGCTGGTGTCGAAATATTCGGCCAGGCTCGCCGGCCACTCGATGCGGGTGACCACCATCGTCGTGTGACGCTCATCGGGGTGGATGTGATAAGTATCCTTGTCCCAATTCACGTTGTAGAACCGGAAGGCGCTGCCCAGGAGCAAAATGCCCAGCAAGGCCAATGCAAGGGCCACCCGGAGAGTGGTCCTGTGTCTCGGTGCTTCTTCTGACATCATCATAGGCGGCTGTCAACTCTTCGACTGGTGTCTGTCAAAGGGGGAGTATAGCATCTTTCAAACGTGGCTGCAATCTGGCACATTCCAATTGCTGCAAGAACAAGCCCCCGCCGTTAACGGCGGAGGCTCTGCTGGCTCATGGGCGAAACAGGGCTCGAACCTGTGACCTCATCGGTGTAAGCGATGCGCTCTTCCAACTGAGCTATTCGCCCCCATGTCGGCGGTATTATAAACGCAAACGCGACCTGTGTCAATTGACACGGCCTTTATTCCATGCTATCCTGGAGAAGCTAGTTAGCGGAAGGTCAGGAACACGGCGGCCGCCACGAGGGAAAGCGCCAGGAGCAAAAGCCACCAGTTGGCCCGCAGGGCCTGGACCCACGAAACATCGCGGCTCGTGGCGGGCGGGGTACCCCCATCGCGGCCGCCGGCCAACGTCGCGCACCACGCCGCGACCGAGCCTGGACGATCGCGGGGATGGAGGGCCAGCGCAGCGAGAATCGCCCGCTCGATCTGGGGTGAAATGGCGGGGTTGATCTGCCGCGGCGGGAGCAGAAGGTC
>JBFYTF010000658.1:0-4835 GCA_041300865.1 Anaerolineae bacterium
CCGAATGTGAGCATAGCGTGGATCGTCTGCTCCGGGAGCAAAGCGACCCAGTTCGCTGCTGACCAGCACGCCTTCGACGCGCTCTGCCAGGGCCGCATCCACCCCACGCTCAGCCAAGGATTCGGCCAGGGCCTGGTGCGTCAGCCCCGCCACCGGGCGGTCCAGTTTGTCCGACAAGTAGGCAGTCAGGATATGTCCAGCGGCGTCGTAGGCGGTCTCCCCTTGCTTGCGTGCCCGGGCCAAGGCGCTTTTGGCCTTCTTTCGCGCTTTAGAGCTGCGGGCCAGGCCGGCATTGTTCGCCCAGTGGTGTTGTCGCCGCTGCCAGGCAAAGTAGCCAAGGGCGCTCAGTACCGGAACGGCCCACGCCGCCCAGTAGACAGTGGACTTGGTCACAGGCTGTTCACGCATGCTCAACTGCGCCGGCACTTGCTTCAAGTGGCGGATGTCCGGCACCACCTGTTCCACGGCCTCCTGCTTGCCACTTGCCGCGACACTTGCCGCCCCTCCGGGGGCGCCAGGCGCGACAGAGACCGGGATCGGCTCGGTGCGCCTCGTCTCATACTGGCCCGTTTCCGGGTCAAAGTAGACGTACTCCAGCGCAGAGATCGCCAACTCCCCCTCGAAGGTGGGGACTAGCAGGCGTTCATAGGTACGGCTGCCGACCAGGTGGCCGTCCCGGGTCTCGGTTTGGACCGTGGCCTGGCTCTCAAAGTCGCGCCAACCTAGCATTTCCGGCCAGGCGGGATCGGGCGCAGCAGCGACGTTGCCCCGCCCGCTAAGCGTCACGCTCCAGGTTAGTGGTTCACCGACCACGCCCTGGCTTGAATCGAGCGAGGAGGAAAGCTCGTATTGCCCGACCGCCCCGTTGAACCCAGGCGGGGCACCAGGCGGCAACGGCTGCACGTCCAGTTCGATCGCCTCGCTCTGCACGGTCTGGCCCCGACTGAAGAAACCTCCCGGGATCGTCAACCGGGCGGGGTCAATCGTCACCGGCCCCATGACAGACGGGAAGAGGATGGTCCTGACCTCCACCACGTCATAGATGCGGCCTGCCGCCTGGACCCGGTACTCGGTCTGCTCCGGCTGCGCTTCACTCCAGAACCCGGTGAACGTGGGGGGCTCGTACTGCGGCTGGTCCCACAGGGCTCCCGCCTGATAGAAGCGAAAGGTGTACAGCACCTGCTGACCCACGTAAGGCGCACCAAGGTCCACTTCTGCCTCGGCGTAAAAGTCCTGTCCGATCAGGCCGGCGCCAGGCGCAGTCACCTGGTCTGGAGCCTGGGGAGCAACCGGCGCGGCCGGCGCCTGCGCACTCCCCTCGACGACGTGGACGGTCACCGGCTGCGTGCTGTAGGTCTGGCCGCCATACGTCGCACTGATCGGCCCGATCGTCAGATCACCCGCCTGGTACGGCTGCAGGCCATATACATACACCGCCTGAAGCTGAATGTCCGCATTGGCGATCGAGACCTGGGTCGAGGTGCTGCTGCTGACCACCTGGAATCCCTGCAGATCCGGCAGCGAGGGAGTCGGTGCATCGAGGAGCGACGAAGCGGCGAGCGTCACCGTCAGGGTGAGCATCTCGTCTGTCGACAGCTCGGTCCGATCCACCTCGGCACGTATTGGCTCCTGCGCCAGGGCGCTGCCGACCCCCACGAATGACAGTAGAAAGGACGCCAGCCCAATGGCAAGCAGGTGCTTGGCGGCTGGGTATTTGGCTTTGGGTTGCATCGATCACCCTCCTTCGATGTTAGCGGGCATCAGGACTGGGGATGGGCGCTGGAGCGCCGGCTCCCGAGTCCTGAGTCCCGAATTCCGGCTTCCCGCTTGCTACCAGTCCTGCGCCGGCGGCGACGAGGGGAAGACCATCATCTGCTGCAGGAACTCTTCCAGGCTTTCCGTCGCCCTGGCGGCAGCTTCGAGCAGCTGTTCGGCCTGCTCTTTGGTCAAACCGGTGGGCTGCTGGCCCTGACCGTCGGCCTGGTCTTGCTGCTGTTCGTCCTGCTGCTGTTCGTCCTGCTGCTGTTCGTCTTGCTGCTCGTCCTGCTGCTGTTCGTCCTGCTGTTCGTCCTGCTGCTGCTCCTGCTGCTGTTGCTGCAACTGCCGCAACGCCAGCTCCAGGTTCTGCTTCGCCTCGACGTCACCGGGATCCAGCCGCAGAGCCTCCTTGTAAGCCTCTATCGCCCCTTCGAACTGCTGGGCCTGGTAAAGACTGTTGCCCAGATTGTAGTAATTGTGCTGGTCCAGTCCTTCCTGAGCCTGAGAGCTGACCAGGGCTTGCTCGATCTCCTGCTGTGCCTGGTCATAGGCCTCTTGGCGATAGTGCGTGTTGGCCGCGTTGTAGTGTGGCTCGGCCAGTTCTGGCGACTCCTCCTGGGCCTGTCGGTAAGCCAGCATGGCCCCCTCGTAGTCCTGCTCGCCAAACGCCTCATTGCCGTCGTTGTTCAACCTTTCGGCCGACGAGCCGCAACCGATCAGCGCCAGTCCGGCCAGCAAAAACAGCGGGATCAACACCAGTCGCTTCTTCATGTATGTACCTCTCCTTTTCCAGCTACCGTGCACCGGTTATTGTCCACCATCCACGACGGGCCCGCCCTGCATGGCCATCCGTTTCTCTGCCAACTTGCGCCTGGCGCCTTGCACGACGCGGTCAGGAATTAGCTCGGCTGCGACCAGGGCCAACAATCCGACCAACAGGAAGGACTGGAAGCGCTCGATGCCCCGCACGTCGAGCACAGAGGCCAACTCCGCGGTCTGGAGCGTGTTCAGCTCGTTGACCAGCAGGTCGAGCTCGCTGCCGCTGGCAGTGGCTCGGTAGTACTGCCCGTTGGCCGCCTCCGCGATCTGCTGCAACGTGGTCTCGTCCAGTCGCGAAAGCACAACTTCGCCGTTCTGGTCCTTCTTGTAGCCGGCGATCTCGCCCCTGTCGTCGTACTCGGGGATCGGCTCACCGTCTGGCGAGCCAAAGCCGATGGTGTAGATCCGGACGCCCTGCTCGCCGGCCGTCTGGGCCATGGCCAGGGCGTCGCCCTCGTGGTTTTCGCCATCAGTGATCAGGACGATCACCTTCTGACTTGGCCGGTTCACGTCAAAACCACGCATGGCCGTCTGGATTGCATCGGCGATGGCCGTCCCGGGCCGGGAAATAACCTCCGGCCGGGCGTTATCCAGGAAGGTGCGAGCCGTCGCATAGTCCGATGTTAGCGGGAACTGGACAAAGCTAGCGCCCGAAAACAGGACCAAGCCGACCTCGTCACCGCCCAGCCGCTCCATCAGGTCCGAGATCTCCATCTTGGCCCGGCTCAGGCGATCAGGCTTGACGTCCTGGGCCAGCATGCTCTTCGAGATGTCGAGGGCGACCATCACCTCGATGCCCTCCTGCTCGACCGTCTCGGTCACGCTGCCCCACTGGGGCCGGGCCAGGGCAACCAGCAGTGCTGCCAGGACCACAATCCAGAGCGCGTCCTTCCAGCGGCGGCCTCGCGCGTTGACCGAACTGCTGAGGCGCTGCACCAGGATCGGATTTCCCAGGCGAGCCATGTCTCGCTCCCGGCGTCGCCGTGCCCACATCAGGAACAAAACTGCCGGGGGCAACAGAAGCAAACCGTATAAGAAGATAGGGTTTATGAAAGTCATCGTCTCTCACCTTTGTCTGGTGCGCGGCCCGGGATGAGGCATCCCAAACTCGATCCTTGAGCCCGGGCTACGCGGCTTGGCACCACGAATGCCGCCTTATGGTAGCGTCCGGAACACCGTCTTGCGCAGCGCCATCTCACTGGCGACGAGACCCAGGGCGGGGATGAGCAGCCAGGCCATGAGCTCTCGATAGCGAGTAGGGCGTTCCACCTCCACCTGGGATTTTTCCAGGGCATCGATCTCGGCATAGATCTGCTTCAACCCGCCCGTATCCTCAGCGCGATAGTAGCGGCCGCCGGTGATCTCGGCGATCTGGTGCAGCGTCCCTTCATCCAGGCTGCTCTCCTGCATGACGACTTGCTCACCGCCAAAAACGTCCCTCACCGGAACCGGCACCTGGCCGGGCCGGCCCATACCAATGGTATAGACCTTGATGCCCAGCACCTTCGCCGCTTCGGCAGCCGTCAGCGGAGCGATCTCGCCCGCATTGTTGACACCGTCAGTCAGCAGGACGACAACCTTGCTCTTTGCCTCCGAGTCTTTCAGCATATTGCCGGCGTTGGCGAGGCCCATGCCGATGGCCGTGCCGTCTTCGATGCCCAGATCGGTTGACAGCTCGCTGCGATCCAGCAGCCGTAACAGGACGTTGTGGTCCGTGGTGGGCGGGCTCTGGCTAAAGGCATTGCTGGCAAAGACCACCAGTCCGATCGGATCGTAGGGACGACCCTGCACAAAGTCGCTGATGACAACCTTGGCCGCCTCCAGGCGATTCTGGGGCTCAAAGTCAAGGGAGGCCATGCTGCCCGAGATGTCGAGCGCCAGGGCAATGTCCACGCCTTCCCCCTTGACGATCTCGCGTGCCTGCCCCGTCTGCGGCCGGGCCAGAGCGACGACGATCAGCGCCACGGCCAAGATCCGCAGCCCGGTCAAGATCGGGCGGAGGGCCACCCGCCACGAGGGGGCGGCATTGGCCGCGAGCTTGACGTTAGCATAGCGCAGGCCAGAAGGGCGGGACCACTTTTTTGCCAGCAGCGGCAAGGCCGCCAAAACCGGGACCAGGAGCAACAGTGCGAGAAACCAGGGCGATTCGAATCGAAAGATCATTGTCTGCCTCCTATTGGCCCGCTTCGTAGCGCATCTGGCCCGTTGCCTTGGTTGTGGACGCCTGCTCACCTTCGCCAAAGAAGGCTTCGAGTTCG
>JBFYTF010000219.1:0-4166 GCA_041300865.1 Anaerolineae bacterium
TGGCGGTGCTGAAGGGCCTGGATGTCAAGCTGCTGGTCCTCGAGTCCTACGGCGCCATCGCCTTCGACCATCCCGAGTCCCGCCGGCACCTCGCCGCCGCGCGCGACACCCTCGCGCGGACCATCGCCGCGACCGGGCGGCAGGTGGTCTCGGCCTTCGTCCGGTCCCCCACCTTTGGCGGTGCGTCGGACCTGGCGCACCTCAGCCTGCTCTCGGGCATCGACCTGAGCGACCCCCGGCGGCACGACCTGCTCCTCACCAGCGACCGTCCGACCCTGCTCAGCCTTTTCGAGCGCCACGGCTACCGGACCTATGGTTTCTATCCCGCCCTCAGTTGGGACTGGCCCGAGCGGGTCTTCTACGGCTTCGACGAGTTCCTGGACGGTCCGGCCCTGGGCTATAGGGGTCCCGAGTTCGGGCCCTGGTTTATTCCAGACCAATATTCGATGGCCCGCTTCGACGAGTTGCACCCGATTGGGTCCGACACCCCGCCGCGGCTGCTGTTTTTCCCGACCATCACCAGCCACTTCCCCTTTCGGCAGGTGCCACCCTATCAACCGGACTGGTCCCGCGTCCTCTCCACGCAACCCTTCACTAGCGAGGATGTCGAGCGGGCGCTTGCCTATCAGGTCGGCGACTGGATGAATCTGCTACCGGAATACCTGCGGACGATCGAGTACACCTATGCCTGGCTCGCCGGCTATCTCGAACAGCCGAGCCCCCGCGATTACCTGATGATCCTGGTCGGTGATCATCAGCCCGCGAGCAGCGTTACCGGTCCCGATGCCCCCTGGGATGTCCCGGTGCATATCATCACCTCCCGGCCGGAGTTGGTGGAGCGATTCCGGGCTCTGGGTTTTCAGCCCGGTTTGGAGCCGCGGCGACCGGTCCTCGGCGGGATGCATGAGCTCACCTGGCTCCTGGCCGACGCCTTCGATAGCAAGCGGTCACTGGGGTCGCTACCGGGGGCGCCGGCAAACCAGCCACCGGCGCGGCAGGTGTCTGCCGGGACGCCATCGCACTGACGATGCCGATGTGGTTTAGTGGAAGGGATACCCTGAACGCGATAAGGCGATGACGCGTTGGTGCCATGCGCAAGGCGTGGTGTGGCGGGAATTCCCGCATTTTGGCGTGGTGTGTGCCGCCTGAAAAGTCGCAATCACTGGCAAAGCTGACAGCAACCCGCCTGATTGCTCCGCGCTACCGACATTGCCGCCAGTCCACAGGGATGCCGACCCGCACCTACGCCCGTCGTCGCCCTGAGCAAACCGTCCTCTACCGCCTCATGGCTTTACAGCTGGCGGTGAGCGTTGGTAAGATCAAAGGCGAAAAGCGTTGATTTATTGTCGACGTTTCCCCTCCCTGGGCTGAATATCCATGAAATATCCGTACCGGCCGTTGGGCCTCATCGCCGCCATCGTCATCTTTGGCGCGCTCCTGATTTCCGTGCAACAGCAAGGCCTACAAAGGGGTAATGAGCCCAGCACGGGTGACGCGCAACCGATCACCCGCGGCCCGATCTCCGCTCCACCGAGGCGTCCGGGGATCGATTGGGTTGAGTCCGCGGTCTATTCGGCCGAGGGTCCTTTTCCCGTCGCGCTCGAGGAAGTGCCGGAGGGCGTATACGACCCCTACAACAAACTAGCCCGTGGGTGGGGCATTGGTGGTGGACCAAAACGGATGCGGCATCGTTTGACGACGGAAGAGACTGACAGGCTCCGCACCGAGGCCTTGTCGCTGCCGCCGGCCCGCGGCCTGATGGCGCCTCTGGAGACAGGCTTGGCCAACGCCGTCGATGTGGCCGGCTTCGCCAGCCTGGATATCACGGATTGCTGTGGGGGGAATGGCGCTAATGTGCCGCCAGATCCCCAACTCGCCGTTGGGCCAAGTCACATCATCGCGGTCGTCAACGTCGCCTTCGCTATTTACGACAAAGCCGGCACCTTGCTGCGGGGTCCGGTCACCTTCTCCAGTTTCTTTGATGGGACGCCAAATTGCTCCAATACGGCAGTCTTCGACCCCAACGTCCTGTATGACGAGCAGCAGGATCGCTTTATCCTCGGTATCGATGGCAACGGCACCGATTACTGTGTCGCGGCGACCACGGGTTCCGATCCCCTTGGTAACTGGAATCGGTATGCTTTCCAGACCAATTTTGCCAATGCTTTCTTCGATTATCCACATGCGGGCGTGGGGGTCGAAGCAATTTTCATGGGTTCTAATCAATTCGACGGCACCCTGCCGGGTGGTTTCGAGGGTCGGGTCTTTGCCATGGATAAGGTTGCCCTCTATGCGGGGACGCCACTCACTGTTGCAACCCACAGTACCGGATATGACGGCACGCCGCAGCCGATGAATCTTCATGGTCAGGCGCAAGGTACCTGGCCAACCAGCGGACCTCACTACATTATGACGGAGGTCTTCGATGGCGCGAACCATAGCCTCTGGTCTTGGGAGGATCCCTTTGGCGCCAATGTCTTCAGCTTCGAGACGGACCTGGACCTGAATGCGGAGACGGGTGTCGTTGCGGGGTTTCCGGTGGATGTGCCCCAGAACGGGTCGACGGACAAGATTCAGGCCAATGACTGGCGTGGTCTAGATACGGAATACCGTAACGGCTTCATCTGGATGACCAATACCATTGCCTGCAACCCGGGCACCGGGGTTGTCGACTGTATCCGCTGGGCAAAAATCGACCCTCTCGCGAAGGATGTGGTCGATGCCGGGATCATTGCCTCTAATGCAGACTATCGGATCTTTCCAGATCTGGCAGTCAACCGTTGCGAAGATGCCGCGATTGGCTACACCAAAAGTTCCATTACGCTGTATCCGGGTGTCTATGCCACCAGCCTGGAGAATGGGGTTGCGCAAGCCGAACTGACCCTCAAAACAGGTGAGACTCCCTATTCCGCCTTCGATTCTTCTCCCCGCCGATGGGGTGACTATACCGGGATGACCATCGACCCCAACGGGGAGCGTTTCTGGTACTTGGGCGAATACAGCAAAAACACGGGTAATGCGAATGGTCGCTGGGGTACCTACATCTCTTCCTTCAGCTTGGACAGTTGTAATAACTGTCCTCACGAGGACGTTGAGATTCTCCAAAATCTGGCGTTGAGCGATGAGCGAACCTACACCGCCTGCATGTCTCTGACGGCTGGACCCGCGGTTACCCTTAGTTCCCCCGGAAATCTGAGCTTGACAGCAGGGCAGCGCGTGGTTTTAGAACCCGGCTTCCGGGTACAGGCCGGGGCCAGGCTCCAGATCAGGGTCGATCAAGGCCTGCTTGGTCTTTAAGTTTGATTTCCATCATGAAATGTCTCTAAAAGGGGATGGGGTATCTGAGCCTCGGTTAATGATCAGCATTCAGTAATATTAGAATACAGACATTCGCGTCCCCGCCGGCTACCGGACCTATGGTTTCTATCCCGCCCTCAGTTGGGACTGGCCCGAGCGTGTCTACTACGGCTTCGACGAGTTCCTGGTCGAACGTGCGGCCAACGGCGAACCTTTCCTGATCGCCAAGGCGGGCACCCCCTTGGTCAAAGTAGTGCCGCTGCAACGGCAAGATGCCGGCACCCAACATCGGCTCGGCTTCCTCGCGGGGGAGATCCGAGTCCCGGAGGGGTTTGACCGTATGGGTCAGGACGAGATCGAGGCCCAGTTTCTGGTCGGCGAACAGTGATCCTTCTGCTCGACACCCACCTGCTGCTCTGGGCCGCGGGGAACCGGGAACGGCTGTCCGAAGCGGCGACAGCGCTCCTGCTGGACCCCGCCCACGAACTCCTGTTCAGTGCCGCCAGCATCTGGGAAGTCACCATTAAGAGCGGCCTTGGCCGCGACGACTTCCAGGTCGACCCGCGGCGCCTCTGGCGCATGCTCCTTACCCATGACTACCGGGAACTGCCGGTGAAGAGCGAACATACGATCGCCGTTGGCGACCTAGCCCCACTCCACAAAGACCCCTTCGACCGCTTGCTGATCGCCCAGGCCCGCGTCGAAGGCCTGACCCTGCTCACCACCGACACGCTGGTGGCGCGCTACGGGGAGCCCACGCGTCTCGTCTAGGACTGCCACCTTGGCCTGTACCTTACCCGGCGGGAGACGCGACGCGGCGCGGATCGTCGCGGGCGGCATACCCACGCGGGGATTGGGAACGCGGGAAA
>JBFYTF010000672.1:0-2644 GCA_041300865.1 Anaerolineae bacterium
TGGCCGTCCACGTAAAGGGCATCAAAGAGGTGCAGTTGCACCGGGATGCTGGCCACGATATCGGCCAGGGCATGCTTGCGCCGGAAGCGGCGCATAAGGTGCTGGAACGGCAGCGGTCGCCCGACCGCGTCCACGGCGATCGCCTCTCCGTCCAGCACCGCCTCGCGGGCGGCCATCCGCCGGCGGACCTCGTCGGCCACATCGGGCAGGCTGCCGGTGACGTCGGCCAGGTGTCGCGAATAGATGCGCACCTCGGCGCCCTGGCGGTGGATTTGCACCCGGGCGCCGTCCAACTTGTACTCCAGGGCAAGGCCGGTACCGTAGCGCCCGAATGCCTCATCCATTGTCTCGGCCGTCTGGGCCAACATTGGCTTGAGTGGGCGAAACAACCGCACGCCGGTGCGTTGGAGCCCCGCCTGGCCCTCGCTGAGGGCCACGACGGCCACCTCGCCGAGATCGCCCCACAACTGGTTAGCACGCCGTACCAGCCGGCTCGGAACGCCAGCAGCCAGGGCGATGCCGTCGAGCATGATGCCCTCGCTCACTCCGTGGCGCATGTCCTGGTAGATGATCTTGGCCAGGACTTTGGCCTCGAGGGCTGTTGCCCGGTGGACGAGCCCCGCCAGGAGCGCCTCCTTGCGCGTGCGCGAGCCGCGGCCCTCGCTGGCGGCGATCTCTTCGAAGGTGCCAAACACCTCCTTGATGCTCAGCACGGGCACCATGGGTGGCGCCTTGCGGCCGGCGTCCAGGAGGCGCTGCACGTACTGCCCGCCGTCGACGGATTGTGCTGATGCCGCCTCGCGGGCTTCCGGTCCTAACTCGATCATGTCCTCGACGATGCCTGCCAGCGCCTTCCAGCTGACGTTCAGCGTCCGTTCGTCCCACTCGGGAAAGACCTGGCCGATCGCCAGGCGCACAGCCGGTGCGATTTCGTCTGGCGCAAGCTCCCGTAGAAAAGCTGCCAGCAGCGCCGCCAGCTCGCCGCGTTTGCTCGTCGCCTCCAGTTGCTGGCCCAGCTCGGCCAGCCGGGCGAAAGGTGTCGCCGCCATCATTCCGTCCTCGCCTCCCGGGCAATCTGGCCCTCCGCTTTGGCTTCGTTGGTGTATTATACACCATTTTTCGGGATCGTGCGCAGCGCGGCTCGTCTCGGGTGTGCGCTCGGCGCTGACCGCGCGACGATCCTTGCCTGCACATGATCTGACATAACGCACAAGAGTGCCATTCGATGTTACATAAGAAATACGGACGGTCGTGAAGTAGACATAGTATTGGCGGCGATCCCCGCTCGTTTCATAAAGACCAGTGGTCTCGAGAGAGAATGTTGGGCGTGGGAGAGGGAAGGGGATGCTCCCGTGGCGAGGAGAGGCGCTTGGCGGGTTTGACGATAGCCCCGTTCCAGGGTATACTAGAGTTGGTCGCGCTATTCACAGAGAAGGGAAGCGAGCATGAGGCGGGAGAGAACAAAGGGAGTGCTGCGGATAGGGCTGGCAGGCCGCCTGTTGCTTCTTGGCCTGTTGCTCTCGTCGCTGCCCCCGGCGCCCCTCCTGGCCCAGGTGCCGGCAACGAGCGCCGGGGTGGAACAGGCGGACGAAGCCTGGCTGGATGAGATGCTGGCAGGGATGAGCACCGCCGACAAGGTCGGGCAGTTGTTCGTTATCACCTTCCGCGGCAATGATGTCTCGGCCAGCTCCGATACGGCGCGCCTGGTACAGCTCTTGCGTGTGGGGGGCGTGATCATCACGCCCGCCAATGGCAACTTTGTCAACTCGGCTTTCACTGCCGCCGACGCCCGTGCCCTGACGACCGGCCTTCAGCAGCTGGCCTTCAGCGCTTCACTGCCTGTCACACTCACCCATATGGTGCCGGTGACTGTCAGCGTGCCCGGCACTCAACCGCTGGAGCCCACGGCAGCGAGGGTCGTAACCGCCACTACTGTAGTCAGCGTCAGTGAGGTCATCACCCAGCCGGCGCAGAACATTCCACTGCTCATTGCCGTCAACCAAGAGGGCAACGGCTACCCCTACACAGACCTGAGAAGCGGCTTCACTCCTGTGCCCAGCCTTATGGCCCTGGGTGCCACATGGAACGAATCCTACGCCCGGCTCACCGGCGAGCTTGCCGGCCGCGAGCTGAGCGCCATAGGGGTCAACGTGCTCTTGGGACCGTCGCTCGATGTGCTCAGCGAGCCACGCCCCGGACAGAGCGGTGACCTGGGAACTCGCGTTCTGGGAGGCGACCCCTACTGGGTTGGTCGCCTGGGCCAAGCCTACGTACGGGGTGTTCACCTGGGCAGCAACGGCCGGGTGCTGACGGTCGCCAAACACCT
The DNA here is from genome assembly GCA_041300865.1 of Anaerolineae bacterium. Lineage (GTDB taxonomy): Bacteria > Chloroflexota > Anaerolineae > JAAYZQ01 > JAAYZQ01 > JAAYZQ01. The sequence continues at coordinate 2,327 of JBFYTF010000672.1, forward strand.
ACCAGGACTGGGGGCCAGCGACCGCAGCCTGGAGGAAGAGATCGCCACCGTCGACAAGTCACTTCAGGAGCTGCAGGTCCTGGATTTGCCGCCCTTCTTTGCCGTCACCGGTAGTAGTGTCCCAACTGACACAACCGACGCGCTGATGACGGCCCACATTCGCTACCGGGGCTTTCAGGGCAACATCCGCATCGTCACGAAGCCCATCAGCCTCAATCCTCAGGCGCTGCAACAGATCCTCTCCCAGCCGGAGCTGGCCGCCTGGCGCGATCAGGGCGGCGTGTTGGTCAGCGACTCCCTGGGCGTGCCCGCTGTCCG
>JBFYTF010000222.1:0-29708 GCA_041300865.1 Anaerolineae bacterium
CTAGTATTCTACCACAAAACTCAGGGGCAGCCAAGCAAAGATGGCGCCACGGTACTCTTGCCTCCCCTGGCGCTGGTATCAGTTGCTGCTTCCGGCAGGACCTCCGCCTTGGCCGCGACCAGATCCTGCTCGGCCTTGTCCCGAGGAATGGGCTTCATGTCGGCCAACACCGTCTCGATGTTGTCCTTGAGGTCCTGAAAGACCTCGCGGATGCTCCTTGTGGCATCGATGCGGCAGAAATGGTACTCGTCGACCATGACCTCGAACTGGGCCAGGAGCCGGCTCTGATATTCCATGAAGGCCTCATAGTAATCTCGATTGGACAAGAAGTCCATGCCCGACTCCCAGTAGCTGAAGCCGCGGGCATTGAGGACACGGGGGATGAGCCGCGGCAGGTCCGCCTGCAGATAGTAGACAGCGTCGGGCACGAGGGCAAAGCCAAACACGTCCCGAATCCAGCCGGGATCGACACCGCGCACCATTGCCCGGGCGATGATGGAATAGATGTAGCGATCGGTCAGCACCACGAACCCGGCGCGCAGGGCGGGGAGGATGAGCTTTTCCAGCCGGTCAACCATGTCGGTGGCGTAGAACAGGTTGGCGGTCAGGTTGCCCAGCGTGTGGCCCTGCATTGCCTCCTTGATGCCCTTGCCCGCCAGGGCCGAGCGCTTCAGGCCGGTAGCCTGAACGGCGTAGCCCTGCCCCTCGATCCACTCGCGGAGCAGCGCGATCTGCGTGGAGCGGCCGACCCCATCGGTGCCTTCGAGGACGATGAGGCGACCCGGCAGGTACTTGACGCGGGCGAGGCCGGCCAACCCTTCTCCGTAGAAACGTACATCGGTCATGGCTCGCTCCTCTCCGGCAGCACCTCGTCCAGGTAGCGGCCGTAGACGCTTTCGGCGGCCAGAACTTCGCGCCACGCGCTGGGCTCGGCACGGAGTGCTCCCACAAGGAGGGGCTTGATGATGCCCCGGACGATCTCTTGCTGCTCGATGAGAGGCAGGGTGGCGTCGATGACGGTCAGCCGGAACTCGTCGACCATCTCTTCGTACTCTTCCAGGATGCTCTTCTGAAACAGGGCAAAGCTCTCGCCCGGGTCATCGCTCAGTCCCAGGTCCAGGCCCGCTTCATAGTACTTGAGGGTCGGACGGCCGTCCATGATGCGCCGCAGAGACTCTTCGAGGGGAACACGAAAGTAAAACGCAACCGTGGGCCGCACGGCAAACGCATACACTTTGCGAACCCAGCTTGGCGGGACCCCGCGGGCTGCGTCGCGACCAAAGGCGGTATAGATGTAGCGATCGGCGAGGACGATGGCCCCTGCTTTAAGCGCAGGCAGGATCTGGCGTTCAGTGCGGTCGGCCAGGTCGGCGGCGTGGATGAGGCTGAAAGAGGTGGGCGTAAGCATCTGTTTCTTTTTGCCCAACTTGGTCGTCTCTTTGACCAAGGGCGACGAGTTCCATTCGCTGAACGCTACGCAGTAGCCCTGGCCGACGAGCCACTTGCGCAAAAGATCGAGCTGCGTGCTTTTGCCCGAGCCATCAATGCCTTCGACGATGAAGAGCTTGCCCGGCAGCGCTCTTCCGTCTGGCAATTGTGCCATATTCTACTTCCTTTCCGTCAGATGAAAACGCCAGCAGAGCTGTAGTGAGAGTCTCGCGATCCGGGCAGCAAACGGGACGCCCAGCGAGTTGTGCAAGCGCGAAACCGAGAGCCCACCTCTCGCGGATGTTGAGACTCTCAGGACTCCGGGTGCAGGGATTATAGCACAGTTTGGTCCCGCAGGCAACTTGACTCACAAACTCGTGAGCGGTGCATCCATGCCGGCGGTCCAATAGGCGACGGCCATATGCGGCGTGTTGTGGTGCCAGGCCAGGCGACCATCGGGGGCGAGCAGGATGACCCCGCCCAGCCCATTTACCTTTTCTCCTAACACGGTGATTGCCGCCCGGGTGGCGTGCTCAGGATCGTCGGTTTCCGCCAGGAAGTGGAGGGCGAGGCGGGCGAGAAGGACCTTGGCGATGCTTTCGCCCCAGCCGGTGGTGGAGGTGCCACCCAAGGCGTCGTCGGCGTAGAAGCCGCAACCGACCATGGGAACATCGCCAACGCGGCCGGGCATCTTGTTGGGCGTGCCGCCCGTGGAGGTGCCGGCGGCAACGTGTCCCTGGGAGTCGAGGGCCACACAGCCGACCGTGTCGGCGCTCCGCTCCCGGTGGGCCGGCTCGTCGCCCCAACCCTCGGCAAAGGAGGCCCGGGCCGAGTAGGTGCGGTCGTAGAGCAGCTTCTGCCAGCGCTCGAACTCGCGCGGAACGGCGAGGTCCGTCAGGTCGCAGGTGTCAAAGCCCAGCTTGTGGGCAAAACGCTGGGCCCCCTGGGCCACGAGGAGGACATGCTCGCTTTTTTCCATGACGGCCCGGGCAAGGCGAATGGGATTGCGGATAAACTGCACACCGGCCACAGCGCCCACCTTCAGCCCGTCGCCGTGCATAAAGCCGGCATCGAGCTCCACCTGACCATCGGCGTTGAGAAAGGAGCCGCGGCCGGCGTCAAAGGTCTCGTCGTTCTCCAAGATGACGATGGCCGCCTCGGCGGCATCCAGGGCGCTGCCCCCGGCGGCGAGGACCTGCCAGCCGGCCTCTACTGCGCGACGAGTGCCCTGCCGGTGCGCCTCCTGCTCGCGGATGGGAATGTCAAACGCACCGCCGTGCACAATAATCGCTGGCTTCATTCTACTCCCCCGGGCATAGAGTGGGGCCTGGCCGGCCTCGTGGTGATTTTACTCCACTTCCGGCGGAGCGTCAAAACCTCAGAACTGCTCAGCCCTCCCAGCGGCGCAGGATGATGGTTGCATTGTGGCCGCCAAAGCCGAACGAGTTGGAGAGGGCAGTGTGCGGGTGGCTTTCGCGCGCCCGGTTGGGCACATAGTCCAGGTCGCATTCCGGGTCGGGCGTCTCGTAGTTGATGGTCGGGTGCACGATGCCTGTCTGCAGCGTCTTGGCAGCAGCAATGGCCTCCACGGCGCCGGAAGCGCCCATGAGGTGGCCAATCATGGACTTGGTCGAGCTGATTTCCAGCCGGTTAGCATGGTCGCCAAAGACGGTGTGGATGGCGCGGGTCTCGGTGGCGTCGTTAAGGGGGGTGCTGGTGCCGTGGGCGTTGATGTAGTCGATGTCCTCGGGGCGCATGCCCGCGTCCTGCAGCGCGTTGAGCATGCAGAGAGCAGCGCCGCCGCCGTCCTCGTCGGGTGCTGTGATGTGAAAGGCATCCGACGAGGCGCCATAGCCGACCAGCTCGGCATAAATCCGGGCACCTCGCCGCTGAGCGTGCTCCAGGCTCTCGAGGACCAGGACGCCGGCACCTTCGCTCATGACAAAACCATCGCGGGTGGCGTCAAAAGGCCGGCTGGCCCGCTCGGGCTCGTCGTTGCGGTGGGACACGGCCTTCATGTTGCTGAAGGCGGCCAGGGTGAGGGGATGCATGAGCGACTCTCCCCCGCCGCAGATCATCACCTCGGCCGCGCCCCAGCGAATGCGCTCGGCAGACTCGCCGAGGGCGTTGCTGCCCGTCGCGCAGGCCGAGTTCAGAGACATGGCGACGCCGTGGAGCCCATACTTGATGGCAATCTCACCCGCTCCGGCGTTGGGCATCATCATGGGCGCCATGAGAGCGCTGACGCGTTTGGGGCCCCGGCTCAGCATGACGTCGTAGCCATTGAGGAGGGTGCCCATGCCACCCATGCCTGTCCCCACAATGACCCCGACGTGGCGGTTGTCGCCATTGTGGCCGAAGGTCAACCGGGCGTCGGCGATGGCCTGGTCGGCCGCCGCCAGGATCAACTGGCTGAAGCGATCCGTCCGCTTGGCTTGCTTGGGCCCCAGCAGCGCAACAGGGTCAAAGCCCTTGACCTCGCCCGCCATGCGAACAGCCTCCTGCGAGGCGTCGTAGGCGGTGATGATCCCGATCCCCGAGCGCCCGGCGACGAGGCCGGTCCAGAACGTGTCGACGTCGTTGCCCAGTGGATTGAGGGTGCCCATACCCGTTATGACGACTCGTGTACGCATATTGATCCTCCAGCAGACATGCAATGCACTGGTTGCTCCTCATCCTACTAACACCATCACCGCCCAAAAGATGCGCACGCGCGCATCGTCCGGCCATGATGGGTGTTGTATCGAGACAGCAAGGCAGGCACGAAGGAGGAGAGGCATGATTCGAACCAGGCTGTGCGAGCTGCTGGGCATCGAGCACCCCATCGTGCAGGGAGGGATGGCCTGGGCGGCCGGCGCCGAGCTGGCGGCGGCGGTGAGCAACGCCGGAGGCCTGGGTATCGTCGGTGCCGGCAACCTGCCCGCCGAGGCCGTGCGGGCGGAACTGAGGCGGGTGCGAACCCTGACGAGCAAGCCGTTTGGGGCCAACGTCCCGATCTTTACGGCAGGCGCCCACGAGACGGTGAAGGTCTTTATTGAGGAGGGGGTGTCGGTGGTGACGGTCGGTGGGGGGAATGCCGGGCCCTACCTGGAGCCGCTCCGCCGGGCCGGCATCCGCGTGATTCCCGTGGTTGCTTCCGTGGCCCTGGCCCGGCGCATGGCCCGCCAGGGTGTAGACGCCCTCATCGCAGAGGGCATGGAGTCGGGAGGACACATCGGCGACGTGGCGACACTGCCCCTGGTGCCACAGGTGGTGGATGCCGTTGACCTGCCGGTCATTGCCGCGGGTGGCATCGCCGACGGGCGCGGCCTGGCTGCCGCCCTGGCCCTGGGTGCCGTGGGCGTGCAGATGGGCACGCGCTTTATCTGCACTGTAGAATGCGCGGCCCACGCCAACTACAAGGAGCGCATCGTGCAAGCCCATGATCGGGCAACCATGGTGACCGGCACCCGCTTCGGACACCCGGTGCGCTGCATCCGCGGTCCCTTTGTGAAGCGCTACGAGGACCTGGAGAAGAGCGGCTGCACGGAGGAAGAGTTCGTGGCCATGGGCGCGGGCACGCTGCACCAAGCCATGGTGGACGGCGATGTGGTGCAGGGATCGGTCATGGCCGGCCAGGCGGCGGGACTGGTGTCTGACGTGATCACGGTGAAGGCACTGATCGATCGGACCATGGCCGAGGCCGAGACGGCCCTGCGGCGCGCCACCGGGTTGATATCCGCCTGAGTCTCAATCCGCAGGCGGAAGCGGAACGACTGCGTGCGTCCTGCCCAGGCCCTCGTCCGCAGGGGATTCCGAAGAACCAACCGCTAAACCGGCGCCGCAACGGTGCTGCCCGCCTCGTGTTGGATTCATTGCCAACCGGCGGGCGCGCGCGTGCCTGCCGACCACGACATGGAAGGGAGACGACTGTGAGCGAGAAGGCACTTTCCGGCTGGGCGCTGATCCTGGGGGCGTCCAGCGGCTTTGGGGCAGCAACCTGCCGGGCTCTCTCGGCGGCGGGCATGGACATCGCCGGCGTGCACCTGGACACCAAGGCGAACATGCCCCGAGTTGAGGCCGTGATCGACGATGTGAAGGCTCAGGGGCGGCGAGCCCTGTTTTTCAACGTGAACGCCGCCGACGAGGGGAAGCGCCAAGAAGTCCTGGACGAGCTCAAGCGAGAGGCAGGACAGGGGAGCGTCAAGCTCGTGCTGCACTCCCTGGCCTTTGGCTCCCTGCTGCCACTGGTGGGTGCCGTGCCCGGCGAAGGCACGAGCAAGGCCCAAATGGAGATGACCCTGGACGTCATGGCGCACAGCCTGGTTTATTGGGTGCAGGACCTGGTATGGCGCGACCTGCCGGCCGACGACGCGCGCGTCTATGCCATGACGAGTGCCGGCAGCCATCGAGCCTTCCCGCACTATGCAGCCGTGGGCGCGGCCAAGGCCGCTCTCGAGAGCCACATCCGCTACCTGGCCGTTGAGCTGGCGCCGCGCAAGATCAAGTGCAACGCCATCCAGGCCGGCATCACCGACACGCCGGCGCTGCGCCAGATCCCCGGCCACGAGGCCGCGATGCGCTACGCGGTCAAGCGCCATCCCTACGGACGCATGACCGAGCCCGAGGACGTGGCGAACGCCCTCGTGGCGCTGGCAGCGCCGGGGTGTGCCTGGATGACCGGTCAGGTGATCCGCGTCGACGGCGGCGAGGACGTGATCACCTGATGGTCACCTCGTAGTCCCTCGTCTCACGCGCCTGCCCTTCCCAGGGGCGGCGGTAGTGGAAGCGGAGGTGGGTCCTGCCGAGCTGCAGCGCCCGGAACTGGAACACCTCTCGCCCGCCGGCACCAACCCCTGGGCCGCTCGTCTCAAACTGCTGTGAGAGGAGGGCCAGGTAAGACCCGTCTGCCTCCACCTGCCAGCTATAGCCCGTCGTCGGGTTCGCGGGCAGGACAACGGCCAACTCCTCCCCCGCGGCCACCTCGATCGGGCCGCGGGGGTCTTGTAGTGTCTTCATCTCCCTTTGCCTTCCGCAAGGCGGCGCGGGTCTAGCGGAGCAGCACCCTGATGATCCGTGCCAGAAGGTTGCATCCCGGCTCGGGCTGCGGCTCTGGCCCCGGCCCGGGCCCGCCGCCCGGGACAACACCGGCGACACCATACATCGGAAATTGGGCGTCGATGTCGCACTCGCCGTAGCCGATGCGGAACCAACCCGCGTCGCCCCAGCTGGTCCCCCAGCTGTTTTTGCAGAGCCAGGCCTGGTCAGCCTCGGAGTAGCCGACGACGCAGATGGCATGGTAGCCCGCCAGGTCGGTGCTGGTTTGGCGGTAAACGCCGTTCCGGTAGCTGAAAAAGTCGCGGTAGACGGCCATGCAGCCAATCATCGGGCCGTTATTGGCCAGCCACTCCTTGCGGAGGCCATGATCAAAGATCTCTTGCCACTCGGTGACCTTCAAGCCGCGGCCCTGCCAGTCGGTACAGGAAGACGAGCAGGGCATATCGTGATCCTGGTAGGGGAAGCAGGCCTCGTCGGGCACGCCCTGGTTCTTGGCATAGTCCAGGGCATAGGTGGGCCACCAGCCGCTGTCACAGCAGTTTCCGCAGCCGCAGAAGAAGAGATGTGCCTCGGAGAGATCGGGCTGCAGGGCCGAGTTGGCCTCGTGCCGCTTGAGCATGGTCTCCAGCACTGCCACCGTGCCAAAGGCGACGCACGCGCCGCAGCTCTCCTGATCTCGGATGGCCGTCGTCCAGTCGGCACCCTGGACGCTGCGCCAGTCCCAGGCAGGTGGAAAGCTGGCTGCCCGTGGCAGCGCCCTGTGCCGCTCTGTGGCCAGGCGCTCCATCTCCTCCGGCACCAGGCGCAGTCCCAGGCGCCGATCCTGCTCCTCCGGGGGAAGGGCGGAGAGGGAGGTCGCACCCGCCCGCCAATTAAAGCCCCGTTCGCCAATGGCCCGTTCCAGGCTCCGCAGTTCACCTTCAGACATCGCTTCGCTCCTGTCTCCGAGGCCTTGCGTGGGACAGCCATATAGAGTACCGGGAGGCGGGGTGCCGCGTGCCGCTGGCCTCGGCTTTCGGCTGCACGGCCCATACACTCCTCGTGTTCGCATTATAGCAACTTTCGCGGCGAGTGTCAACGCTTGCTTTGCCAGGCCCAAGCTGCGGGCTTGGTCGTTTGTGTTGTTTGTGGGCTATATGCGGAGGAGGATATGGCCGATGTTTGGCAACAAGCGCAGCAACCGCAACGACGACGTTAAGCCAGGCATGTTGCGGTTGCGGTCCATGTTGCGGTTGAGGTCCATGTTGCGCAACCTCGGGAGCGGCGGATGCCAGGCCATGAGGCGTGAAGAATGTTGCGGCCGGGTGCTCGGCCATGCGGGGCCGGGTGCCCACGGCGCTATCGCCGCGGAAGAGGACTTGCCCAACGGTGCAAAAGGTGGTATACTCTAGTCCGGTTACGTCAACAGTCAGGCCGAGCCGCGCCGGGTAGCAAGACCAGCACTTGGATCCGTGGCAACGGAAAAAAACCACCTTGGCGGGGGTGGCAAAAAACCCAGGATTGTGGTATAATCAGACGAGATCCGATGAGAGAACCAGATCTGGAGGCAAGTGAGCGGTTGCTGCAATGGGTTCGGCACCGAGGCCTGGAGTTGCCGGCACAGATGATCCTGGAAGTTGGCAGGCCCTTCAGCTTTATCGCCAGCCAGGCGTTGCTCCTCTGCCAGCCGTTGCTCAGCTACTTGGCTCCGGACAAACAACTCGCGGCCTATGCCGATCTGCTGGCCGACCGGCAGAGCCTAGATCGACTGATTGCCCAGCTCAGCACCTACTCGCAGGGCGGTGAGGAGAGGGATTGATGCAGGAATTGGCCTTGGTGCTCTTGTTGGTGCTCCTGCCCCTTCTGTTCTTTTTGGCGTCTCGCGTGCGGGCCGGCAAGGCCGGCGAGCTCCGGCCCCTGCCGGCCGTCGAAGAGCTGCCGGGTGCCGTAGGTCACTCGGCCGAGACCGGCCGCGCCCTTCACGTCTCTGTTGGCGTCGCGGGGGTGGGCGGGGCACAGACGGCGGAGACATGGGCGGGGTTGACGCTTCTTGCGGAGCTGGCGGACGAGGCGGCAGCCTGCGATAGCCCGCTGATTGTCACGGTGGCCGATCCCACAGCGCTGCCACTGGCGCAGGAGATTCTGCGGCGCGCCCACACGCGGGTCGGCAATCCCGAGGGTTATGATCCAACGCAGGTGCGCTTTATTGCCCCCGTCCCAATTGCCTATGCGGCGGGTGTGGCGGGGCTGCTGCTCTGGGAGCCCATGACAGCCAACGTCATGGTCGGCACCTTTGGCGATGAAGTGCTCCTCATGGGCGAGATAGGGGCCCGGGAGGGCGTGCGGCAGGTGGCGGGCACGGCTAATCCCCAGGCTCTGCCCTTCATCGTTGCCACGGCCGACCAGGCCTTGATCGGCGAGGAGATTTTCGCCGGGGGCGCCTACACCGCGCGACATCCTGTCCAGGTCGCCAGCCTGCTGACGCAGGACTGGGCTCGCTGGGCCATTGCCGCCGCCATCATCCTGGTGGCAGCAGCCAAGATGCTGTTGTGAAAGCGAGGAGCCGGCCATGGGCACCTTGAAGAGAGTTCTGCCGACCTCTGTCGCGATGGCGGTGGGGATCCTGGTTCTGGTGGCACTGTTCACTACCGACCCGATGCTCGACGAGATCGGGGCCTACCTGGTCAACCTGGCCGTCATTGTCGCCGCGTTTGCCTTCTTTCTGGGTGTCGTCAATGTGCTGCGCGTCCACGCCCGCCGCGTGCATGAGCAGAAAAAGGGCAGCGTCTACAGCGTTGTGTTGCTGGCCGCCATGCTCCTGGTCATCGTCGTAGGGCTGCCCTCCATTCCCAACCAACCCTCTGGGCCCTCGCAACCGGCCGTGTCGTGGATCTTTCAGAACATCCAGGTTCCGATCCAGGCTTCCCTATCGGCCCTGCTGGTCTTTTTCCTGGTGACGGCTGCTCTTCGCCTGCTGACAGTCCGCAGCCTGGAGTCGGCTGTGATGCTGCTGGTCGCGCTGCTTGCTCTGGCAGGGCAGGTCGCGGTGGGCCTGCTGCCCGTGCTGCCCGAGATCCGGGATTGGATCGTGGACGTGCCGGCTATGGCGGGCATCAGGGGCATCTTGTTGGGCGTGGGCCTCGGTGCAGTGCTGACCGGGATCCGCCTGCTGCTGGGCGTGGAGCGTCCCTATGGCGACTGACGAGCGGGCGCCGGATTCAGTTCCTCGATGGGAGTAACGCAGACATGATCTACTGTCCAAAGTGCGGGACTGCAAACCGGGATGGGAGCAGATTCTGTAACGAATGTGGGCAGACGCTGGGTGGTCCGACGCGGGTCAGGTGCGCGCGGTGTGGAGCCATGAACTCGGTGCAGAGTGCATTTTGCAGCGAGTGCGGTGGCCAACTCCTGTCGCCTTCTGGCGAAGGCCCGGGAACCGAAGCCGGACCGTCAATCAAGGGACTCTCGCTGCCGACCAAGGAACCCGGCGGCCAGGTGGAGCCACCGATCCCCGAGCAGGAGTCGGGCGGCCCGGAGGAGGATGTGCCGGCCTGGCTTCGGGAGTTGGGAGCAGCGCCTGCACCCGGGGGAGAGCCCGACACCGGGCTGCAGGGAGAGGACCTGGTAGACATTCCTGACTGGCTCCAGGATCTACGTGCCTCGTTTCCGGCAGAAGATGAGGCAGCAGCGCCTCCCCCCGCAGAGGAACAAGACGTACCGGACTGGCTGGCCAGGCTCCGGCCGATCACCGAGGGACAGCAGCCGGCTGATCTCGCGGGGTCCGAGGAAGTGGAAGAGGAAAATGTTCCTGATTGGCTGGCCGAGCTCCGCCCTCTCGTAAAGGAAGAAGCATCCGAGCCGGCACCGAGTGAGGAAAAGGACGAGGTACCCGCCTGGCTGGCCGAGCTGCACTCCACGGCCGGAACAGGAGCAGCCGAGCCGTTGCTGCCCGAGCAGGAGGCGGACAAGGTACCCGACTGGCTGGCCGAGCTGCAGTCGACAGTTGGGACGGGAGCAACCGAGCCGACGCCGCCCGAGGGCGCCCCGGACGAGGAAGACGTCCCCGACTGGCTGGCCGCGCTGCCACCCCGGGCCAGTACAGAAATGGTCCCGGCGTCGACGCCCGAGGATGATGAGGAACTCCCGAGCTGGTTGTCTGAGGTGCGCCCCGCCAGGCCTGATCAAACACCCGAGAGCCAGGAGGGGATCCCAGCCTGGCTGGCCGCCTTGGGGCCGGCCACTGCCGCCGCCAAGGCCGAGTCCGAGGAGGAGGAAGCGGAGGAGATACCCAGCTGGCTGGCCGAGCAAGGCGCTGTCACCGCCGCAGAGCCCAAGCCGGAGCCCGAGGAGGAGATCCCGGCCTGGCTGGCCGCGTTGGCGCTAGCCACTGCCGCCGCCAAGGCCGAGGCCGAGGAGGAGATCCCAAGCCGGCCGGCCGAGCATGGCGCTGTCACCGCCGCGGAGCCCGAGCCAGAGCGCCAGGAAGAGATCCCGGCCTGGCTGGCCGAGCTGGAGCCTGGCACTCCCGATCAGGGGCCCGAGCCCCAGGAAAAGATCCCGGCCTGGTTGGCCGAGCTGGAGCCTGACACTCCCGATCAGGAGGCCGGGCCCGAGGAGGCGATCCCGGCCTGGCTCGCCGAGCTGGGACCGGCCGGCACCCCTGAAGCGTCCGAGGCCGACCAGGACCGTGGTGAGCAGGCCGAGGACGAGGCAGGCGCGGAGGACACGTCGCCAGCCCCCTGGCCACCCGAGCTTGACGAAGGCGAGATTCCCGAGTGGATAGCGGCCATGCGGCCCAAGCCTGCCGAGACGGAGGCGGGCGTGCCTCCCGGGGCAGAGGGGGCCCAACCGGAGGGCGAGGAACGCCCGGAGTGGCTGGTGGCAGTGCCCTCTGGAGAGGAGGCCTCACCGCCGGAAGAGGTCACGACGGCGGCGATGCCCGATTGGCTGCAGACGCTGCCACCGGGATCCGCTGAGGAGGAGACGGGCCCAGCGATGGGGCAGGAGGCCGGGGGCGAGCTGCCCGCCTGGCTGGTACCTGCCGCCGGCGGCCCTGACCAGGAGTCGCTGGCCCGCGCCGAGATCCCCGCGTGGCTCCTGGCGCTGAGGCCGGCGGAGCTGCGAGATCAGGGCGAGCCCGACGACTCCGCGGCGCTCGTCGTCGAGGCAGCGGAGGAAACGGGGCTGCTGGCCGGGTTGCGCGGCACGCTCCCGGTCGAAATGCTCATTGCGCAGCCGCGGGCAGTGGCTGCCGCCGAGGCGCCGCTCACTGCTGCGCGGGACGCGGCCCCGGCAGGCCTCTTTGCCCAGATCGTCGGGCGTGGGCCCGACGCAGCGCCCAAGGCGATGCCCCAGGCACGCCAGAGCCGGCTGGGCCGTGTGCCGCTGTGGATCACCTACCTTGCCCTGCTGGCCGCGGTCACCGTACCCCTGCTCCTGCAGGACCCGCTGTTTGCGCGGAGCATCGCGCCACCGGCTTCGGTCCTCGATCTCTATGGCAGCGTTGAGGCACTGGCTCCCGACCGGCCGGTCCTGGTTGCCTTCGAGTACGATCCCAGCAGCAGCGACGAGATGAACGTGCTGGCCGAGACGGTGGTCGGGCACGTGTTTAGCCGCGGGATCCCCGTGGTGGCCGTCAGCCTGCAGCCAGCCGGCCCGCCGGTAGCCCAGGCCGTGCTCGAGGAGCTGGCGGCGAGGCACCCGGGAGCACGTTACGCCAGCGCGGGCTTTGTTTCAGGGCAGGCGGCGGGAGTTCAGCTCCTGGGCCAGGGACTAGAGCCTGCCCTGCTGCAGGATCTGCAGGGTGTGGCGCCGGCCGATCCGGAAGTCGCGCCTGGGGTCACGGGTCTTGACAGCTTTGCGTTGTTGCTCGTCCTGGCAGCCGAGCCCGAGAGCCTGCGCATTTGGATCGAGCAGGCGGGCGCACTGCAGGACGCCAATTTGGCGGCGGCCGTGAGCGCCTCACTGGAGCCGGTGGCGAGGTCCTATTACGCCACGGATCCACGCCAGCTCCAGGGGCTGGTGGCGGGGGTCCCCGGGGCCGCCACGTACGAGAGCCTGCTGCGCGGTGACGGCACAGTGTCAGCCGAGACGGCCGCCGGCCTCGACTCGCTGGCCGCCGGGCACGCGGTGTTTATCCTGGTGCTTGTGGTGGGCAACATTGCCTACCTCGTGCGCCGCGATCCGCGAGGGAGGCGCTAATGGCCGGCCTGATGGACTCGTTGGATACGGTAGTCGCCATCCTCTTGACGCTGTTCGTCTTTAGCTTCTTGTTGGGGGACAACGCGCTATACCGGCTGGCGGAACATCTCTTTGTGGGGGTCGCGGTCGGTTATGCGGTGGTCATTGCTTTTCACTCGGTGCTGGTACCGCGGCTGTTTCTGCCACTCGCCGATAGCCTGGAAGCACAAGATTGGGGCGCAGTCTCCCTGGCGCTTGTTGGGCTGATCCTGGGCCTGCTGCTGCTCTTGAAACCGGTGCGCTCCCTGTCGTGGTGGGGCAATCTGAGCGTCGCCCTGCTCCTGGGTGTTGGCGCGGCCCTGGCCATTGGCGGCGCGCTGCTGGGGACACTCATACCCCAGGTAGCGGCCACCGGCGACGTGCCGCGCTACGTGGCGGACTACGGGCCCGTGCTGGGCCTTGTAAGCGGCATTATCGTGGTAGTAGGCGCCATTGGGGTGTTGCTGCATCTAAGCTTCGGGCGGGGACGCGAGGGGCGACTGGCGGCCTTGCAGGCCGCCGTGGTGCAGTCTTGGGGCGGCCTGGGCCGTTGGTTTGTCCTGGTCGCCTTTGCTGCCATCCTGGCGACGACCTTCCTGTCGCGCCTATCACTCCTCGTGGGGCGCGTCCAGTTTCTGCTGGACAGCGTGCAGGGGCTGCTGGGGGGCCAGGGATGAACCACGACCGGATGGAGTCGATTCTGGCGTTGGACTGTGGAAGCACGACGACACAGGCGCTGCTCATCGACCGGGTGGGCAGCGAGTACCGGCTGGTGGCGCGCGCCGAGGCGAACAGCACAGTCGAGCCGCCATGGAACGATGTCTCGGCCTCCGCTCGGCAAGCCATTGCCCGCCTGACTGAGATTACCGGTTGGCCACTCCTGCGCGAGGGAGGCCAGGTAATCGTGCCACAGAGCCAGAGTGGTGGCGTGGACGCCGTCGTCGCCGTCGCGAGTGCCAGTGACCCCCTGCGCGTTCTCTTGGCCGGCGTCACGCGTGACATCAGCTTGGCAAGTGCGAACCAGGCACTGCGGGCGTCCTACACGGTTGTCGAAGGTGTCGTTTCGGTCGACAGGCGGGACGATGGGATCCACGCCACAAACGATGATCTGCAGTCGCAGGTGCAGCTCGTGCGGCAGATACTCCCTGACGCGATCGTCATTGTCGGCGGTATCGACGGCGGAGCCACGCGGCCGGTGCTGCAAACGACGGAGGCGATATCGCTGGCCTGCGCCACGCTGCCAGCCACGGAGTGCCCACCTGTCATCTATGCCGGCAACGCCGAGCTGCGGCCACAGGTGGCTGCCCTGGTGGGTGCCGGGGCCGAGCTGCGCGCCATCGATAACGTCCGGCCGAGCATCGAAGTGGAGAACACCGCGCCGCTCCAGGCCGAGATCGAGGAGCTTTACCGGGTGCGCAAGATGGAGCGCCTGCCGGGCTTTGGCACCCTGGCCTCGTGGAGTCGACTCCCGGTGCTGCCCGCGGCTCGTGCGCTGGCGCTAAGCGTCCAATACCTGGCCGAACTGGACGGCATCAATGCCCTCGCGGTAGACGTGGGCGGCGCGTCGGCAACGGTCGCAGCCGTAGTCGACGAACAGGCCGCTCTCGTCGTCCGGGCTGACCTCGGCCTGAGTTACAACGCCATGCAGACTCTGAAGAGCGTGCCGGTGGAACTGATACGGCGCTGGCTGCCTTTCAGCGTCGAGCCTGTCGAGCTTTTGAACATGCTCCACAACAAGGCGCTGCACTACCACACCGTACCGCAGACACGGCAGGAGCTCCTCATGGAGCAGGCGGTGGCGCGCGAGATCCTGCGCCTGGCGATGGCCGAGGTGGCGCCGCAGTGGTCGCAGACGAAGTCGTGCCTGTACCCCGGCCTGCTTCCCAGGCTCCATCTCATCGTCGGCGGCGGCGGAGTCCTGGCACAGGTGCCCCACTATGGGCAGGCCGCGCTCGTGCTGCTCGACGCGCTGCAGCCCGTCGGCGTCTGCGGCCTGGCTTTGGACGTCACCCGCCTGTTGGCACCCCTCGGTGCGGTGGCCATGGCCAATCCGGCAGCGGCGGCCGAGGTCATCGAGCGCGATGCCCTCCTGAACCTCGGAACAGTTGTGGCGCCGGTGGGCGCCGGTCACGAAGGCGACGTCGTGCTGAGATTCAAGATTGAATACGAAGACGGCCGGTCACTGGAAGTCGAGGTGCTGTACGGCTCGCTGGAGGTTATTCCCCTGCCCACCGGCCAGACGGCGAACCTGGAGCTGCGGCCAACGCGGCGCTTTGACGTAGGATTGGGGACCCGGGGCCAAGCCGGGACCACACGGGTTGAAGGCGGCGTCGTCGGCATCATCATTGACGCCCGGGGCCGGCCCTTGCCCATCGCCGCCGATCCTGAACAACAACAGGAAAAGATACAGCGCTGGCTTTGGGACATGGGCTCGTAAGGTCGGGAGAGAGCGAATGCACTATTACTATCCTCCGGAGTCGCGCATCACACCCCTGACCGTAATCCGGCGGGAAAGACTCCTGCCTGTGCCAGGGCAGGTGCTTGTCCGCCCCGGCGAAACGGTGGTGCCCGCCGACGTCGTGGCCCGGTGCCTGGTTCCGGGGACGATGCGCGTCCTCGACGTCAGCCGGGAACTGCGACTGCGACGCGACCGCGTGAGCGACATCATTCGCAAAATGCCGGGCGATAGCGTGCAGGCAAACGAGGTCGTTGCCGCCCGAGGAGGGCTGTTCGGCCGGTTTCGCCGGGCTTGCCGCTCGCCCGTCGACGGCGAGGTGATCGAAGTGCGTGACGGCCTCGTTCTCATCGAGGAAGCGGGCTCACCGTTCGAGCTGCACGCCCATCTGAAGGGCCAGGTCACGAACGTCATGCCGAACAGAGGGGTGGTGGTTTCGGCCGCCGGGGCCCTCATCCAGGGGGTGTGGGGCAGCGGCGGTGAGGCCGAGGGCGTGCTCAAGCTCCTGGTCGACAGCCCGCAGAAGCCACTCCGCAACCGCTCCATCGACGTCAGCTGCCACGGCACAATCGTAGTGGGAGGGCGCCTCGTGGACGAGAAGGCCCTGGAGCAGGCCGTCGAGGCCCAGGTGGGCGGGGTGATAGTCGGCAGTGTCAGCGCGGATCTTGGCCCACACCTTGAGTCGCTGCCATTTCCCGTGTTGGTTAGCGAGGGCTTTGGTGCGATGCCCATGTCGGATCCCGTGTTTGCCCTCCTGCATGCCAACGCGGGCCGGGAGGCAATGGTCAGTGCCGACACGAAAACCCGCTGGGGTGCCCGTCGCCCGGAGGTGCTGATCCCGCTGCGCGCGGAGGACGAAAAACCGGCGGAAGAGCCTGGACTCCGTGTCTTGCAGGTGGGAGATCGCGTTCGCTTGCTGAGGGCACCCTACGTGGGCAGCGTCGGCACCGTGCGCGAGCTGCCGCCACTCCCGCAGCCGATAGAATCAGGGGCACGGCTGCCCGTGGCGGTGGTTGATCTGGCCCAGGAGCAGTCTGTTGCCGTTCCCATCGCAAACCTGGAGCTGATTCGCTAGCCCAGGGCGGTGCACCGAACCGGCCTATACGGAACGAGAAGGAGGAGGAGATACATGTCTCAAGGCATTCGTGACACGCTGGCAAACAAGAAGTTTGCCATCCCGCTCATCGTCTTGCTGGGTTTCTGCCTCGTTGGATTGATCCTCGTGGGAGTGGTACTCCTTCTGCGCCCAGGAGAGGGCGACGACGGCCAGCCGACACAGGTAGCGGGCGAGGTAGTCACCGCCTCGGTCACCGCCGCGGACCTGGCGACATTCACACCGGCCCCGACCAACACGGTCACCCCCAGGCCGTCTCCAACCCTCGTGCCTGTGGCCACGGTGGGTGCGGGAACCGGCACACCGGAGGCGACGAGCGCCGTGATCAGTGCTGCCGGCTCGCCCACGGTAGGCGCCACGGCCGCGGCGACCAGCTCCGTGTCCCAGGCAACCGCGACAATAGCGGCCGCCAACGGCGACGGTGAGCTGGCGGACACGGGCCTCGGTTGGGGCCTGATCCTGTTTGCCGGCGCAGGGCTGGCTGCCCTGGGTGTGGCTGCACGCCGGCTGCGGCTAGCAGGTGGCTAGAGGGGCGCAAACGCAGATAGCGACTATGCTGCCAGACACTCTCCGCCACGAGGACGGCCTGTGGGTCATGCAACGGATCGTGGACGGCGACTGCGCTGCCGTGGTGGGCATCAGCAACACCGGCAAGTCTACGCTGCTGCGGGCGTTGGCGCGAGAGCAGGTGCGCCGCCGCCTGGTTCCCCACGTCGCCGGCGCGTACGTCTTTGTCTACGTCGACTTTAACCTGATGTTGGAAGCCACCGAGCAGGGCTTCTACGAGCTGGTTTTGCGGCACCTCATCGAAGGCCTCGAGGACCCTGGGGAGCAGGCGGACTACCTGGACCAGGCACGAGGCGCTTACCAGACCCTGGTTGCACCCCCCAGCTCTTTCCACATCTCCCTAAGCTTTCGCGAAGGGCTGACCGCCGTCTGCGAGGGCGCAACGGCCAACCTGGTCCTCCTTTTTGACGAGTTCGACGAGCCGTTTGAGCAGATTGACGGGCGGGTATTCCTGAACCTGCGGGCACTCAAGGACAGGTATGGCCAGCGGTTGGCCTTTGTCACGGCGACCAACCGGTGGCTAGCCAGCATTCGTCGCGGTCGGGACGTGGACGAGTTCACAGAGATGTTTCAGCCGTTCACCCAGTTCCTTGGCCCGCTGGACAGATCCGACATCGACCAGGTGGTCGATTGGGTGGCTGCCCAGGAGGATTATACCTTCGATGACCAGGATCGGGCCTTTCTGGAACACCAGTCAGGGGGGCACCTTGGCCTGCTGCTGTCGATCTGCCGCGCCTTGGGCGAGGTAACCGGCCGGTCGGTGCGCGACGAGAGCCAGGATTGGCTGATCCACCGCCAGGTGCGCGAGCAGCTGGACCGAGATCCAAACGTCCAGAACGAGTGCCGGACGATCTGGAAAGAGCTGACCGAGGAGCAGCGGGAAACGTTGATGTCGCTGCTGGGAGGCGAGGAAGACGTGGAGCGGGAGGCCGTGGAGTTGCTGCAGGTCAGGGGCCTGCTCCACGAGGGACAGGAATTGCTTTTCTCGCCAGTTTTCGAGGCGTTTGTGCGCCGGCAGCGCCTGACCCAGCGACGGCGGCAGGAAGGTGTGCGGGTCGACGTGGAAAGTGGCAGCGTGTGGGTGGACGGGCAGCAGGTAGAGCCCCTCACGGACCTGGAATACCGCCTGCTGCTGCTGCTCTTTGGCCGCCTGGGCAAGATCTGCGACAAGTACCAGATCGTGGAGGCGGTGTGGGGTGAGGACTATATCGACCAGGTCGACGACGCCCGCATCGACAAGCTCCTCAGCCGCTTGCGCTCCAAAATCGAGCCCGATCCGCGCAATCCGCGCTACCTCGTCACCGTGCGGGGCAGGGGCTACAGGCTCTCAAACCCTTAAACTATCGCCGTCAGCCCGGTGTCAGCAGCCAGTCATGTAGCCGCTTTGAAGAGATGGTAGAATAGGGTCAGCGGTTGCGTCTTAAGGCGGGCCGCGATATCACTCGCAGCAAAAGGGAGGAACGATCGATGGCAAGCTTGATGAAGAAGGTCCAGACTCTGATCACCGCCAATCTACATGCCATGGTGGACGCGGCATTGAGGGCGAACTCGCTGGCGGTCTTTGACCAATATATCCGCGAGGTGGAGGACAACCTGGAGAACCTCGAGGACGCGGTGGCAACGGTGGGCGGTGAGCTCAAGTCGCTGCGCCGTCGAAAGGCGGACCAGGAACAGAAAGCAGCAGAGCTGGATCGCAGCATCGACGTCTTTTTGCGAGAAGGCAAGGAGGACCTGGCCCTCGCTGCGCAGAGCAAGCTGAACTCGATCAACCGGCTCGTGCAGAACTATGACGAGATGCTCGAGCGCCAAGAAGCCGAGTACCAAAGCCTGAAGGACGCCCGCCTGAAGCTGGAGGCCAAGCTCACGACGGTGAAACAGGAGCGGGAAGAGCTGCAGGTCCTTCTCGACCTGGCCCGGTCGAAGGAACTGACGGCGCAGACCATCAAGTCGTTGGACGGCTTGATGGGCTCCGGTGACGGCGACGTCGAAAGGGTGGCCGAGGGGATTCGGGCGCGGTTGGACAAGGCGTCGGCTCGCAGCGAGATGCAGGCCGCCAGCCTCGAGGCGCAGATGGACGAGGTGTTGGAAAAGGGCACGCTGGACGCGCAGCTGGCCGAACGCAAGTCGCGATTGGGACTCTAGTCTCGCCACTTTCACCCTGTGCCGCAACCCCGAACAGGCTTCGGGCGTTGCGGCACGGGTGTTGAGCCGGGCCAGAGCAAAGGATGAAGGGATGAACCGAACACGTATCATATTCTTCGTGATCATTGGATTGGCGATCCTCATCATCGCCGGCGGGGTGATCTGGGGCCAACTGGCAAGCGATGATGACCCCGGCATCATCGAGCCCGAGGTCGAAGAGGGAGACCTGGAGGTCTATATCGCGAGTGCCCTGCCCGTCGCCGACTGGGTACAGGAAGCGGCACGCCAATTCAATGCCGAGAGCCACACGCTTGAGGGTCGCGAAATCCAGGTGACGGTGGCCCCCATGGACGGGCTTACGGCAGCGGGGCGCTACGAGCGCGACGAGATGGACCCGCTGCCTACCGCCTGGATCCCCGACAGCCGCTACTTGGTAGAGCTGGTGAACGCTTCCTTCAAGGAGCGTCTGGGCCGCGACGTTTTTCTGACCGATGGTGAGTATCGCGCCCGGCCGGTTGTGATCTCGCTGCTTGCCTGGGGCATCTATGACAGCCGGGCAACGGTGTTGGAGGAGCGCTTTGGTGACATCTCCTGGGAAGCGATCCATGATGCAGCCGTGGCTCCCGGGGGCTGGACAGAGTTGGGCGGCCAAGGTGACTGGGGCTACTTCAAGCTGGCCATTTCGAACCCGCGCAAGAACATCAGCGGCCTGGCCGCCATGGTAGCCGCCGCCGGTGAATATTATGGCCGAACCAACATCAGCGTCGAGGACGTGACGAACCCCGAGTTCCAGGCCTGGCTGGGCGAGATCATGAGCTCCATGAGCGATCTTTCCGGCGGCACCTACACCGTGGCCGACCTGGCTCTTTTCGGCTACACGACAGGCGATGCCGGGCAGTTGTTGGAGAGCGACCTGCTGGTCAACATGCAGGGCATTCAGAGCCGCTGGGCCGATCCCCTGCGCATCTACTATCCAGAATACGTGACCTGGTTTGACTTTCCCTTTACGACGTGGATGGGTCCCGAGACGTCCGCCCTGGAAAAGAACGCGGCGCTGGAGTTCGAAAAGTACCTGTTGACCCCCGAGGTGCAGAAGGCGGCCCTGGCCTACGGTTTGCGTCCGGCCAACCCCGATGTGCCCATCACCGGTGCCGACACTCTCTTTGACGAGTGGGCCTCGCAGGGGGTGGTGGGCGTGGTGCCCCGCACGACGGCCATGCGCTCGCCCGATCGCGACGTTCTACAGGCCCTGCTGCGCTGGTTCGATCTCAACGTGGCAGGCCGCTAGGGGCCCGGTGCAAGGGAAGGATAGCATGAGTAGACGTGCTGGATCTGGATCCTCGTCAATGAGCGCCCGCAGCAGTGCGCGCCTGGTGCTCGTCCTGCTGGTCGTCGGCATGTTTCTAGTCTTGGGCGTGTGCTGCGCGGTGTGGGCCATCATCGGCAGCGTCGTGAACGACAACGAAGGTCTCGCAACGCCAGAGGCCCAAGCGCCGTCGGGCCTGGTGGTAGCCTATTCGCCCGAAAAGGAGCCGGCCTTTCGCTCGCTGGTGGAGGGCTTTAACGAGCAAAGGTTCGAGGGGTTGGACGGCGAGGCGATGCGCATCGAAGCCGTGGCCATGAGCCCCGAGGCAATGGTTGACGCCGTCCTGGACGGCAGCGCCCAGTTCCAGGCACTCGCGCCTGACTCGACGATCTGGCTCGGCCAGCTCGACGAGGAGTGGCAGGCCAACACGGGCAGCGAAGCGCTGGCCGTGGGCGAAACCGTTCGTTTTGCCGTGAGCCCGGTGGTGATTGCCATGTGGGAAGAGACTGCCCGGGAGATGGGCTGGCCAGAGGGGGATGTGAGCTGGCAGGACCTGCTGAGCCGGGCCCAGGCCGACCCGAACTTTCGCTGGAGCCACCCTGCCACCAGCTCGGCCAGCGGCTTGCTGGCCACCCTGGCCGAGTTCTACGCGGCCGCCGGCAAGAGCCGGGGGCTGACCATCGAAGACGTCCAGGCCCAGGAAACCCTCGATTACGTGGCGGCGCTGGAAAAGACCGTGCGCTACTATGGCGAGGGCAACGAGCCGGCCCTGATCGAGCGCGCGCTAGAAGAGGGGCGTGATTTCCTGGACGCCTTTGTCGTCCAGGAACAGATGGTGGTCTACTTTAACACCCAGCGGGGCGAACAACCCCGCCTGGTGGCCGTCTACCCCACAGAGGGGACCTTGTGGGAAGACCATCCCCTGGCTCTTCTCGAGGTGGCGAGCCCAACGCCTGCGCAGCGGCAGATCTTCTCCCGGTTCCGCGACTACCTGCTCTCGCCCGAGGCGCAGCAGCTCGTGCTGAGCCACGGCTATCGCCCGGCCGACCTATCGACGCCGCTGAACAGCCCTGGATCGCCCCTGTCGCTGGAAAATGGGGTGGACGCGTCGCAGCCGGAGACGACACTGCAAGTGCCCAGCGCCCAGGTGGTGGGCGTCGTGCGCGATGTGTGGTGGTACACCAAGCGCCATACCAACGTCTACCTGGTGGTCGATACCTCGGGCAGCATGCGCGGCGAAAAGCTGGAACAGGCCCAAGCGGCCCTGGACGCGTTTCTGCAGCAGATCGAGGGTGACGTGGAGCGCGTCGGCTTGATCCAGTTCGCAACCTACGTCGATGTGCCGGTCTATCTCGACGAGCTGGGGAACAACCGCGAGGCATTGGAGTCAGCGGTGGCCGGGCTCCGGGCGGAGGGCGACACGGCGCTGCTCGATGGGGTTTATGAGGCCCACCGGCGGCTCGAGGAGCTGGGCGACACGGAGCGGATCAATGCCGTGGTGGTCATGACCGACGGCCAGGAGAACCGTTCGTCCATCAGCGTGCGGCAGCTGGTCCGCGAGCTGCAGGACCAGGAGCCGGTGCCGGTGGTCGTCTTTTGCATAGCCTACGGCGAGGACGCTGACCTGGCGACCTTGCAGGCCATTGCCGAGCCGACCGGAGGACAGGTGCTTGAGGGCGATCTCGAGACCATCAGCGACCTGTACCAGATCCTGTCAACCTACTTCTAGACCCATGGCCAAGAGCGGTATTCAACAAGAGCTGGAACAAAAGGCGACGCGCTCCATCCTGACGCGCTCCATCTACCGTTGGGAGAGTGCGGTCATCATCAGCCTGACCGTGGGCTTGTCGTTGTTCACTATGCTTGGCCTGGTGCCCGTGCCCGACTTCTGGCAGTGGTGGTTCTGGGTGGTGCTAGGGAGCTTGGGAGAAGTGGCCCTGGTGTGGAGCAGCCTGAGGGACCCCGAGTTCCGCGCCAGAGCTGTGGCCGAGATGTTTCGCGAAAAGTTCAACGCCCGGGAGATCCGGAGCGCCAAGCTGCGCGCCCAGGTGGACAAAGCGCTGGAGTATCGGGACCGCATCGATGAGGCCATCCAGGAAGGGCGCGAGGGAGTGCTGCGCGAGCATCTGCGGGACGTTAGCCGGGGAATAAACCAATGGCTCGAGAACCTCTTTCGTCTCGCCCGGCGGCTGGATGCCTACGAGGCGGACGCCATGATCCACCAGGATCTGTCGGCCGTGCAGCCGGCCATCGAGAACTTGAAAAGGCGGCTGTCGACGGAGGATGACGACACGGTCAAGCGGCAGATCAGCCAGACGATCGCGCAGCGGCAGATCCAGCGGGACAACCTGCACAAGCTGCAGAACGTCATGGAGCGCGCGGAGTTTCAGCTGGAGAGCACCATCACCGCCATGGGCACGGTGTATTCCCAGGTCATGATCCTCAGCTCGCGCGACGTGGCATCGGGCCGGGCCGATCGTTTGCAGCAGGATATCGCCGACCAGGTGCAGGGGCTGCAGGACGTCGTCAAGACACTGGATGAGGTCTACCAGGCGGGCGCGGACCCGCTGGGCCTGGGACGCCAGCCGGCCGACATCGGAGCCCTGGATGCTGCCAGTGCTGCCCAACAGAGCTCGGGGAAAAAGGGAACGAGGCCCTGACGGGGCCCCTTCGAGGTGAGAACAATGAAGAGCAGTTTGAGACCAGCCTTGCTGCTGGTGCTGATCGTAGGCTTGTTTATCTCTTCCTGCGGCGGCGCGCAGGAGCCAACAAAGGGCGAAGTTGTGGTGTACGTAGCAGGTCCGTTGTCAGGCTTTCAGGCTAATGGTGGGCAGACGGTCCTGGGTGGTGCACGCCTGGCCGCGGCCAAGATCAACCGGGCAGGGGGCTTGCTGGGCTACAGCGTCACCGTGAAAGGCCTCGACGACGAGTCGGATTCCGACGTTGCTCTTGACGTCGCCGCGCAGATCGAGCAGGCCATCAGCGAGGGCGAAACGGTCCTGGGCGTCATCGGCCACCTGAACAGCGGCCAAACGCTGGCGGCGATGGAGGTCTACAAGGACCTGCCGTTGGTCATTATCACGCCGACGGCCAGCGAGGTGAGCCTGACGCAAAAGGGCTACGACAACTTTTTCCGGGTGAACGCCAACGATACCACCCAGGCCAGCGTGGACGCTCGATTTCTGGTCGAGCAGTTGAGCGCCAGGCGAGTGGCCGTGGTCTATAACGATGATCCCTATGGGCAGGGATTGGGCCAACTCATGGCCGCCGAGCTCCAGGCACTGGGAGCTGAGGTCGTGCTCAGCTTGCAGGTCGCGGTCGAGCAGTCCACCTTTCCGGACGAGATCCCGCAGATCGTGGCCGCCAACCCCGACGCCGTGTTCTACGGGGGCTACGAGGTAGAAGCGCCCTACCTGCGGCTCGAGCTGGTGGAAGCAGGCTTGAGCGTTCCCTTCCTGGCCAGCGATGGTGCCTTCCTGGCGGCGACCATTGACGAGGCGGGCCCTGCCGCCGAAGGGATGTACGTCTCGGCCTTTGGCCCTCAGCCAGGAGCGGCTGTGGACGAGACCTGGATCAAGGAGTATCAGGCAGTCGAGTACCGCAACCCCGACACGTACAGCATCAACGGCTTTGCCGCGCTGGAAGTGATGGCCGAGGGCGTTCGCCAGGCTGAAAGCCTCGACGCAGCGCTGATAGCCAATGCGATCCGCGACCTGGCCAGCGTCGAGACGCCCATGGGTGCCCTGAGCTTTGGCGACGAGGGCGACCTGGAAGAACCGAAGATCTATATCTTCCAGGTCCAGGAAGGCGACTGGGCACAGGTCTACCCCTAGCCGCGGCTCTTCTCGTTCTCGCGAAGGGGCCGCCGGCTACTCGGCAAAGAGCTCCGAGCGGGGATGGAGCGGCAGGAGCACCGTCAGGCCCTGGGGGATCACGTGGGAGTCCAACGGCGTCGAGCCAAACGGCTCGCCGTCGACGTGCAAGGCCAGAGGCTTGTCGCTCTCGATGTGGATGACGCGGCCGCGGTAGACGCTGTGGCGGGGATCGCGGACGTGCAGGCCGGTGATGACGCCAAGGGCGGCCCGAATGGAGGCCACAAAGCCGGTACCGGCAAACACATCCACGTCGAGATAGCCATCGTCCAGGCGCGCATCTGTCGCCATGGTGAGGCCCGCGCTATAGATGCGCGAGTTGCTCACCACGATGAGGATAGAGCGACGATAGACGCGCTTGCCGTCGATCCAGATGCGCGTGCGCGTGCCGGCCAGGTGGGCGGCCGTGGAGATGCCGGCGATGAGGTAGGCCAGGGCACCCAGGCGGCGCTGACGCCGCGTCCGGGGCTCCATGGCATAGGTCACCGCGGCATCGAGCCCCAGGCCGGTCCACTGTAGAAAGTATCGCCCGTTCGCTGTCCCGAGGTCGATGCGCTTGCTGGTACCGGGCACCAACATCCGAACCGATTCCAGGAGGGGCAAAGGGTGCAGAGGAGAGCGGGTTGGCAGACGCAGTGCCTTGGCCCAAACGTTGCCCGTCCCTCCAGGCAGCACACCCAGGGCTACGGGGCTTTCGGCCAGGCCGTTGACGACCTCGTTGATGGTTCCATCGCCACCGACGACCAGGACCGCGTCGGCGTTTTCCTGGACAGCCTGCCTGGCCAGCGCCGTCGCCTCGCCCGCTTGCTCGGTGTTGTGCACCGAAGTCCGCCAGTCGTGGTCACTGAGATGGCTGAGGACGGCCGGCAATTCGCGGCGCACATCCCATGGACCCGACTTAGGATTTACGATCAGCTTGCAGCGCATTCGTCGTCCCGCACAGCTTGCCGGAGCCAACGGTGTCACGCACCGGTGGCTCTGTTGCCAGGCCGCGCCAGCGCAGCCCATCCCCTCGCCTGGCTTCCAAGGGGAGTATAGACGGCGACCAACCCCTGTCCTGCGCAGCGGTAGGGCCATTATACCAGAGCTTGCCACCTTCCGCCAATCCTGTTTGTCACGAGTCGGGAGTTGTAGTACAATTCGGGCATGAGTGGTCGAGAGGGATTCCTGGAACCCGGAAGGACGCTCGCGGGACGCTATCGCCTGGTGTCGGCCGGCACCGTGGAGGATTTGTTCGTAGTTTACGATGCCCGTGACAGCGTCGAAGACCGGCCGGTCACCGTCCTGGCGCTGCCGCCCGGGCTGCTGTCTGGCTCGGAGGCACTGCGACACCTCATCGATCTACAGGTGATGGTCGCAGATCTGGGCCTGCCGGGCCTCGTGCCGTACGAGCACGCCGGCATCGTGGCCGGCCAGCCTTACCTGGTGCGGCCCAGCCTTCTACAGCGCAGCCTCGCCCAGCTCCTGGCCCGTGGTGCGCCACTGGAGGCCACAACGGCGCTCGAAATCGCTCTGTGCCTGTGCGAAACGCTGGCACCGCTGCACAGGCACGGTCTCGTCCACGGCAGCCTGTCGCCCTACAGCGTCTTCGCCGGCAAAGCGACGCAGCCGGGGGCGGGCGCCCGGGAGTGGAGCGTCTCTGTCGTCGACATCGGGCTGCTCCCGGTGCTGTATGACCCCAACGTGCCGGGCCGGCGAGCGTGGGGCCGCAGCCCCTATTTTTCGCCGGAGCAGGCGGCGGGTTCGCCCGCGCGTCCCTCGTCAGACGTGTACGTCGTCGCCTCATTGCTGTATTGCATGCTCTCCGGGCGGCCTCCCTTCCGGGGCTCTGACCCGGCCATGGTCGCGCTCCAGCACGAGCGACAGGAACCGCCGTCCCTCGAGATCCTGGTGCCGGGTATATCGCCGCGCCTGGCAGGCGTCGTGGCGAATGCTCTCGAAAAGGAGCCGGCAAATCGCTACCGGAATGCGGGGCAGATGGCCCACGTGCTGCGTGGATTATGGGCCGAGACGCTCCGCGGGCGGCCGGCCCCCGCGGAGCCAGCCGGTCGCGACCAACTCGTGGTGCCGCCACCGCCTGCCCCAACTGATGAGAGCCTGGCCCCCGGGCAGCAGGAGCCGGCCATGGCCAACTGCCTGACGGTTCTGCTCTTGATACTGGCGCTTGTTGCCGTTTTGGGCCTGATTCCGCTGTGGCAGACCCTCTACCGCCGCTATTCGGCGCCGCCACCTCTACCCACTCCAACTCGAGAGGGGGGCTCGAGGACTCCGCATGAACCGGGGGCGGGCGAGGCTGATTGGGCGACGTGTGAAGGGCCGACTATCGCCGATTGCCGGAGGCAGGCCGGGGTCTGGGTCAAAGGCAGCAACTGGGGCACACTCTCCCGGCTCCCGCGACACGTGCCTGCTGTATTGGGCGGCGAGTGCGGCGTGCCGCTCTGGGTTACAGATTGGAGCCCACCGGCTTTTTCTGATATAATGAGCTGCTACCCCAGCGTGCTTGGGGCCTTTGGAGTGAAGCTTACGGGTTTTTTTGACAACCTGGTTTATTATAGTCAGGGTCAACTGTTTTTGGAGGCTTGAAGTGGGTACAAACTGGCGGGGTGCACTCGTCTATATCTTTATCTTTCTTGCGGCCGTCGTTCTTATTTTTGGCCTCGTTCCGATGGATCGCAGCGTCGAGGAAACGCCCCTTTCCGACCTGGTGACGGCTATCAACGCCGGCAAGGTGGAATCGATCCTCGTGCAGGAAGATGAGCTCGAGGTAACGTATACCAACGAGGAAGTGGCGACCTCGCGGAAGGAGAGCGACACCGACCTTACGGAGGCGTTGTTGGGGTTGGGCGCCGGGCCAGAGGAGCTGAGTGCGGTCGACATCCAGGTTGAGCCGCCTAGCCCTTGGGGAGACTGGTTGGTGGCCCTGGGCAGCTTCCTGCCGTTTATCTTCCTGGCCGTTCTTTTCCTCTTCCTGATGCGTCAGGCTCAGGGAACAAACAACCAGGCTCTTTCGTTCGGCAAAAGCCGGGCCCGCATGTTCACCGGGGAAAAGCCGACGGTGACGTTTGACGACGTGGCCGGTGTCGAAGAGGCCAAGCAAGAGTTGTCCGAGGTGGTGGAGTTTCTCAAGGAGCCGCAGAAGTTCATCTCCCTGGGGGCACGCATCCCGAAGGGCGTGGTTCTGATGGGGCCGCCCGGAACGGGCAAGACCCTTCTTGCGAAGGCAGTCTCTGGTGAGGCCGGCGTGCCCTTCTTCTCCATCTCGGGCTCCGAGTTCGTCGAGATGTTCGTGGGTGTTGGAGCTGCCCGGGTCCGCGACCTGTTCGATCAGGCACGGCGCAACTCACCGTGCATTATCTTTGTCGACGAGGTGGACGCCGTCGGCCGGCATAGAGGAGCGGGTCTGGGGGGCTCGCACGACGAGCGAGAACAGACCCTCAACCAGATCCTCGTCGAGATGGACGGCTTTAGCACTGACACAAACATCATCGTCGTGGCAGCGACCAACCGGCCGGACATCCTGGACCCGGCGCTTTTGCGGCCGGGGCGGTTTGACCGCCGCGTAGTCCTCGACCGGCCCGATATCAAGGGGCGCAAGGGCATCCTGGAAGTTCACGCCCGCGGCAAGCCCCTGGCGCGCGACGTGGACCTCGACGTGGTGGCCCAGGGGACGCCCGGTTTTGTGGGGGCCGACATCGAGAACCTGGTCAACGAAGCGGCCATCCTGGCCGCCCGGCGCAACAAGAAGTCCATCGGCATGTCCGAGTTTCAGGAAGCGGTCGAGCGAGTGATCGCCGGCCCCGAGCGCAAGAGCCGGCTGATCACCGACGGCGAGAAAAAGGTGCTGGCCTACCACGAGGCCGGGCACGCCCTCGTGCAGAACAAGCTGCCGAACACCGATCCCGTGCACAAGGTCTCTATTGTAGCCCGGGGCATGAGCCTGGGCTACACCATGTCCATGCCGGAGCAGGACCGCTATCTGCACACGCAGGACAAGTTCGAGGATGACATTGCCGGCATGCTCGGTGGGCGCGTGGCTGAGGAGTTGGTCTTTGGCGACAAGTGGACCGGCGCCGGCGATGACCTTGAAAGAGCGACCAAGCTGGCGCGCAAGATGGTGACCGCGTACGGCATGAGCCCACGCCTCGGCCCCTTGACCTTTGGCGACCGCGACGAGCTCGTGTTCCTGGGCCGCGAGATTGCCGAACAGCGCAACTACAGCGATGCCGTGGCCGAAGAGATCGACCAGGAAGTGCGACGCATCGTCGAAGCCGCCTACGAGCGTGCCCGGAACGTCCTGGTCACGTACCGCGACAAGCTGGACTTGCTGGCCACGCGCCTGATCGAGGTCGAGACCCTCGATCGACGTGACTTTGAGGCGCTGTTGGCCTGAGTCAGCGCACCTGCCGTCTTTCGGGGAGCAGCCTTCGCCATGGGCAAGGCTGCTCTTTTTTGCGTTCCCCCGGCGCCGCCAGGCCTTCTTTTCCCGGGGCCGGGCTTGACACTGGGGGCGCGAAGAAGTATAATAGTCTTGCATTTAGCAACCCTATTGCATAATGTGAGACAGCACAGGAGGGGACAAGGAGTGCCGGTACGTGCAAGCCCGGGCGTGCAGTCCCTGGAGCGCGCCATCGCCATCCTGAACTCTTTCAGCATGGTCCAGCCGGAGCGCGGCGTTGGCGAGCTGAGCCGCGAGCTACAACTGCACAAGAGCACCGTCTCACGCCTGATGGCCGCGCTGGAGCGTGGTGGACTGCTGGACCGTGACCCCGACACGCAGCGCTACCGGCTGGGGATCCACATCCTCGTGTTGGCAGCCCAGGTGGCCGGCTTCCTGGATCTCCAGGAAGTGGCCCGGCCGTTCCTGAAAGCCCTGTCCGTGGAGTTCCGCGAGTCGGTCAACCTTGTCGTCCTGGATCTGCCCTCCCCGGGCACGGGGCAAAGCGCGCAGGTCGTCAATGTGGAGCAGTTTGTGCCGCTGGCCCGGCAGGTGAAGGACATTGGCCGCGTGGGACGGCGCATGTCGTCGCATGCCACGGCGGCGGGCAAAGTGCTCCTGGCGTCACTGGCCGCCGAGATTATGCCGGAAGCATTGCCCACCCACCTGCAAGCTTTTACCCCAGCGACCATTGTCGATCGGGACCATTTCCTCGAAGAGCTAGCCCTCGTGCGGCAGCAGGGATATGCCCTGGCGCGCGAGGAGCTCGAAGAAGGGCTGAACGCCGTAGCGGCGCCCATCTACGACCACAGCGGCCACGTGGTGGCAGCCGTTAGTGCAGCCGGCCCGGCGTACCGCGTCACACCTGACACGCTGTCCCATCTGGCCGAGCGCCTCGTCGAGGTCGCAGCCGAGATATCACAGCTCCTGGGCTACCTGAGGCCCGAGAAAAACATACCCACAATGGAGGAATGACAATGGCAGACATTCTACAGCAGATCGCGTCGAACCTGTACGAGGGCGAGGATGAGGCGGTGGCCGGGCTGGTGCAAAAGGCTCTGGACCAGGGCCTGAAACCCGTCGAGGTCCTGCAGGGCGGACTCATCGCCGGCATGGACCAGGTCGGCCGCGACTTTAAGGCCGGAGACCTCTTT
>JBFYTF010000227.1:0-10655 GCA_041300865.1 Anaerolineae bacterium
GTGCCCATGGCCATCTCGTCCATGACGCCCGACTCTTCCGCGGCCTGCATCATGGCGACAAAGCCGCCGCCGGCCCAGGTGGCGATCCAGGCTTCGGCGCCGGAGGCCAGGATTTGGTCCATGTAGGGTGTGAAGTCGGTGGTGTCGGCGGGGGCAAAGATGTCGTCGGCCACGAACTCGCCGCCAAAGAAGGTGCAGGCGTCGCGGAAGCCCTGGGCACCGCCCCAGCCGAAGGCATAGTCGGGTGCGATCTGGACGTAGGTGTCGTACTGGGTGGTCATGTACTCGCACTGGTTGACGGCGTCATGGTAGTTGGTGCGGCTGACGCGGAAGGTGTGGTCGTTAAAGTTGGCGCCGGTGATCTCGTTGGCCGCGGCAGGGGCGACGATGAGGACCTTGTCGTTGTCGAGGGCGACCTGTTGCAGCGTGGCCGTCGCCCCCGAGCTGACCGTGCCGACCAGCAGGTCGACCTCGTCGACCTCGATGAGCTCGCGAGCCACGGTCGTCGTCGTCTCGGCGACACCTTGGTCGTCGCGGATGAGGATCTGGACTTCGCACTCGTCGATGGTAAAGACGTTGTCCTCTGTCCCCGGCGCGCCGGCCATGTACTCCATGCCCAGCAAGAAGCTGCGCTCGATCATCTCGCCGTAGAGGGCCAACGGCCCGGTCTTGTCGGTGATGAGGCCGATCTTGAGCGGCTTGTCACACGTCAAGGTGGGCGGCCCTGCTTCGCCTTGCCCGGCCGATGGCTCGGCGGTGGGCTCGGCGGTGGGCTCGGCGGTGGGTTCGACCACGGGTTCCGCGGTCGGTTCGGCTACGGCGGTGGGCTCAACCACCTCGGCCGTCGGCTCCGGGGTGGCCTGGGCGCCGCATGCAGCAAGCATGACCACCACCATCAGCAACGCAAACAACTTTTGTGCGCTTCTCATTTCTGTACTCCTCCTTTAGAGTTCAAACCCAAGTTTTCGGTCGAAGCGAACTCGACACACATTTGCTCTCCAGTTTGTTTGACTGCCCTCACCTCCTTCGTGTGCAAGTCAGATACCCTATTGCTCTCTGACATCGCTGACGAGCACGAGTGCTTCTCCTCGACAGACCACCTCGCCGGCTGGATTCAGGCAAGTGGTCACCAGGTTCACCAACTGCTTCTCAGCCCTGAGCCGAACGACCTCAACGGCAGCGACGAGCTCTTGATCCGTATAGGCCGGCGACGGGAACTCGAGCCGTTGCTTCAGGTAGTTTGTGCCCTGGCCGGGCAGGCGCGTACCCAGCAAAAACGAAAACATCCCGCCCAGCAGGCTGCCAGGCACCAACGGCCCGGCAAAGCCCAGCCTCCGGGCATAGGCGATGTCCGTGAAGAGGGGGTTCGCATCGCCGGTCAGATCGGCATACGCCGCCAGGTCGTGCAGGCCAAAGGCCCGCCGTGTCTCAGCACGCTGGCCGATCGCGAGTCCTTTAAGCCGATTGTCCGAAGGAGCAGGCGCGCCCTGAGCAACTTTGCTGGCCACCATCGCGGGCGCAGCTGTGCCGGCCAGGCGCACCCGTGTCCGGCCCTGCAATCCCGGCGTTCCATCTTGGCGCATAACCGCCGTGGCGAGCTCTGCCAGCCCGCCGTCAGGTTCCAGCTGGACCAATTCCACCTGGACTGTGACTTTTTCACCGGCGTAGGTCGGGCTGGGGAACAGCAGCTCCTGGTCCACCTGCAACGTCCCGGGACCGGGCAGCCGCGTGCCCAACACGCCGGACACGACACCGTACAGGAACATGCCATGCGCTACTGTCCGCCCGAACTTGGTTCGCGCCGAGAACGCGGGGTCCACGTGGATCGGATTGTCATCGCCGCTGATAGCGGCAAAGCGGTCGAAATCGGCCTGCTGAAAGACGCGCTTGACCTTCTCGACCTGTCCTGCCTGCAGTGACGTGGTCACCCTTCCCTCCGTTTCAGGCTATCCGGCTGGCTGCTCTTCCGGCACGAACCAACTCCGCACCTGCTGCTTCAGCACCTTGCCGGCCGGATTGCGTGGAAGCTGCGGCACGAATGCTACGGACTTCGGGATCTTGTAGTGGGCCAGCTTGCCCCGGCAGAAGGCAATGACCTCTGCCTCGGACAACTCCATCCCTTCCTTCAGGACGACCACCGCCTTGCCGACCTCCTGCCAGCGGGGATCTGGCACGCCCACGACCGCTACGTCGGCCACCTGGGACATCTGAAAGAGCACATTCTCGACCTCGGCAGGGTAGACATTCTCCCCTCCGGAGATGAACATGTCCTTGATACGGTCGACGATGAAATAGTAGCCGTCTTCATCCACGCGAGCCACGTCCCCCGAATGAAGCCAGCCCTCCTCCAGGGCCGCGGCGGTCACCTCCGGCAGCCGCCAATAACCTGGCGTGACTCCTGGCCCCTTGATCAACAGCTCTCCGGCCTGGTTCGCCGGCAGGTCTGCTCCGTGGCCGTCCACAATGCGCACCTGGACGTGCATCTGCGCCTTGCCCACCGACCCGCCTTTGGACAGAGCATGCTCCTTGTCTATCAGGAAGACGGTGGGACCGGTTTCCGTCATGCCAAACCCCTGCTGGATTACGATTCCACGCCTGGCGTACAGGTCGAGCAGGCTGGTCGGCAGCGCGGAGCCTCCCGAGGCCCAGGATCTGACCCCGGAAAGTTCGGTGTTGGCAAAATCGGGATGCTGGCTCATGAACAGGTACACGGCGGCCACGCCAAAGAAAGCCGTGGCCTGGGTTGACAGCAGGCGCAGGGTCTCTGCCGGCTCGAAAACCCTCTGGATAATGGCCGTGCCGCCGGCGTGGAACGTCGGGTTGGCGTACATGTTCAAGCCGCCCGTGTGGAAACAAGGCAACAGGTTAAGCGTGACGTCCTGCGAGGTCAAGTCGATTCCCAGGCCGATGTTTAGGGCGTTGTACAACACCATGCCAAAGGTCTGGAGCACGCCTTTGGAGCGACCGGTTGTGCCCGCGGTATATAGGATGTGCCATACCTCGTCCAGGCCTCGCGGCGCCATGACAATCGACCGGCCACTCGCCTGGGAAATGGCTTGCTCGTACACGCACTCTTCGTCGGGCGCCGCATCGCCCAGGCAGAGCAGGCGCTGGATCGACGTCTGGGCCAGCAGGGCGTGCGCAGCAGCGCCAAACTGGGGATCGTAGATCAGGGCCCTCGGAGTTGAATCGTGGACGATCGCCTCCAGCTCCGGGACGGCCAGGCGCCAGTTCAGGCACACCAGGATCGCGCGCACCTTGGCGCACGCGTACAGCACCTCGAAGTAGTCGGTCGAGTTGGGAGCCAGGATCGCAACCCTGTCTCCGGGCTCGACTGCCCATTCGTCGCGGAGAAACTCGGCCAGGCGGCTTGCTCGCTCGTGGAATTGAGCATAGGTGAAGCGACGGCCTGTCGCCACGTCGATCAGCGCCAGCCTGTCAGGTGAGAGGTCGGCGCGTTTCGCTAACCAGTCAAAGGTGAACATCTCTCGCGGAGCCCCTACTCGGTGGTTTGTTCGATCATCAGGACCGCCTTGCCGGTCACCACCTGAACCTGATCCTGGTTCAGACAATCGGTCTTGAGGGTGATAATCCGCTTGTCCGGTCGCCATTCTGTTACTTCCGCTGTGGCGGTGATCGTGTCGCCAATAAAGACGGGGGCCAGGAACTCGATCTGCTGGCTGAGATAGATCGAGCCCGGGCCTGGCAGCCGGTTGCCCAGGACTGCCGAGATCAGCCCCCCGGCGAGCATGCCGTGGGCAATGCGCCGGCCGAAGCGGCTCCTGCGGGCATACTCGGCGTCGACGTGCAGGGGATTGAAATCGCCGATGAGACCGGCGAAGGTGGTCACGTCGGCCTCGGTGACGGTCTTGGTAAAACTTGCCTGCTCGCCGACCCGGAAATCGGCACGGACTGGGACGTTTGTCATCGGGAACCCTCCGAATGCTTACTAACAAAGCCGAGGATCAGCGTGTTGAACAGCCCTGGCTGTTCCCAGGACACGGCGTGGCCCGCGTGGGGCATGACGGCCAGCTCGGCGCCGGGGATCTCCCGGGCAATGATCTCGGCGTATTGGCGCGGCTTGAGGAGATCGTCCTCGCCGACAATGACCAGGGCCGGCGCAGTGATCTCGTGCAGCAGGCCTGTCAGGTTGAGCCGTGAGAAACCGAGCAGCAGCTCCAGGAAGGCGTCCATGTCGAGGGCCGCGTATCGCTGGCGGGCCGCTTCCAGGGCAGCAGGATTGGCGGCGATCCAGGCCTCCGAGAAGTTCAGGGGAACCGTGGCGGCGAAGAGGAGCTCTGGGTCCCGGGCACGCGTGGCCGCCAGCCAGCTTGCCATCCAGCGGCTGAGGAGCGGGTCGATGTGGCAGACCGCCGACGAAATCACCAGGCTGCACGTCTTGGCCGGGTACTTGTGGGCGAAGGCCAGGCTCAGCTCGCCCCCATAGGAGATGCCGGCGATGTGAGCCCGCTCGATGCCCAGGGCATCGAGCAGGGCTGCCAGATCGTCGGCGTGCAGCTCCATGGAGTAGGGACCGGCCGGGTGGTCCGATTGCCACATGCCCCGGCAGTCGTAGAGCAGGACACGGTAGTGCCGGGCGAGCACCGGCGTTTGGTAGGCCCAGCTGGCCGTGCTCATGAGAACGCCGTTGGACAGGACCAGCACCTCGGCCCCCTCCGGGCCGTGGAGCTCGTAATAGATGCTGATGCCGTTCACCTGGATCTTGGGCATGGCTCCCTCCTGGTTGCGGCGCAGGCGTGTCCGGCCCTGGCCCGGGCCAGCCGCTGCCCAGCCTCTCTCCTACACCCCGCCCAAGAACGCGTGGAACAACGCGTTGAACTCGGCCGGCTTCTCCATGAAGGGACTATGCCCGGCGTCGGCAATGACCTCCTCGCGGTACGAGCCGCCATTGGCTTTGTACTGCTCCAATACTGCCCGGAGCTCGTCCAGCATCGGCTGGGGCGGGCACTCGTCTGCACCAGGCCAACCGGGGACAAATCCCATCGCCCCCAGAGCCGCGATGTCCCACATGGCATTGTTGGAAACGATGAGGTCATCGGCGCCACGGATCCACAGGATGGGCGGCTTGGGCTCGATGTTGGGCAGGTCGCCGGCATAGAAGTATTTGCGGGCAAAGGCATTCACAATGCCCTTCTTGCCCGGCGCGGCTCCCGGCCAATGCGGCGACGGCACGTAATCCCCCGGGTACCAGTCCTCCCCAATGCGCAGGGAGAGCATAGAGCTCAGCAGCTCCTCCTCGCGCTGTGGGATAAACGGCGGCTTGACGTAGAACTGGCGCAGGACGTTGCGTGGTGACGAGGGGTTCTCCAGGCCACGGTCCTTGGCGGCCATGAGCCGGATGAAGTCAGGGTTCACGCTCCCGGCTCCGGCCGGCGCGCCGTCCTCGTGACAGATTGTGCCCTCCACGCCCTTGCAGCCACTGTAGCCAAAAGGCGACATGCTGTCCACCAGGGTCAGCGACAGGAGGTCGGCCGGGCGGGCGATGGCACATTTCATCGCGATCCCACCGCCCATGCTGTGGCCGATGAGGTGGTAGCGGCCCAGATCCAGCGCCTCCACGAGGGAGAGGACGTCCGCGGCCATGTCCCCCAGCCCCAGGGTCGCGTCCACGGGCAGCGGTTCGGTGTCGCCATAACCGCGCATGTCCGGCGCGATGCCGCGGAAGCCCGCGGGCAGGGCCAGCATAACCTCCTCCCAGAACGTCGCCGAGGCTCCGTTGCCGTGGACAAAGACGACCGGCGTGCCGTTTTGGGGCCCTGCGGAGAGCATATGCAACTGCAACCGCCGGGTCTGAACCATGTGAGATGTAATGCCTGCCAAAGTCTGAATGTTGCTCATCGTGTCACCTCCTCCAGGAATTTGCTGCGGCCACCAGCAGATAGGCCTTGCCAAACTTCATGCGCGCTGTCAAGGCATGTGCAGGGCCACGGCTGCCTGGTTATAGCCCACGCCGGAGCCGACCAACACCAACAGGTCGCCCGACTTGAGCTTGCCCTGCCCTATGGCGTCGTCCAGGGCGACGGGGATACAGGCCGAGCCCATGTAGCCCCACTCCTCCATGATCCAGTGTGTCTTGGACAGGGGCAGGCCCAAGTCCGCCATCACCAGCTTGATGGATGGCAGCCGCACCTGGGTAAAGATGGCCATATCGATCTCTTCCAGTCCGAATCCGCCCCGCTCGGCGAGCCAGCGCACCAGGCGCGGCCAGTTCTCGTGGTTCACTTCGGGCGGGTAGCGCTGAATAAGGCGCACCTGCGTCCGCCCGGCCTGGACGGCCTCGACGGAAGCCGGCTCGTAGGTGCCGCCGGAGTAGATGCCCCAGTGCTTGTGGTAAGAGCCGTCGGCCAGGTAGGCAGAGGTGATGAATCCCGGCTTTGAATCGGCTGCCAGGACCGCTGCTCCGGCTCCGTCGCCGTAGAAGAAGGTGGTGACGTCGTCGGGGTCGGCCAGCTTGCTCATCATATAGACGCCGACGACCAATATGTACTTCATCCAGCTGTTGGTGCTCAGCAGCCCGGCAGCCGTCGCCACGCCAGCCGGAAAAGAGGAGCAGGCGCAGCCGAGGTCCCATGTCCCGGCGTTGACCGCGCCCAGCTTGTGCTGCAGCACAACGGATGTGCCCGGCGTGATGTAATCGGGTGTGTCGGTGCCGAGCAAGATCAGGTCGAGCTCATCGGGCTTGATACCGGCGGCCTGGAGGGCCTTCTGGGCTGCCGGCAGGGCAATGTCGGAGGTGGCCCAGTCGCGCGGCGCATACCAGCGGCGCTTGATGCCGGTGCTGTCATAGAAGGCATCGACGACCTCGCCCAGCTTGGGGTTGATGGCCGTCATGCGGGCCTTTAGCTCTTCGTTCGGCACCTCGATCTCGGGGATGTAGCGCCCCGTACTCACGATTGTACCACAGCGTGTCACGGGTTGTCCTCCTGTTGCGGCTCGCGGAGCTTCATGAGCCCCTTCTCCACCAGCCAGCGGCCACCGGCGGCGCGCAGCAGGGCCAGGGCCGTCAGGCCACGGTGGTCGGATTGGCTGTAGCTGATGGCCGGCAAGAGACCGCCGGTCCAGTCCTGCAGGCTTTCCAGGGCCGCCACAAAGCCGTCGCGGGTCAGCTCCGGCCCGCTGCGCAGCAGTCCCTCGACCACCAACTGGGCGGCCGCGTAGCCGATCCGGCTGTGGGTGCCGGGCAGCGAATCGCCGTACTCCCGGGCCATGATCCTGCGGAACAACACCTCGCCGCGGTGGTCGCGTGGGCCGGCGGGATAGCTGGTGGCGCGCAGCCCGTGCGTCGCCTCGGGGCGTGCCAGTTGAAAGAGGTCCGTCCCAGAGATGACATAGCTCCCCAGCCAGGCCGGAGAGAAGCCGGCGGCACAGGCTGCCTCCAGCACGTCGGCGGCGGGTTTGACGTAGGTGTAGAGCAGCACGAGGTCTGGCTCGTGGGCCTTGAGAGCCGCCACCCAGGCGCTAGGGTCACTCTCGCCCGTCGGGTGTGTGACCACGGCTACCGGCTGCACACCGCTCCGCGCCAGCTCTGCCTGAAAGGCGGACGTGCCTTCGAGACCGAACTCGTCCTCCACAGCAAACAGGGCGATGCGCTCCGGACGCAGCTCGGCCAGCACATACTGGGCGAGCAGCTGGCCCTCCACCCGGTAGGAGGGCTGCAGGGCGAAATAGGTGCGCCGCAGGGGCGACGACCAGGCTGAGATGCCGCTGTGGGGCGATACGACGGGGATGCCAGCGTCGAGCAAATAGTCCATCACGGCCAGGTTCGTGGGTGTGCCCAGAGGGCTCACGATGGCAAAGATCTCGTCGTGCTCAACCAGGCTGCGCACCGCGGTGGAGGTACGCTCCGGATCAAAGCGGTCGTCCTTGACGACCAGCTCGATGCGCCGCCCGTGGACCCCTCCCCAGTGGTTGACATAGTCATAGTAGGCGGAGTAGCCGCGCAGCGCCGCCATGCCAACCGTGGCATTGGGGCCCGACAGGTCGGCAAACGTGCCCAGCCGGATGGTCGTGGCGCTGACCCCCGGCGCTGTGGCCTGCAGGGCGGGCCGGACAGGCTGGAAGGCCGGGACCTGCACTCGTAGCACGATCTTGAGCCGGTCGGCTTCGTCGCGGATCCAGTCCCGAAAGTCCGGGTGGGCGACGCGGATCAGCGCCGCCATGCGGTCGCGGATGGACTTGCCTTTGAGCTCGGCGACGCCGAACTCCGTGACCACCGTGTCCACCTCCTGGTTGGGCACGGTGACCTCGGCACCCTCGGCGAGCATGGGTGTGATGGTCGAGACGGTGCCGCCCCGGGCCGTAGAGCGCAGGGCGATGATGCCCCGACCACCCGGCGACCTCTGCGCCCCCCGGTGCGTATCGAGCTGTCCGCCGGTGCCACTGTAGTGGCGCGGCCCGATGCTCTGCGAACAGACCTGCCCGCTGACGTCCACCTGGAGCGCGGTATTGACGCTCACCATGCGATAGTTCTGGCCGATGATGTATGGGTCGTTGGTGACGTGGCCCTGCTGCATCTCCACGCCCAGATTCCGATCCAGAAAGTCGTACAGCTTCCTGGTGCCCAGGGCAAACGTGCCCACCATCTTGCCCTGCCACAGCGTCTTGCGGCGGCCGGTGATGACGCCCGCCTCGTAGAGGTCAATCATGCCGTCGACAAACATCTCGGTGTGAATGCCCAGATCCCGCCGCTCCATGAGAAAGGCGGTGATGGCGTTCGGGATGCCGCCGATGCCGAGCTGCAGGGTGGAGCCGTCTTCGATGAGCTCGGCGATATAGCCCCCGATGGACCGTTCCCACTCGGCCGGTGGGGCGGGCGGCGCTTCGAACACGGGCACGTGGTTTTCCACCACGTGGTCCACCTCGGAGATGTGGACCTGCGTATCGCCCAGCGTCCAGGGCAGGTTCTCGTTGATCTCGAGGACCACCTTGTCGGCGGCGGCCATCAATACCTTTTCGATGACCAGGCCCATGGACAGCGACATGTAGCCCCGCTTGTCGGGCGGCGTGGCAGTGCCCCAAAAGGTGTCCAGGTGATGTCCGGCCGCGTGCAGCTTGGCCTTGGCCGCGGCGTGCAGATTGTTGGGGATGTAAGAGGTGCGGCCCTGAGGGTGCACCTCGCGGTCGGGTGCGCCGTAGAACCAGTTCTCCACGAAAAAGTGCCCGGCCATCTCGGGCTTCAGGACAAAGTCGTAGAGGCGCAGCGGCAGGCAGACCCAGACCGTCACGTCCTCGACCCGGTCGCGGTGGTGGCCCAGCTCCCCGAGCAGGCCAGGCGGCTCGGAGGCAGCCATGGCTACGCCGATGGTCTGGTGCGACTGCACGAGCGACACTGCCTCCGGGATAGAGAGGAGCTTTTGCCTGTAGAGCTCGTCTGGGCTCATCGTTTCCCTCCTGCCCTGCGGTGAGCAGTCGACTTCACGTGCCGACGACGATCCCGCCGTCTACGCGCAGGACGGCACCGGAGACAAAGCTTGCCTCGTCGGACGCCAGGAACAGGTAGGCGTTGGCAATGTCGAGTGGCTCACCCAGCCGGCCGAGGGGCGTGCGCCCACGCATGCCCTCCAGCACCTTCTCGGGCATCTGCATCACCATTTCCGTGGCGGTAAAGCCGGGTGCCACGGCGTTGACGCGGATGCCGTGGCGGCCCAACTCCCGCGCCCATACCTTGGTCATGCCCACCACGCCGGCCTTGGTGGCCACGTAGTTGGTCTGCCCAAAGTTGCCATCCAGGCCGACGACGGAGGTGGCGTTAAGAATGACCCCCTTCCGCTGCCGGATCATGACCGGGGCGACGGCCTGGGTGCAGTTGAACACGCCCTTGAGGTTCACGGCTATCACCAGGTCAAAGTCGGCTTCCGGCATCTGCGTGACCAGCTGGCCGTCCTGCATCTTGACCAAGTGACCGTCGCGCAGGACGCAGGCGTTGTTGACCAGGATGTCGATCCGGCCAAGGCGCCCGGCCACGTCGTCCACCCAGGCCTGGACCGCCTGGCGGTTGGTGACATCGACCCGGTAAAAGACAGCCTTGGGGCCGAGCTCCGCGGCGGTCGCGTCGCCCATCTGCTGAGCCACGTCACAGAGGACGACCCGGGCCCCCTCTTCGATGAACCGCCGCGCAGTTGCTTTCCCGATGCCGGCTGCCCCGCCGGTGATGAGAGCCACTCTGTCTTTCAGGCGCATCGTCTTGTCCCCTCCCCGTTTTGTCTCTAGCCCGGTGTGATGCGGATCCTCAGGCGCTCCCTGCCGCGGGCACCTCGCCCCATCTGACGCAGCCGGCCCCCCACTCGTAGCCGATCCCGGCGGCCACGATGACCATCAGGTCTCCATCCTTGAGGCGGCCGGTCTTCAGCCCCTCCACGATGGACAGCATGGCGTCCTGCTGGCCCAGGTGACCGTGGTCTTCCAGGTAGACCGACTGCGTCTCCGCCAGCCCCAGGCGGGCGAGCATGTCGAGGTGGGCCGATCGTTTCATGTGGAGCACGTTCAGGAAGCCGACGTCTGCCCGGGTGTAGTTGCTCTTGCGCAGTGCCTCGTCGATGCAGTGCATCCAGTTGTCCATGGAGACGGCGTTGAGGCGGTTCTTCATCGCCTCCGGCTCGACCAGGTCCAGGTAGAACAGCCCCTGCGCCCGGGCC
>JBFYTF010000702.1:0-3250 GCA_041300865.1 Anaerolineae bacterium
AGGGCTGCACCGGCGGGCCATCGTCAGCCTGGAACGCTTTGGGCAGCGTGTGGCCGAAAAAGCAAAGCAGCAGGCGTAGGGCATCGACGCCCCCTGGGGGCATGGAACGGCCCGGCAGCAGGACGCTGCCGGGCCGGTCCATGTCTCCCCGGGGGGGGCCGGCGCGCTGGTTCGCGCCCTACGAACGGGCGCGGGCTACAGACGGATGGGCCTCTCGTAGACCCGGTAGGTCTTGTAGATCTTGCCCCCCAGCCGCTCGATGATGCGGTTCATCATGTCGTTGGACTCCAGGATCCACGACATTTCGCAGTGCTTGTAGCCCTTGCTGAAGGCCCCCCGGGCAGTGTCGACGTAAAACAGGGCGTCGATGCCCAGGGCCCGGTATTCGGGCTTGACGCCCATGATCATCAGCCGGAAGGTGTCGATGTGCTTGCGGTTCAGGAGGAACCGCACCAGGGTGATGGGCAGGCTCCAGGTGTTGGGCTTGGGCCTCGCCCGGATGAGAGCCTGGTTGACGTCGGGAACCCCCAGGCAGACGCCCACCGTCTCGCCGCAGGAGTCGGCCAGGTACACCAGGTCCGGGTCGAGCACCATCTTCAGGTCCTTGCCCAGGTGGTGGATCTCGTTGTCGGTCATCGGCACAAAGCCCCAGTTCTGTTCCCAGGCGGCGTTGTACACCTCTTTGGCGCGCTCGACCTCGCGGTCATAGTTCTTCATGTCCATGCGTGCCACCGTCAGGCCCACCCTCTTGCGCGCCTCCTCGGCAACGCGCAGGAACTTGCGCGGCAGCTGCTGGACGTCGAGGTCAAAGATGCTGGTCAACAGGTCCCAGGCATACATGTCCTGCGCCTTCTCAAAGCCGGCCCGTTCGAGGAAACCCTGGTAGTAGCGCGGATTGTAGGTCATCATGATCACCGGCGGCGCATCGAAGCCGTCGATGAGCAGGCCCACCTCCTCGTTCTGGGACCAGCTCTCGGGTCCGCGGATGGCATCCATCCCCTGCCCGCGCAGCCAATCGGACGCCGCGTCCAGGAGAGCGCGGGCCACTTCCTCGTCTTCGATCACCTCGAAGAAGCCGAAAAAGCCGACCTTGTCGCCATAGACCTCGTTGTGGCGGTGGTTGACGTGGGCGCTGATGGTGCCCACGACCTTGCCGTCGCGCCGGGCCAGGAAGAGCTGGACCGTGGCGTGCTCGTGGAAGGGATGCTTGGCCGGGTCGAGCAGCGTGAGCCGGTCGTTGAAGATCGGCGGTACCCAATAGCGGTCACCGCGATATAGCTCCCATGGAAAGCGGGCAAAGGCTCGCCGCTCTTTTTCCGTCCTGACCGGCACGATCTCCAGCTCGCCTCTCATCAGTTCCTCCTGATCTGCTGTCCCCGCCGGGGTGCAGCCATTATACCGCATCTGGCCTGAAAGCACAAGCCGCCGCCGAAACGGGTTGGCCGGCCACAAATGGTGCGACAACCCGCCTGGGTTGTCCGCGTGCGCAGGCCGGCGTCAGGCCCCACATCTTTGCCGGGCGGCCGGCATGCAGGCCCGCGCAGAATCCATTGACTTGCACCGGGTTTTCGGTTACAATTCTTTCCATAAGCGGTTGTCGCGCGGCAAGAGGGAGGGACCATGAACGGCGATCTGGTCGGCAGGCGGCTGGGCAAGTACGAGATCCGGGCAGAGGTCGGCCGCGGAGGCATGGGCACGGTCTATCTCGCCTACGACCCCCTCCTCCAACGCCGGGTAGCCGTGAAGGTCCTGGCGCCCTATCTGCTGGGCCAGGAGGGCCTCATCGAGCGCTTTCTGCGGGAGGCGCGCGCGGCGGCACGGCTGAAACACCCCAACATCGTCACCATCTTTGACGTCGGCCAGGAGGGCAACACCTACTATTTCGTCATGGAGTACGTCGACGGCCCATCGTTGGCCTCGGCCCTCCGACAGCGGGGTCCGATGAGCCCCGCCGGCGCTGTGAAGCTCCTGCGCTCCCTGGCTTCGGCCCTGGACTATGCCCACGGCCAGGGCCTGGTGCACCGCGACGTCAAGCCGGGGAACATCCTCCTCTCGCCGGGCGGCGAGCCCGCCCTGGGCGACTTTGGCATCGCCCGCGCAGCTGAGGACGCGCATCTAACGACCACCGGCACCCTGGTCGGCACGCCGGAGTACATGTCGCCCGAGCAGGCGCGGGGCGACGAGGTGGACTACCGCACCGACCTCTACAGCCTGGCCATCGTGGCCTACGAGCTTCTGGGCGGCGGGCCGCCCTTCGCCGGCAGCACGCCGCATGGCGTCCTCTACCGGCAGGTGCACGAGCCACCGCCGCTGCTGCGGCAGGCCCGGCCCGAGGGGCAGGCCTGGGCACCGGCCGTGGACCTCGTGCTGCGCAAGGCGCTGGCCAAGGAGCCCGGGGAACGCTACCCGGCAGCGGCCGCCTTTGTGGAGGCGCTGGCCGAGGCCCTGGGCGCAGCCCAGCCGCGGCCGGCCACCGCCGGTGCACCCGTGCCGCCCGCCGCCCAGGGGGAAGAGCCAACGCTCCTGGCCCCGGCCCGCCCGGCCGCCTCCCAGCCCCCGGCAGGCGGCGAGGAGACGGTCTATGTGCCGGGCGCCGCCCTGGCGCCGGCCGGTGGCCCCGCTCCGTCGCCGCAGGGTCGGGAGGGCGACAGCACCGAGGTGGTCGCGCACCCCGCCCCACCGCCGGTCGCCCGCCAGGCGCGGCCCCGCGGCGCCTGGCCATGGCTGCTCGCCGCCCTGCTCCTGGTCGTGGGCGTTGTCGCGGTGGGCCTGGCCGTGCTCCTCGGCGGTGACGAGCCGGGTACCCAGGCCGGCGCGCCTGCACCGCCGGCCACCCG
Source organism: Anaerolineae bacterium (assembly GCA_041300865.1). Taxonomy (GTDB): domain Bacteria; phylum Chloroflexota; class Anaerolineae; order JAAYZQ01; family JAAYZQ01; genus JAAYZQ01. The sequence continues at coordinate 2,838 of JBFYTF010000702.1, forward strand.
CACCCTGGCTGCTGCCCAGGCAAGCCCAACGCGGCCGGCCGCCCAGGCAACAGCCACCCTGGCCGTCGTGCCGCCCCCGGCGGCCGAGGGCGAGGCCTTCCGCTGCGACGATCCCGCCGGCTGCGTCGACCTGGCCGCCGGCCAGCCCATCCACCTCGGCTACCTGCTGGTCGTCGCCGGAGCCGACGCCGCCCTGGGTGTCGACTCGTGGCGCGGAGTGGAGCTGGCCGTGGCCGCCCGCCGCGAGATCCGCGGCCACCCCGTGGAGCTCAGCGGCGAGGACAGCGGCTGCACCGCCGAGGCCGGCCTCGTGGCGGCCAACGAGCTGGCCCGCGACCCGAGCCTCGTGGCGGTGGTGGGTCCGAGCTGCAGCAGCGAGGCGCGCGAGGTCATCCCCGTCATCTGCCGGGCCG
>JBFYTF010000703.1:0-2876 GCA_041300865.1 Anaerolineae bacterium
GTCTCGGGTCCCAGAGTGAAGGTGCTGACTACGGCGACAGCCGTGTCCGCGGCCGTGATGGCGGTCGGCTCCCCCAGGTCCCGCAGGAACAAGACCCAGGTGGAAACGCCGGCCAGTACCAGGCACGAGACAAGGAGCAAGGTCACGAGCACGCCGCCTAGGAGGCGAGAGCCTCCCAGCCCGGCACTTCGAGCCGCAGGGCGAGCCGCTGGCACGACTTCGGCTGCCCCCTGCTCGCCGGTGACAACCGGCGGCCGGGGTTCGGGGCGGCGGCGAGGCGGATAGGCCACGGCCGGTGGCACTTCTGGCGCCACAGGAACGGCGGCAGCCTCCGTGGGCGGCTCGGCATAGACCCATCCCCGGCCATCGTGCAGAAGCCAACGGCCGGTGCGCCCGCTGATCGACCACAGGCGCCCCTCCTCATCCTCGACTCGCAGCTCGGCGACCTGGGCCAGGAATTCCTCCTCGGCCAGATCACCCTGCAAGTACTGGGCTTCCAAGTCGCGGTATCTTGTTTCCGCCTCTGCAAAACGCATTTGTCGCACCTCAGAGTTCCCCCGGGCAGGCCTCGCGCATTATAGCACAGAACGGACAGCCTTCCAAACGGCCAAGTTGGAAGGTGGGCACATCCGTGTGCCGCGCCGGCTACCTCCAGAGGGTTTCGACGACCGCAAAATAGGGTTTTAGCGCCTTCTTGCTCTCTTCGTCGGTCACGAGCGAGTCGAGGATGCGCCAATCAGCGCTGTCGAGTTTCTTCTTGGGGGGGCGTTGGTAGCGCAAGAGGCCGATGGCCTGTTGGAAGAGGGTGGCTGCTACCTCGGCGTCGCCGTACATGGCCCAGGCCACGCCCGAAAGGACCAACAGCCGGATGCTAAACCGGTCGCGCAGGGCATCTTGTAGCCACTCGAGAGCGTCCTGGGCATCGCCCAGGCGCAGGCGGGCTTCGACCCAGGCCTCGTGGCCGTACTCGAACTCGTCGGGGTTCAGATCGGCGACGAGGCGCCACTCTTTCCTGGCCTCGGCGGCATTGCCCATCAGCGTGTAAATGCGCCCCCGCTGCAGACCCGCGCGCAGGGGGTTGGGATCGCGGGCGGCAAATGACCGGGCTTCACTGTAGCGGCCAGCGTCGGCGAGCATGGCCGCAACCTCGCTGATGCCCTTGCGCACCTCCTCATCGAGCGACGCCGCCTCTTCCCAGGCGGCCAGCGCCTCATTGACCTGCCCGGCGGCTCGGAAGAACTCGAACCGCTCGCGATGGATGCGGGCCAACTCCGGGCAGGAGGTGCGCCGGCAGACTTCAAGGGCGCGGTCGAGCGCTTCACGGGCCTGGGGAAAGCGCCCCTCGATGCGTGCCTCCTGGCCGAAGGTTAGCCAGGCCGTGGCCTCCTCGGGCGCCTCTTCGGCCAGCGCCCGGAGATCGGCCAGGCCACTCTCGACGTCACCCCGGGCCACATACAGAATGGCCAGCTCCCGCCGCCACAGGCGTGCCTCTTCCGGGTGGCTTTCCAGGAGCACCTTCACTACGTCGATGGCCTCAGTGTAGCGCCCCTCGCGCCGCAGCAGCGAGGCGAGCTCCATCCTGGCGGCGCGATGCAGGCTGCGGAGCTCCGGCCGGCGCTCCAGGATGCGGGGCGTGAGGCGGCCCAAACGGTCCGCCAGGCGCCGGTAGATGGCCATCGTCTCCTCTACGTTACCGGAGGCCAGCGCACTCTGCGCCCGAGAGTACAGCCCCTCGTAACTGTCCGCCAGCGGGATCTGCGTGTCGTTCATCCTCCACGCTCCAGGTCAGCCTGCGCGGCTCTCCGCGACCGAACGTGGCGCCAGACGTAAAGCGCCACGAGCACAGCGATGGCCAGGGCGATGGGGATGTCAAAGGGCCGCATGATGCCCCGTAGCTCCTCCCAGTGCTCGCCAAAATAAAAGCCGCCCATGGCGAGCAGCGCGCACCAGATGAAGGAGCCGATAAAGCTGTAGACGGTGAACCGCCAGAAGTTCATGCGCGCCACGCCCGCCGGGAAGGAGATAAAGGTGCGCACGATGGGCAACAGGCGCGAAATAAAGGCCGCCCAGTCGCCCCAGCGGGCAAACCAGCGGTCGGCCTTTTCCAGGTCCTCTTCGTCAACCATGATGTAACGGCCATACCGTTCCACCAAAGGCCGGCCGCCCAGGGCGCCCATGCCATACGAGATCACGGAGCCGATGGTGCAGCCCACGGCTCCCCACAGGCCGCCCAGCAGCACGGCGTCCCAGGCCGTCCCGCCCTTGGCCTGCACCAACATCCAGCCGGACAGGGGCATCGTCACCTCGCTGGGGATGGGAATGTTGGCGCTCTCCAGGGCCATGATGACTACCACGCCGAACCAGCCGATGGTCTGGAACAGGTTGGTCAGAAACTCGACGAGCTGGTGTTCTAAGGCTTCCACAGTCGCGAACCCTCGGTCACAGGTTGCCGGACGCCGGCCTGTCGGGGGAGATCCTTCACTCCGTTCAAGATGGATAGCACACCGTTCAGGACGACGAGCACGTGAGCGATGGCCGATCCTCCCCCCTGCTACAGCCCGCGCTCGGCGGCACTGCCCCGGCATCGCCGGGTGCGAGCGCGCAAGTGACGATTATAGCATCAGCGCCAGGGCTTGGCAAATCGCCGGGTTGGCGGGGGATACGGCCCAGGCAGCGACAGGCCAACGCCCTGGCGAGAGCCCAAATGGTTTTGACAGCGAGCTCGAATTGGCATACAATAGGCCCGCCAGACGCGGAGCAGGGTTGTCCTCGCGTTTTGGCTCACGTTTCACTGCCAAAGGGGGTAATGAGATGGGCAAAACATTCGCTGAAAAGATCCTGGCCATGAAGGCAGGACTCGACGAGGTCGTCGCGGG
>JBFYTF010000707.1:0-3245 GCA_041300865.1 Anaerolineae bacterium
CTGACCTATGCGCTGGTCATCGTGCGCTCCATCTTGCTGAAAGGCAGCGACTTTGCCCTGCTGGCCGGGGAGGTGGCAGCCCTGGCGGCCTTTGGCCTCGGCGTCATGGTCTTGGCCTCCCTACGCTTTCGCAAGCGGCTGGAGTGAGAGAGGGTAGTGAGCGGAGGACCCTGTGTGCAGGCAAGTTGAGAGGACGATAGGTTGCGATGGTGGCTCCCGGAATGCGCTGCGCCGGCTGGCCCGGGTGCTGTTGGCGCTGCCGCTGCTGCTGGTGGCCTGGCATACCGCGGTGCGGATTGTGCGCCACTTTTACAGATTTCCGATGCCCCAGTTTCTGGCCGACCTGATCGACAATCCCCTGCGGCGCCGTATCCAGCCGCCGGAAGAGATGGCGGTCCGGCATGGCCTCCGGCCGGGCATGAGGGTGCTGGAAGTTGGGCCGGGCAACGGCACGTACACGCTGGGCGCAGCCCGGCGCGTGGGCCCCCTGGGCCAGGTGGTGGCGGTGGACATCGAGCCGCGCATGGTGGCGCGCGTGCAGCAGCGGGCCGCGGCCGAGGGGGTGCGCAACGTGCAGGCCCGTCTCGCAGACGTGACGGATCTGCCTTTCCCCGACGGCAGCTTTGATGCCGTTTTCATGATCACCGTCATGGGCGAGGTCCCAAGCCCTGTCCGGGCGCTGCGCGAGCTGCGCCGCGTGCTGGCGCCGGCGGGCACACTGGCCTGCAGCGAGGTGCTGATGGATCCCGACTATCCCCTGGCTTCGACGCTCACGCGCTGGGCGGAGCGCGCCGGCTTCCGGCTGCGAGAGAAGCGCGGCAACCTGCTATCCTACACGCTCCTCTTTGAGAAGGTATAAACAGGCGAGGCTCGATGTCTGCGCAGGACTGGGTGATCGAGACCGGGGGCTTGACCCGCCGTTTTAGAGAGCTGACCGCCGTGGACGGCCTGGACCTGGCCGTGCAGCGAGGCGAGATTTTTGGCCTGGTGGGTCCCGACGGCGCGGGCAAGACGACGACCATCCGCATGCTGTGCGCCATCATGACGCCCACCGCGGGCTGGGCTCGGGTGGCCGGTTTTGACAGCATCCGGCAGGCGGAAGCCATCAAGCGCCGCATCGGCTACATGGCGCAGCGCTTTAACCTTTACGGTGACCTCTCGGTGGTCGAAAACCTGGACTTTTTTGCCGATGTCTTTGACGTGCGGGGCCGCGAGCGCCGCGAGGCCAAGGAGCGGCTCCTGCAGTTCGCCGGCTTGACCGAGTTCAAGAAACGCCGCGCGGCGCACCTGTCGGGCGGCATGCAGAAGAAGCTGGCCCTCGCCTGCACCCTCATCCACCAGCCGGAAGTGATCCTGCTAGACGAGCCGACCACCGGCGTCGACCCGGTCAGCCGTCGCGACTTCTGGGACATCTTGACCGAGCTGCACCTGCAGGGCATCACTATCCTGGTCAGCACGCCTTACATGGACGAGGCCGAGCGCTGCTCGCGCGTGGGGTTGATGTACCAGGGACGCCTGATCGTCCAGGACGTGCCCGAGCAGATCAAGGGCCTGGTGGGCGGTGAGCTCCTGGAGCTGCGACCGGGCAGCGACGTGGCTGCAGCCCTGCGCCTGGCTCAGAAGATCCTCGCCGGGCAGGAAGGGGTGTTGGAGGTGCAGACCTACGGCGACCTGCTGCACGTCCTTGTGGACAATGCAGCCCAGCGCCAGGATGCCCTGTTACGGGTCTTGCGAGAGGCAGGCATCCAGGTGGCAAGCCTGCGGCAGACGCGGCCGCGTATGGAGGAGGCCTTTATTTCGCTGGTTCAGCGTCAGATGGCGAGCAACGCAGGGCAGGGAGCGAAAACATGAGCGCGACCAGCGCCCACTCGGGCCGGGCTGCACTGAGCCCGGTGCAGGAGCACGCCGTGGAGGCCGTAGATCTGACCAAGGTCTTTGGCGATTTCACCGCCGTCGATGGCGTGAGCTTTGCGGTTGAGCGCGGCAGCATTTTTGGTTTCCTGGGGCCCAATGGTGCGGGCAAGACGACGACGATACGCATGCTCCTGGGGCTGCTCAAGCCCACCTCGGGCCACGCCACGGTCCTCGGCCTGGACATTGTCCGCCAGACCGCCCAGGTCAAGCGCCAGATCGGTTACATGTCGCAGCGCTTTAGCTTGTACGACGATCTGACGGTCGACGAGAATCTGAACTTTTACGGGCAGACCTATGGCGTGCGCGGCGCACGTCTGCGTGCCCGCAAGGCGTTTGTCCTGCACATGGCCGGGCTCGAGGGCAGGGAGCGCGAGCTGACGCGTAACCTGGCCGGCGGTTGGAAGCAGCGCCTGGCCCTGGGGGCGGCTATCGTCCACGAGCCTGAGATGCTCTTTCTCGACGAGCCGACGGCCGGTGTGGACCCTCTGTCACGCCGGGGATTCTGGGACCTGCTGTACGAGCTGGCCGAGGACGGGACGACGATTATGGTCACGACCCACTACATGGACGAGGCTGAGCACTGCCAGGGACTGGCCTTCATCCAGCACGGGCACATCGTGGCCCACGGCTCGCCGGCAGGGATCAAGGAAACCGAGATGCGTGGGCAGGTGCTCGAGATCGACTGCGACCGGCCAGATCTGGCGATCCCTGCGCTGCGCGGCATGGGCCTTTTTGAAGAGGTGGCCCTCTATGGCGCCCTTATTCACGTCGTGGCGCCTGATGTCGGGCTGCACACGGCCAAGATCGAGACGGTCCTCGACCGGGCAGGGGTGCAGGTGCGCAGCCTGGATTTGATTGCTCCTTCCCTGGAGGACGTCTTTATCTCCACTGTGCGCCGGCCGCCCCCGGCGTGACGGGCCGGCCAGGATGCAGTTGGCGAGCGCGACACGTGCCGGAGGTCTCAACTGGGACGGCGACCTGGTGATGCGGGGAGCAACGGAAGGCAAGTGCCGCACCGCCGGGTTAGGCCGGCAGCACCACGTGTACAGTGTATTCGGACCTGTGACCAGGGCAGCCCGAGCCAGCTCGGGGCCCCCGGGTAAGCGTTCCAGGGGGCTCAAGGCCGGCACAGGTCTGCTAGAGGACGGAGGAAAGCAACTTGAAGCGATGGGTGGTTCTCCTGGCTCTCGTGGCCATTGTAGCCGTCGGGCTGGCCGGCGGCTGGTGGCTGCTGCAACGCAATCCGGACTGGCGCCAGACGCTGGCCGGGCAGTGGGACTCTGGTCTGCAGGCGCTGGGATTGGGCACTGCCGAGGGACCCGGTGACCTGG
>JBFYTF010000714.1:0-3711 GCA_041300865.1 Anaerolineae bacterium
TGACTGGCGTGGGCGTGGCCTTTGCCCTGGCCAACGCCCTCGATCCGCAGGCTGCGCGCCGGGCCCTGGACCTGCTGGCCCTGGGTACTGTGGCCGACGTCGGCAGCCTGACCGGCGACAATCGCGCCCTGGTGCAGCGCGGGCTGGAGGCGCTGCGCCACACCTCGCGGCCGGGCCTGCACGCCCTTTACCGCCGCGCCGGCGTCCGGCCTGAAGGCCTGACCGAGGAGCACATCGCCTTTGCCCTGGGCCCGCGCCTCAACGCCCTGGGCCGGCTGGCCGACGCCAGTGCCGGGGTGGAGCTGCTCCTCACCGCCGACCCGGAGCGCGCCGCCCTGCTGGCCGCGGACATGGAAGCTCTCAACGCCCGCCGCCAATGGCTGACCCGGCAGGTGATGGACGGCGCCCTGGCCCAGATCCGCGAGGTCCCGGCGCTCGAGCAGGATCACGCCGCCCTGGTGCTGAGCGACCCCGGCTGGCTGCCGGGCGTCACGGGCATCGTCGCCGGGCGGCTGGCGGAGCAGCTGGGCAAGCCGGCAGTCCTCATCGCCGCGCCTGCCACCGGTGAGCTCGCCCGGGGCTCGGGCCGCTCCGTCCCCGGAGTGGACCTCATCGCCGCTCTGCGCCGGTGCGCCCCGCTGCTGGAGGAATATGGCGGGCACTCCGGTGCCGCGGGCTTTGCCCTGCCTCCGGAGCGCATCCCCGCGCTGCGGGCCGCCCTCTCGCAGGCCGTGGCCGCGCAGGCAGCCACTGCCCCCCAGCCGGTCCTGCGCCTCGACGCCATCGTGGAGCTCCCGGAGCTGAATCTGGACCTTGTGGCCCAAATCGGCCGCCTGGCACCCTTCGGGCGCGGCAACCCGCCCCTCATCCTTGGCGTGCGCGACCTACGGGTCTTGAGCGAGACCACCTTAGGCCCCGCGGGTGAGCACCGCCGCCTTACCGTCGAAGACGATCAGGACCGGACGCAGACGGTCTTCTGGTGGCAGGGTGCCGGCTGGCCCCTGCCCCACGGCCGCTTTGACCTGGCGGTGACGGTCGGCAGCCACGACTATCGCGGCATGCCCAACGTCCAGGTCCAGTGGATCGCCGCTCGCGAGCGGGAGCCCGGGCACGAGGTGATCCGGCCGTCGTATGCAGCAGCGGTGCGCGACTATCGCGCCATCGAGGGCGAGGACGAGGCCCTGCAGGTGCTCCACGACGAGTGCGAGCGCGAGCTCCAGGTCTGGGCTGAGGGTATCGAGCCGCCGGGGGTGGCTAGCCGCACGCGACGCGAGCTCGAGGCCGGCAGCCGGCTGGTTGTGTGGACCACACCGCCCGGTCCGCGCGAGCTGCAAGCCGCGCTGGATGCCGCGCGTCCCACCGAGCTGATCTTGTTCGCCCGCGATACCGGCCTGGACAAGGCCACCCCCTTCCTCGAGCGGCTGGCGGGTGCAGCCCAGTTCGCCCTGCGGTCGAGAGATGGCTGGGTGGATCTGGAGGCAGCGGCGGCCCGCCTGGGCCACCGGGTGGCGACCGTCCAGGTTGGGCTCGAGTGGCTCGCCGCCGGCGGCCGGGTGCGCCTCCTGGAAAAGACCCGGGGACGCTGGCGCCTGGCCCCGGGCACGGGCCGGCCGGACGCCGAAGCGGTGCGCTCCGCCCGCCGCCGCCTGGGCGACGTGCTCCTGGAGACCGCCGCCTACCGCGCCTACTTCCGCCGCGCCCCGGCCGACAGCCTGGGCCGCTGAGGACAGCCGGACGGACGGCTACCCGCCGCCCGTGCTATCATCTCCGGCACGCTCGTCCGCCCGTGCCTTCTCCTCCCTGGCCGGGGACAGCAGCCGCAGGGTCACAAACGTGACGAGGCTCAACACGATGGCCACTTCGTAATGCGAGTAGGCCGTTGCCGCGCCGATGGCGCCCGTCATCCACACGCTGGCCGCCGTGGCCGTGCCGCGCACGGTAGCGCCCTCCTTCAAGATCGCCCCGGCACCGAGGAAGCCGATGCCGCTCATCAACCCCTGGATGATGCGCGCCTGGGCGTCCGCTCCCTCGCCGACCACGGCGATAGCCACGAGCACATAGCCGCAGCTCGCCACGGCCACCAGGGGAAACGTGCGCAGCCCCATGATGCGGGTGGACCGCTCGCGCTCCCAGGCAGTTGGCAGGGTAAACAGGAAGGCGAGGCCAACCCTCACCAGGCTGACAACCAACAATTCCCAGTCAAAGCGCAGCAATTCCAACGCGCGCCTCCTTCACACCGCCGGTCGCCACGCTGCATTTGGCCGGGCCGGCTTGGCCGCAAGCCGGCCTAAGACTGCCTGGTCAGGCCCAGCACCCGGGTCACGGGCACAACGAACAACACGCCCGTGTGGTGCGTGTTCAAGTCGCCGATGGTCCGCTCTGTTGCGGCAATGGCCCGCTCCAGGATCTCCTCATCGGCAACGATGCTGAAGAGGGTCCGGTGGTGTAGCTCCGTGCCGGCCAGCAAGTCGCGCAGCGAAGGCATTAGCGGCAGGTCGTCGCGTATCGCCCTGCGCATTCTCGCCTGGCCGGTACTCTCCAGGATGGTCACACCCGTCACCCCGGCCCCTTCCCAGGCGTCGAGGACGTCCGGGCACCGGCCCGGGTCATCCAGCACCAGGACTAGTAGGTTCGGCATGGTTACTCCCTTTCCGTTACAGGACTCGGTTCTTGATCCTCTTTGGCTTGTCCCTCACCGGCCGCCACCGGCTCCTCAGCGGCTGGTCTGGGGTACAGGAGCCGCAGCAAGATGGGCGTGACCAGCGTCGTTAGCAGGACGGTAACCACGATACTGGCAAAGACCGCGTCGTCGATCAGGGCGGCATCCAGCGCCACCGCAGCCAGAATCAGGCCCACCTCCCCCCGTGAGATCATGCCCACCCCCAAGCGCAGTGCATCGCGGTTGGAAAAGCCGGCCATCCGTGCCCCCAGGCCGCTGCCGGCGACCTTGGAGACGAGCGCGACAACCACGATGACCAGGGCAAAGGGCAGGCCCTCCACGCCCACCGCCCGGGCGTTGGCCTCCAGGCCGATGCTGACGAAAAAGACGGGCACCAGCCATGAGTAGGCCAGGACGTGCACCCGTTCCTCGATGTGCTGGCGCAGGTGCGTCCGGGCAAAAAAGAGGCCCCCCAGGAAGGCACCCGTAATGGCCGCCATCCCGCCCAGGAACTCGGCCGACCAGGCAAGGAGCAGCATCGCCACGAGGACAAAGGCGAACACCCCTTCGCTGATGTGCAATCGGTCTACCAGGTGGAGCAGCCGAGGAAGCACCTTGACTCCCAGCCAAATGCTGACGGCCAGGAATGCCACCATCCGCGCCACGACCCAGACGATGGTGAGCAGGTTGCCCCCTTCGCCCACAGCCAGGGCGCCAAAGATAGAGAAGAACAGGATCACCAGGACGTCGTCGACCACGGCGGCGCCCAGCAAAGCAATGCCCACGCGACTGCGCAGCACCCCCAGCTCCATGAGGGTCTGAGCGGAGATACTGACGCTCGTGGCTGCCAGTATCAGCCCGATGGCCAGGCTCGGCTGAAAGCCGTAGCCAAAGGGCAGGGCAACGGCCATGCCCAGGACGACCGGGCTGAAGACACCCAGGATCCCTGCCAGCAGTGCCGGGCGCCCGGCACGGACCATGGCCTCGAAATCCACCTCGAGGCCGGCGGCGAACATCAGGAGCAGCACACCCAGATGGGCCAACTGCTCCAC
>JBFYTF010000018.1:0-2870 GCA_041300865.1 Anaerolineae bacterium
TTCTCGGCGGCAGCCGGCCGCCAGGTGGCTCCAGGATAGTCAGGTTTCATGCCAGTTCCCTCCCCTATGAAGCAAACAGGACGCGTTCCACCTGGCCCAGGCGCTCGACACCCTTGATCTCGTGGGCAAAGAGCGGCACGTGGGTGATGCTCATCTGCTGCCCATACTCAGCCTGCAGGAGCTGCAAGTAGGGAAGCTGCATGGCCTGCCGCTGCCGTAGGAACTCGGAATCCGGATCGGCGATGATGTGATTGACCACCATGCGCTGAATATCGAGGCCAAAGCGCGCGAACTCGCCGACCAACCGCCGCGCCTGGTACACGCCGAGTGCTTCGGGTATGGTTACCAGCACAAACTCGGCGTTGGCCGGATCCCGGAAAAAGGCAGTGATCTCGGCCGAGAGCTCGCGCCAGCTGTCGATCAGCTCCAGGAACGGCACCCGGCCCAGCTGCAGCTTGTCGCGGACGTTGAGATAGACGCGCGGCGCGACGCGCAGATGGCTCAGGAATCTGTAGGGCAGCTCGAGCAAGCGCAGCGTGTCGCCTGCCGGCGCCGTGTCCCAGACCACCAGGTCATAGCCACCGTGCCGCACGCGCTCCAGGATAAAGTCCAGCAAGAACTCTTCCTGGATGCCGGGCGCCAGCCCCACGTAATCGACGAGCTCGTCGTACGGCATGTCGACAAAGACGAGCGACGCCTCATAGATCTCCGGGCCGAACTTGATCTTCCAGCGACGCATGACCTCGTCGGGATCGATCTCCAGGCCCCACAGGTTGTCGACGCCGGGGATAGGTGTCTCCTGGTGGCCGATCTCGCACTCGAAGATGTCGGACAATGAGGGTGTCATGTCGCTGGAGATGATGAGCGTCCGCCGCCCCTGGGCGGCAAAGTGCAGCGCCGTGGCGGCCGAGGTCGTCGTTTTGCCCACACCTCCCTTGCCGCCAAACATCAATACCTGCTTGCAGGCCAACTCGAGATTCGCTAGTGCCATGCCTCTCCGTTACGCGGGGACGATTTTGTCCGGCCGCCCGAGCCCTCGCCGTTTCGAGCAGCACCTGCCCTATTCTACCTCAAGGCACCACAGGATGCAAGCCACCGCCCACAACCCAGCGCTCATGTGACACGTGCCGCCGGCTTGTGCAGCCCGACTGTGCCACATGTCGCTGGCTTGTGCACCCCGATTGTGCAGCCCGCCTGAGCCACATGCCACCGGCTTGCGAATGGCGGGCTGCGAGCCAGGGGCGCTATGGATTGTAGAGCGGGCTCATGCGCCGGAGCTTGTCGATAATGCCCGGCAGTACTTCCAGGACAAAGTCGATCTCTGGCTCCGTGTTGCCCTTGCCCAGGGTCAGCCGCAGGGAGCCGTGGGCGACTTCGTGGGGAAAACCCATGGCCATGAGCACGTGAGAGGGATCGAGGGAGCCGCTGGTACAGGCCGAGCCGCTGCTCGCGGCAATGCCCAGCTGGTCCAGGCTGAGCAAGATCGACTCGCCCTCGACGTAGCGGAACAGAAAGCTGGCACTGTTGGCCAGGCGCTGCGTGGGGTGGCCTGACAGCTGGCTGTCGGGGATGGTCTCCAGGACACCGGCCACGAGGCGATCGCGCAGGCGGGCAATGCGGGCGTTCGTTTCTTCCAGCTCGTCGTAGGCCAGGCGCAGCGCCGTGGCGAGGCCCACAGCGTAGGGCACGTTCTCCGTGCCCGCCCGGCGGTTGCGTTCATGCCCGCCCCCGGTCTGCAAGGGCAGCAGCGGCACGCCGCGGCGCGCGTAGAGCACCCCGACACCCTTGGGCCCGTAGAACTTGTGCGCCGAGAGGGACAGGAGGTCGACGTTGAGGGCGTCGACGTCCAGGCTCAGGGCACCGCCCGCCTGCACCGCGTCGGTGTGGAACGGCACCTTGTGCTCCCGGGCGATGGCCCCGATCTCGGCAATGGGCTGGATCGTTCCTACCTCGTTGTTGGCGTACATGACGCTGATGATGGCCGTCTCTGGGCGGATGGCCCGCTCCACGGCTGCGGGATCCACCACGCCAAAACGATCTACGGGCAGAAAGGTGGCTTCGAAGCCGAAATGCTTGGCCAGCTGCTCCACCGTGTGGCCGATAGCGTGGTGCTCAATGGACGAGGTGATGATGTGGTTCTTCTTGAGCCGCTTCTGCCGTTCGAAGGCGACGCCGCGCAGGGCCAGGTTGTCGCTCTCCGTGCCACAGCTCGTGAAGATGACCTCTTTGGGCGTGCAGTTGAGGATCCGGGCCACGGTCTGCCTCGCTTCTTCGAGCGCCTGGCCGGCCTGGCGGCCCAGCGAATAGATGCTCGAGGCATTCCCCCACTGCTCCGTCCAATAAGGCAGCATCGCCTGCACGACCCTCGGGTCCACGGGCGTTGTCGCGGCATGGTCCAGGTAGACGGTTTTCTCGGCTCGTTCGTTCATGATGGGTCGGTCACTCCTTCGTGTGTCTTGCAGTCCTCAAGTTGGCAGCCCGCGATTGGGGCTGCCCGCCGCAGTCAATCACCGCCCACACCAGGAGCGTGGGCCGCTCCCGGCCGCGGGACACCTTCACTCCTCGCCAAAGAGGCTGGTGCTCAGGTAGCGCTCGCCGGTGTCGGGCAGGACTACGACGACGACCTTGCCCCTTCCCAGTCGCCGGGCGACCTGCACCGCGGCCCAGGCGGCGGCACCCGACGAGGCGCCGGCCAGGATGCCCTCCTCGCGGGCCAGGCGGCGGGTCATGTCCCAGGCGTCGTCGTCCGCGACCGTGATGATCTCGTCGATGACCGCGGTGTTGAGCACCTGCGGCACAAAACCCGCGCCGATGCCGGCGATCTTGTGCTTGCCCGGCTGCCCACCCGAGATCACCGGGGAGCCTGCCGG
>JBFYTF010000239.1:0-4029 GCA_041300865.1 Anaerolineae bacterium
ACGCGCTGCAGACAGCCAAGGCACATGTGCGCGTGTGGATCGCCCGCCTGGTCGGCGGCATGTCGGGCCCCGGGTTGTCGCTGCAGCCGGGCACCGCTGTCGCCGGTACGCGCGGGGCTGAAGAAGGGGCGCGCGTTTATGAAGCCGGTGGCTTCCAGTTGTCGATCGAAGTGCAGGCGGATGCCGGCCATCCGAGCCTGCGTGGCCTCTTTGGCCTTCTGCTAGGCCCCGAGCCACAAGAGTTTCAAGCGCATCTGTGGCAGCACGGCATGCGGATAGCGTCCGTGCCGGTCGATACCGCCGGCAACTTTTCTATCTCCAGCCTCGAGCCCGGCAGTTACGATCTGATCCTGGAAGGGCCGAGCACGGAGGTGCATGTGCAGGACCTGGCAGTAGAGTGAGCCCGAAGCGGCCGGACAAGGGGCAGTCCGCCCCGAGCGACCCCTTGGGACGAGGAACGGTGGACGAACAGATTGAGGAGCTGCTCGACTTGCCGGAGGCTCCGGCCCGACGGCAGTACCTGGAGACCCATCCCGCGCTGTGGACCGACGAGGCGTCTTTGGCTCTGAAGGCGCGCGCGGACCAACTGCTGCGCGTCGATGTCCGTCGCTCCATGGCCGTCGCGTTGCTCCTGTGCGATTTGGGTGACGTCTCCGGTGAGCCTCGCTACCGGGCGCTCGGCCTGCTCGCCAGGGCCAACGCGCATTCCATCGGACTGGGCGAGTACGAGGAGGCTCGGGCTCTGTACGATGAGGCGGGCGCGATCTACCGTACCCTCGGCCTGCAAGTCGAGGAAGCACGGGCGCAAGTCGGCAAAGTGTGGCCCCTCGCCTGCCTCGGCCGCTACGAAGAGGCGGTAGAGGTGAGCGAGTGGTCGGGGAGGGTGCTGGAAACCAATGGACAGTGGGCCCCGTTGGCAACCCTGACGATGAACATGGCCGCCGTTCACGGGCGCCAGGGGGAAGACGCAGCCGCGCTGGACATGCTCGACCGGGCACGGCAGATACATCGCCGGCTCGGTGCCGAGGGAACGCCGGTCCTCGCCCTCATCGAGCAGAACCGGGCCATTGTGCTGCGCAATCTCGGTCGCTTTGATGAATCGGTGGGAGCCAGCCGGCAAGCGTGGGAACGGTTGACCGCTCTGGGGCAGACGGTTGAGGCGGCACGCGCCCGGCAGAACCTGGCCATCACCTACGTTGTCCTCGGGCGCTACAACCGTGCCCTCCAGCTATTGACCGAAGCGCGCGACGTCTTTTGGGCCGACGGGCGCCGCCGTGACGCCATCCTGGTCGACCTGTTCATGAGCGACTGCCTCCTCATGCTGCGTCGCTTTCCAGAGGTCCTGGAGCGGACCCGGCAGGTGCACGATCTCTTTCACGACCTGGGGACGCGCTTTGAGGTAGCGCAGAGCCTGCTCAACGAGGCTGTCGCCTACGCCGGGCTGGGACGTTACGACGAGGCAAAGGCGTCGCTGGCGGAGGCGCGGCAGCGCTTCGCGGCCGAGGAGAACGAGGTGTGGGTGGCGGCGTCCGACCTGGAACTGGCTACGATCCTGGTGAGGGAGGGGTGCAGCGCCGATTGCCAGGCGCTCCTGGCCGCGTGTGTGGCAGTGTTTCGCAAACATGGCCTTCTGGTGCGAGAGGCCCAGGCGCAGCTCGTCGCGGCGCGGGTCGCGGCGGCCCAGGGTGAGAACAGGCAAGCGACCGACTGGGCACAGCGGGCCGTCGACCTCGGCGAGGCCAAGGGGCTGGCGTCGCTTACCTACGAGGGCTACCACCTTCTCGGCCGCCTCGCCGAGGCTGAGGGCGACCGCCGGGTCGCCCTGGAGTCGTACGAGCGCGCCATCGCCGATCTGGAACAGCTCCGCGGGCGGCTGATGGTCGAGTTCCGCGTCGCCTTCCTGGAGGACAAGACGGCAGTCTACGAGGACGCCGTCGGCATCTGCCTCGCCACCGGCCAGGCTCAGCACGGCCTCGAATTGGCCGAGCGCGGCAAGTCCCGTGCGCTCCTCGACCTACTTGCCTACCGCCTCGACCTCGGCCTCCGCGCGCGTCACGAGGCTGACGCGCCGCTGGTGGCCCGCCTCGAAGCCCTGCGGGCAGAGCGCGACAGGCTCTATCGCCGCTGGGAGACCGGAGAACAGATCCCCATTCGTGGAGGCGCGCCTACAGCGCAGCAGGAAGTGCTCGCCCTCGAGAAGCAGATCACCGAGCTGTGGCACCAGCTCCTCATACGAAATCACGAGTACGCGCACGATGCGGCCCTGTGGCAGGTGCGCACCGAGCCGGTCCAGCCCTATCTTGACGACGGCACCTTGCTCGTCGAGTACTTTGGCGTGCACGGCCGCCTCGTCGCGTTCCTGGTTGACAGGAGCCGCGTCGAGGCACGCCCCTTGCCGGGCGACGTTGACCAGGTGCGACGGTTGATCCACCTCTTCTGGCTGAACCTGCGCACCGTGCCCCACAGCGCGCGCGAGCACGTCGCCGCCCTGGCGCAGAACGCACGGCGCCTCCTCCAGCAGCTGCACGCACTCCTTGTCGAGCCCCTGACCGATGCCTTGCCAGGGTACCGGCAGCTCATTGTCGTGCCACACGGTTCACTGCACTACCTTCCCTTCCACGCCCTGCACGACCGCGAGGCCTATCTGCTCGAGCGGCACGAGATCAGCTACCTGCCCGGCGCGAGCGCGCTCCGCTACTGCAAAGAGGTGCGCCGCCCGCCGGACGCCACGGAGCTGGCGGCCTTTGGATACTCGTGGCAGGGGCGTCTGCAGCACACGCTTGCCGAGGCGCAGCAGGTGGCCGGCCACCTCGACGGGATGGCCTATCTGGAGGAGGAGGCCACCCTGGCCCGCCTGCGCTCAATCCTCGACAAGTGCCGTGTCCTCCATCTGGCGACGCACGGCGACTTTCGCTCCGACAATCCTCTCTTCTCCGGGCTGGTCTTGGCCGATGGCTGGCTCACGACCTTTGACATCTTTGGCCTGCGGCTGGCCACCTCGCTGGTCACCCTGAGCGCGTGCCAGACGGGCCGGAGTGCAATAGGTGGCGGCGACGAGCTGATGGGCCTGATGCGCGCTTTTTTGTACGCCGGATCCGCCTCGCTGCTGCTCACCCTGTGGCCAGTCGAGGACCGCTCAGCAGCAGAGATGATCGACACTCTTTACGGTCAACTGGCTGCTGGCTCCTCGAAAGCCGCCGCACTGCGTTTTGCCGAGCGCCAGGCCCTGGAACAGGAACATCCCTACTACTGGGCACCATTTTATCTCGTGGGCGACGCCGGAACCTTGTAGTCTGCGGGAATACGCGCGTGTGCTGCGTTTAGCACCGTGAGGAGGGATGGCGAACATGATCGAGCAAACAGAACAGAAAGAAGGCCGTGAAAGCGATCCGCGGCGGGTCGACTGGCGCCTTGTGCTGGGCCTGCTGCTGATCGTCCTGGTGCTGCTGCTCCTGCTGCTCCGCTGGGAGCCACAGGAAACGCAATATTTCGTGGAGCGCGAGATCCTGGTGAGCGGCCCGCGGGCGGATGTGGAAGCGGTGGTAGAGGAGGCGACACAGACGCTAGCCGGCGAGGGCGTCGAGCTCGAGCTTGTCGAGCCCGAGCTCGAGCTCCAGTTCTCGGCCATGGGGCTGACGGAGTGTACGAATCTGCCGTCGGGCCTGGCCGCCGTGGACGAGTATATCATCGCCCGCTACCGTTTCAGCGGAGGTGAGCTGGAGGTGGAGGAGGTGATCCGCCGGCTGCAAGAGGCGGCCGGAGACCGCCCGGTCAGCCCCGAGCCGAACTATCTGACAAGCAGCCCGTGGAGCATTGGCGGCAGCCCGTGGAGCATCGGTGGCAGCCCGTGGAGCATCGGTGGCAGCCCGTGGAGCATTGGCGGCAGCCCGGCGGGCAGCGCGGTCAGTGATGCCGCCGCCGACGCGTTCTGGGAGCAGTGGGCCTTCGGCGAGGATGGGATCCAACTGACAACTGCCCCGCCTTCTCGTCCTCAAGGGCGCGGCGTCCTGGTCGGCATTTTTGACACAT
>JBFYTF010000241.1:0-2709 GCA_041300865.1 Anaerolineae bacterium
GAGAACTACAGCAACGCGGCCAGGATGTGCTCGACGAGCAAAGGGGCCATTTGTCCAAAACCCTCAAAGACGCGGGAAAGGCAGTCGAAGCCTGACCACACTGGGTCTGCGTGGGAGCATATTCTGTAAGGGAGTCGGCATGAGCGAAAACAAACAATCCAAACCGGACAAGACCACTCACCGGATACGGGGCTTTGTCCTCTATGTTGCCCGGCTGCTCGTCGCCTTCCTACTCGGCTTCGTCCCCATGTGGCTCAAGTCTCGTGAACACTCAGCAGTCTTGCTGAGGCAGAGCGCCAAACAAGCCTGGCCAGGATGGAGAACAGCCTTGCCTCCGCAGCCATTTACGCGCAACGGGGCGATTATGAAACAGCCCGTCAAGCTGCCAGTGACTTCTTTACTGCTCTGCGGACAGAAACAACGAATGGCGCTGATTCAGGCCTCTCGCAGGCAGAAATAGCAGGTTTACAGTCGCTGCTGACCCGGCGTGATGAGATCGTCACCCTGCTTGCTCGTGGGGATACTGCTTCCACAGATCTGCTATCTGATCTGTATGTGTCATGCCGCACGATCGTGAACAGATAATGAGGAACAGGTAATGGGTCGTATGGCCGGCCCCGTTGAGATCGTCGTCTGCGCGCATCATGGGCACACGTTATCAAGATATCGGTTCACAACAGGCCGCAATGCTCCGGGTGCGCCAGTCGCGCACTCCAGAGGGTGCTTAGAGGAGAGGAGGACGGACCAATGCCATTCAACGAGAGATCCCGCCTAGATACCTCCCAGGTTGAGGACCGGCGTGGCCGGGGGCTGGGGAAGGCGGTGGCCGTCGGGGGCGGCGGACTGGGCCTGGTGGTCTTGCTGGTGGCGATTCTGCTGGGCGTGAACCCTGGCGACCTGGGGAACTTGACTGGGCAAGCGCCAGCGGCATCGACTGCGAACGCCAGCGATATCAACACCCTGGAGGAGGAGTGCCGGACCGGGGCAGACGCAAATACGCGTGAGGATTGCCGCGTCGTGGGCTTTGTCAACAGCATCCAGGCTTTCTGGACCGAGGCATTTGCCAGCCAGGGGGCCGAGTACATCCCAGCCAAGACACAGCTTTTCACGGGAGCAACGCAGGGCGCTTGTGGATACGCTACTGCGGCGGTAGGGCCGTTCTACTGTCCGGCCGACCAGATGGTCTATCTGGACCTCGATTTCTTTGACGAACTGAGCACGCGCTTCGGCGCTCAGGGCGGCCCGTTCGCCGTGGCGTACGTGCTGGCTCACGAGTACGGTCATCACGTGCAGAACCTCCTCGGTGTGCTGGACGCGACGGGTGGCTCGGGCGCCACAGGGCCGCAGAGCGCGTCAGTTCAGACTGAACTCCAGGCTGACTGCCTGGCCGGCGTCTGGGCGCACCACGCCACCGAAACCGGCTACCTGACGCCTCTGACGGATGAGGAGATCGCCCAGAGTCTAGACGCCGCGGCTGCCGTGGGCGACGACCGCATTCAGGGCCAGACGCAGGGCTACGTCTCGCCCGAGTCGTGGACCCACGGATCGTCCGAGCAGCGGCGGTTGGCGCTGAAGGACGGTCTGCAGACGGGGGATCCAGCCTCCTGCGAAACGCCCGGATGGACGCCTTAGCATTCCACACTATGGGTCTTGATCAGTCTTATCAGCCCTGGTGCTCAGCGTCACTCAAATCCATGGCAGGCGGTTTCGGGCCTTTCACTTTGCAGCCTCCAGTTGTCGAAAGATGACGGCATCTGGTCTGGGTGCAGCGTGTCCGTAGGTCAGCGATCATACCCAGCAGACAATTCAGCCTGGGTGTACTAGAAGAAAAGAGATGGGCTGCACGATGGAGTTCGAGGGCTATTGGGTCAAGTGCCGCACGAAGCGGACGATTACTCCGGCTACGGTCGTCAAGACGTCAAAGGGACGGCCGATGGCCAAAGGTGTCTGTCCCGTGTGCGGCACCGCAGTCCATCGGTTCCTTTCGGAGAAGGAAAGCAAGACATAGGTGGACAGCACGCCGCCGCAGGACGCTGCCCGGAGCACCCACGCAAGCTGAGGGCAGCTCATTCGAAGGAAACAGGAGGATCACAGGATGAACAGGGACATTTTTGAAGGCAAATGGAAGGAAATGCGAGGCCAGGTCAAAGAGTGGTGGGGCGAACTTACCGACGATGACCTGGAACAGGCGGGGGGCAAGGCCGATCGACTCATCGGCCTGCTCCAGCAGAAGTATGGCTACAGCCGCGAGCAAGCCGAACAGGAGTTCGAGCGTCGGCTGAAAGAGACCGAGGCCAGCTAGGAGAAAGTTATGCCTATCGCAAAGGTAATTGAGGTATTGGCAGAGGGAGACAGCATCGAGGCTGCTGTCCAGTCGGCTGTGAGCGAAGCCGCTGAGACGGTGCGAGGCATCAAGCATGTCTACGTGGAGGGCGTGCAGGCCCTTGTCGAAGGCGACGTAGTCGTGAAATACCGGGTTGATGCAAAGCTGACGTTCGTCATCGAAACGGACCGCGACTAGGGGAACGGGCAGATACAGGTGTGAGGCGCCGGTGGCGAGGATGCAGCCGTTCAGCAGGCTGCATCCTCACTGCTCGGGCTTTCGAAGCTATGGTGCCGCATATCTCTGATGTTTGCTCCTGGCGGCAGGAGCAGTGTGTCACGTGCGGGAGCGTCAGTGCTGCCCCATGCGGACCCCGCCGGTTTTGC
>JBFYTF010000244.1:0-45349 GCA_041300865.1 Anaerolineae bacterium
AGTCGGGCCTGTCCGGGTACGAGCTGGCGCCTTGGTCATCGTTCCTGCTAGGCGTGACGTGCCTGGGCTGTGGAATCCTGGCAGTCTGGATCGATAAGGGCTGGGCCTCGCTGCGCCAGGCCTGGCCGGCGCTGTTGATAATGGGCATCCTCATGGCTACAGTACAGGCAGGCCTGGCCTTGACCGGCCTCTGGAACCTGGCCGGTTTTGGCGCGGGCTTGGCCGGCCTGGCCGTGGCGCCGCTCGTCGTGCGCCTGCCCCGCTACCGGGTCCGGCCCCTGGCCACCAGTGACCTGGCGCCCGAGGGCAGCGAGCACCGCGCCGACGGCCCGCTCCCATCGCCCCACGCTCCCAACCCGGGCGGTGGGGGCCGAACGGTGCCCCTCTGGCTGGCGGTGGCACCCTACGTGGTGCTCATCGTCGTCGTCGGCGTTGCCGAGCTGTGGTTGACCGGTGTTCTAAACCGGGTCGCCCTCCAGGCCGAGTTCCCCGAAGTGCAGACAGCTTATGGCTGGACAACGCCTGCCGGCCCGGGCAGGAGCGTCAGCGTCTTTGGCCATGCGGGCGCTCTGCTCCTGTATGTGGCCATCCTGTTTTACGTCGTTTACCGGCTGCTGGGCTATTACAGACCGGGGGTCACCGGCCGCATCGTGCTTAAGACCGTCAATGGCTCATGGCCGGCCTCCTATTCCATGCTCGCCCTGGTTGGTATGGCCATGGCCATGGATCATAGCGGCATGACCTATGTCCTGGCCCGAGGGTTGGCCGACCTCGCCGGCCCATACTATGCCCTGGTCTCGCCCTACATCGGCCTCCTGGGCGCCTTCATGACCGGCAGCAATACCAACTCGAACGTTGTCTTTGTCCCGCTGCAGCAGCAGGCCGCCGGGCTGCTGGGGCTGGACGTTCTCGCGATCCTCGGTGCACAGACCACCGGCGGCTCCCTGGGCTCGATGATCGCCCCGGCCAAGCTCATCGTCGGCGCCGCCACTGTGGGCCTTATCGGCCAGGAGGGCAGGGTGCTCAAATACACCTTGCTGCCCGCCTTTATTCTCACCGGCATCGCGGGCCTCCTGGTCTGGTGGCTCGCGTAAGGATTCCCTTGCCGCAAAATCAGACGGGTTATAGCCTGCGGCACAGGAGGGTTTGTGAATCAGGCAAGAGACCGACATCCCGAGCAGCCCCTCGCCCTCGCCGCCCTAATGGCGGTGCCTCACGTCGATCCTTACGGCGGCTACGAGGTCTCGCCCGACGGCTCGCGGGTGGCCTTTGCCTGGAACCGGACCGGGCAGTGGGAGATCTATGAAGCGCCTCTCGATCTGGCACGGGCGCCGCGGCAGGTCACCGCGGGGCCGGGCGCAAAGCTCGCACCCCGCTATTCGCCCGCAGGCCGGCATCTGGCCTACGTCGTCGACATCGATGGTAGCGAGGCGTTTGACCTCCATGTCTGTGATCTGGAGAGCGGAGAGCACGCCAACCTGACCCCCAGCTTGCTCGGAGCGCTGCAGCCCAGCGTAGCCTGGTCGCCCCAGGCTTCAGGCGGCGAGAATCCCGCGCCACAACTGGCGTTTCTCGCCGCGCCCGACGGCCACTTCTGTCCCTACCTGCTGGGCCTGGGCGGTGACGCGGCGCGCCTCGCCTGGCGCAGCCCCTCCCCCGCCTGCGACGTTGATTGGTCACCCGACGGCCGCTGGCTGGCGGTGACGGCCGAAACCCGGGGCCAGGATTACGGCCTCACCCTCGTTCCCCTGGATGGCGGCGAGGTGCGCGTTGTGGGCGCCGCAGGGCATGGGCTGAACGCCCGGGATGGCCGCTGGGCGCCCGCGTCGCAAGGCCCGGCCACCGACGGCATGCGCCTGGCGTTTGTCTCTGACGTGCGCGGTACCTGGGACGTGGGGATCTATGACCTGGAGACGGGCGAGATTGCCTGGCTCACGGCAGGCACCGCGGATCGGGCCAACCCCGCCTGGGCACCGGACGGCAGGCGCCTGGCCTGGATCGAGAGCGAGGGACCTCGGAGCTGGATCATCGTTCACGAGCTGCAGGCGGGCCGGAGCACGCGCTACGAGCTCGAGCCGGGCATCCACCATGCCCCACGCTTCACCCCGGGCGGTGACGCTCTGCTCGTCGCCGTGGACAGTCCCCACCGGCCGACGGACCTCTGGCTGCTCTCACTCAGCACAGGTGGCGGTACGTGGCGGCAGATCAGCCGTTCCCTCCCGGCCGATCTGGAAGGCGCACCCTTTGTCACGCCCGAAACCGTGCGCTATCCCGGCCTCGACGGACAGCCGGTCCCCGCGCTGCTCTACCGCGTGCCGGGGACCAAGGCGCCTGGGCCCGCGGTGGTGGTCGTGCATGGCGGGCCCAACTGGCTGTCTCAGCTCACCTGGGACCCGGCCATCCAGCACATGGTCAGCCGCGGCTGGGCGGTGCTGGCGCCCAACTACCGGGGCTCGACAGGTTACGGGCGCGCGTGGCAGCTCGCCAACCGCTTTGACCTGGGCGGCGGCGATACCAGGGATGTGGTCGCCGGGGCGGACTATTTGGTGCAGACAGGCCTGGCCGATGCGCGGCGCATTGCCGTCACCGGGCGAAGCCACGGCGGTTACCTGACCATGACGGCCCTCACCGGTTATCCAGATCGCTGGGCGGGTGGCTCAGCCGTCGTGCCCTTTCTCAACTGGTTCACCTCGCACGAGAACGTGCGCGAGGACCTGCGCCATTGGGACGTGGAGAACATGGGTGATCCGGCGCTCAACCACGACCTGTGGCATGAGCGCTCCCCTTTCTTCTTCCTGGATCGCATTCAGGCGCCTGTGCAGCTGATCTGCGGTGCGCACGATGTGCGCTGCCCGGCCGTGGAGTCGCTCGAGGCCCGCGACTTGCTCGAGGCACTGGGCAAAGAGGTCAGCTTGACGCTCTATCCCGACGAGGGCCATAGCTTTCGACGGCTGGCAAACGTGGTAGACGCGGAGGAACGGCGGGCCGCTTTCCTGGCCGCCGTCCTGGATGGATGAAAGGGCGTCATGTCTGATAACCTGAAGTTGGCGCGGGACACGGTGCGCATCCTGGCCGTCGTCAAGCAGGGTTTACACCGCCGACCGCCCCGCGCGGATCGGCAGACACTCCTGGACACAATCCGGCGGATTGGGCTGCTGCAGCTGGACACCGTGCACGTCGTTGCGCGCAGCCACTACCTGGTCATGCTCAGCCGGGTGGGTCTCTACGATCCGGCCGACCTGGATGCCCTCCTCTACCCCGAGCGGCAGCTCTTCGAAGGCTGGGCGCACGTCGCCTGCCTGATCCCCGTTGAACATTACCAGCGGCTGGCGCCCCTGATCCACGCCAGGCGGCAGCAGGACCTGCCGTCTTGGCTCTTTAACAGCCT
The DNA here is from genome assembly GCA_041300865.1 of Anaerolineae bacterium. Classification (GTDB taxonomy): domain Bacteria; phylum Chloroflexota; class Anaerolineae; order JAAYZQ01; family JAAYZQ01; genus JAAYZQ01. The sequence continues at coordinate 3,389 of JBFYTF010000244.1, forward strand.
GGGTGAGAATCCCCAGGAGGTTCTCGATGCCATGCTGGCTGAGGTGCGGACACGTGGGCCGGTCGCTTCGCGGGAGTTCGAGGATCCCCGGGCCGAGCGAAAGGGCTGGTGGGACTGGAAGCCGGCCAAAGACGCCCTGGAGTTCCTGTTTCACCGGGGTTACCTCATGATCGACCGCCGGGAGAACTTTCAACGCTTCTATGACCTGGCGGAGAGGGTGCTGCCGGACAGCGCCGAACCGCCGGCCGGCACCGTCGAGGACTACCGGCGCTGGGCGGCGGAGCACGGCGTGTGGCACCTTGGCGTCGCCACGGCCGCCCAGGCCTGCGACTATCACCGCCTGAAGCTAATCCCCACGCGGCAGGCGCTGCGCAGCCTGGAGGAGGAGGGCGCCCTGCTGACCGCTGAGGTGGAGGGCTGGAAAGAGCGGGCCTACCTGACGCCTGCTGACCTGCCGCTGGTGCGCGAGATCGAGGCCGGCGAGCACCGGCCCACGGTGACCACCCTGCTATCACCCTTTGACAACCTCATTTGGGACCGCGCGCGGGTCCGCGATCTCTTTGGCTTTGACTATCGCATCGAGATCTATACCCCAGCGCCTCGACGGCGCTACGGCTACTACGTGATGCCGATTCTCCATCGGGGTCGGCTGGTAGGCCGTCTCGATCCCAAGGCCGATCGCCAGGCGCAGAGGCTCATCCTGCGCGGCTTGTACTTGGAACCGGGCGAGAGTGCCGGCGACGACCTGGTAGCCGAGCTGGCCGCTGCCCTGCGGGAGTTCATGGCCTTTCACGGCAGCAGGGAGCTGGTGATTGAGGCATCGGACCCTTCGAGCCTGGCTGTCCGCTTGGCCGAGCATTTCAGGGCCGGGGACGAGGAGCTGTAGGTCCGTCGCGATCTAGAGCGGGTGCAGCGCCCTGGTGATCCGGGGACTGGGGTCACGCTGCTTGGACGCTAGCTCCACACAGCTCACCTGCACATCGTAACTCGCTCCGGCGTCCGCTGCCCCGACGATGACGGCCAGCCGGCTCCAGCGCTGATTCCGGATCGTGCGCACCATCTCCTGGCCGCGCTGGCGAAAATCGGGACTGTTGTAATAGAGGGCATTGTTGGCGGCATCGGTGGCCACGATGGTCATGAGCAGGCGGCTGCCTGTTGCTCCGCGCACGTCAACCTGTAGCCAGGCACAGCTCGCGGCGTCGGGCAGGGCCACGTAGTAGTTGGCGCCCCAGGCAGCCACCTCCTCAGCCTGGCGGACCAGCGCATCGCCCGGAGCGATGGCGTCGTGCGCCTCGAGATGTACGTCGTCGTACCTGGTTCCCTCCGGGCCCTGCTCGTCGGCGTAGCGGAAACGCTCGCTGACGTTGCCCATGTTTTTGACATAGTTGGTCACAATAAAGTCGTGGAACAGGTCCTCCATATTTTGGAGGTCGGGGCAGCCCGGTGCGGCTGCGACGGCCTGGTCCATGGCCTTGACATTGTCGTGCTGGAGCGTCTGCTCCCAATAGAGGCGCAGGGCATCGATGCCCACGGCGGGTTCGTGCCTCACCGAGCCACAGGTCTCCATGTAATAGGTCCAGAAGAGGCAGGCATAGTACGACGCGCTGCGCAGCCCGGCGACCGCGCCGCCGTAATCATCGTAGTCAATGCGGTTGGGGTTGCGCAGGTAGCGGTTGGCACGCTGCACGTAGCTGCTGTTGCGCAGGGCATCCAGGCTGCCGGCACCGCCAAAGATCTTGTCTTGAACGGCGGTGGCGCTGCCCTCATAGCTCCACTTTTCCTCTGCGCCCTTGTCATACTGGTATTGCACGCGGTGAAAGAGCTCGTGGATTGGTGTGCTCTGGATGCTGCGCAGGTCATCGGCCCGGTACTCGTCGCGGATGCAGCCAGAGTCGAGCTTGAAATAGTCATGAGGCGCCGGGGTATCCCACATGGCGACTCCGCACATGCCGTCGAGGTCGAGGACATAGACCTGAAGCTGTTTTGAACTGTCGACCGTACCGGTACCCAGGGGTGGAGGAAAGCCGTAGCTGGAGTCATGGACCAGGAGCGCATAGGCCTCTTCCAGGATGTCGATGGTTGCCTGGGCCTCGGCGTCGCTGTTCAGGCAATCGTTGCCTGACGACCCGCAGTTCGTCAGCGTGTAATGTACCACAAAGTGAGCACTCGACAGTGCCAGATCGAGCGAGGTCAGGTTGGGCTGTGGGCTGCCAAAGGGCGCGGCCAAACCAGATCCACCGAGCCCGGGTATGAGCAGCAGCAAAGCCAAAGCCAGAAACCGCCTGTTCCGCTTCATCGCATTCCTTTCGCCAACGCTGGCTAGGTTTTGAACGGCGGGCCGGTCTGGGCATACGGCCAGGCCTGGACTGAAAGAGGGAGTGTGCCTGGTTCTGAGGTCTGGTGTAGCAAGCCTAACAGGCCGGGGGGAGTATAGCAGAAGCGGCAGAGAATGTCAACAGGAGGCGAGGAAAAAAGAGCGTGTAGACAGGGCTTTTTCTTTCGTGTATAATGAGCGCTGGAGAAGCGTAAGACAAACGGAGGGTAGTAGGCGGTTCCATGTTTCCCGAAGATCGTGTCTTGGTGGCCGTCATAAGCCGCCCCCAAGATCTGGAAGTGGCGCGCACCGAAGGCTGGTACCGGATCCCGGCCGCACATGCGCTGCGCGGCATCTTTTTCGAGTACGTGGCGTTCTACTTGACCGCGGCCTTTGGCGAGGAAAAGTGGGGCGTGCACTATTACGCCCGCTGCCTGGGGCACGAGCTGGCCACCCGTCGCGACCTGCTGCCGGCCGAGGCGGATCATCCGCGGGCGGACGAGCCCTACTACAAGCTCCAGATAGGGCCGCTGCAGCGCCGAGTGCCGCCGATCACGAGCCGGCGGTGGCGGCGCGTGACCTTTATTCACACGACCTGGGACCGCTTCCAGTCGGCCCACGAGATCAACGACCTATTTGCGGAAGGGGGCGAGTTCGTCGACCGGCTGTACCACGCCCTGCGTGAGGAGGGTTTGACGCCCGAGCGCCGGTACCCGGTGCGCGAGGCGGGTGCCGAGTACGTTGTCGACCTGGCCGTGCCCTGCCGCGACGGGGTGCTGGCCGTAGAGGTGGCCGACGCCGTGCAGGAGCTGGGCGGCGCTTTGCACCTGACGCTGGAGCAGCTCGACAACGATTTGACCGGCTGTCTGGCGACCATTCGCGCCGAGGTCCAGTGGCGCGGCGGCGAGCTGCTGCCACCGGGCTACGGCGGCGAGGAAGAGGCCGGCCCGTGAAGATCACGGTCAAGATGGGCGCACCCCTGTCCCAGGTCGTGGGCCAGCCCAAGGTCACCATCTTTATGGCACAGGACGCCACCCTGGCCGACGTCCTGGCCGAGCTGCAGGGGCTCTACCCCGAGTTCGAGGCGGGCCTGAAGGGCAAGGGCCTGCGCAAGCCCTTCGACCGCGTGCTGTACAGCTTGTTTGTCAACAGCCGGCCTGTCGACTGGGACGAGGCGGCGGCCACGCGGCTACACGACGGGGACCGGATCCACATCTTTATGCCGGTGGCCGGCGGTTAGTGCCTGTGAATGCTTGTTTGGACAAGCGTTCTAGCTCTGCTCCGCCTGCTGCTCCTTGCGCAAGCGAGAGGCCTGGCTCAGGTCACGCCACGACAGGCTTTCGCGCCACATATAAAAGGCCCCCAAGAGTGTGATGGGTAGCCACAGCGCGCCGTGGAGTACCAGGGTGTAGGCCCCGGCAATGTTGGCGTTGACGCCGAAGGCCTTTAAAACCTCGATGCCCGGCTCGTCGAACGTGCCGATGTAACCCGGTGCCGAAGGGATGGTCGTAAACAGGTTGACAACGCCGTTCATCAGCATGAGCACAAAGAACGAAACCTCAAAGTCAAAGGCCTGCATCACGAACCAGTACTTGCCCGTCTCGGCCAGCCAGACAACCACGGAGGTCACAAAGATCATGGCCACGTCGCGGCCGCTGCGCAGAAAGTAGAGGCCTTCCAGGAAGCGGTTCGCGAAGCCTCGCAGTGCGTCACGAAAGCGGGGTGGCACCAGGCGGTCGATGACCCAATCGGTCAGGGCCTGGGACCGCTGCGGCCGGGCGGCGATGACGAAAAAAACCCCCAGCGCTCCGAAAAAGAGCAGGCTGAAGACGATGACAAAGGTCCGCAAGTTACCGGGGATAGAGGGTGCCAGGGGCAAGCTGACGAACACAAAGAGGAGCATGACCACGCCGTCAAAGATGCGTTCCACGAGGATCGTGGCCAGGCTGGCGCTGATGCTCACTCCCTCCCGGCGGCGCAGCACATACGCTCGCAGCAGCTCGCCGATGCGGGCCGGGTAGATGTTGTTGCCCATGTAGCCAATGCACACCACGGGGAACAGGCGCCACAGCGATATGTCCTTCAGGGCGCGCAGCATATAGTGCCAGCGCCAGGTTCGGGCCCATACGCCAAAGAAATAGATGGTGACCCCGGGGATGAGCCACCAATAATCGGCGTTCTTCACGTGCTGCCAGACCACAGGTAGATCCAGGCCGCGGAGCGCCAGGTAGAGGAACAGGACACTGACGAGCAAGCCGAGCCACAACTGCCAGCGTTTCAACATGAACTCTCCAGGACTCGATTCGGCACTCCCTCGGCCACCTGACGATTATACCCTCCCGGCAACCAAACGCCAACTACGCACCGGCCTGCGACAGGGTGGTTGGAGGAGTAGCAAGCGCACTAGACTAGATGCGCCGCAGAGCGGGGGATTACAGATCGCTCGCCCCAGGTTCAGGGAGAAGGTCGGATTACCACCTGGGCCTGAGCTGGCTCCGAGCGAATGTCCGCCACGTCCCAGGCCTCGGCCACAAAGGTCAAGGTTCTTCCGGCCTCGCCCGTCCAGGCCAGGGGCCAGGAGGCCGCGCAGCGGTGGCCCTCGCAGGCAAAGCTCTGCCCAGCATCGAACGTGGGATCGCCGGTGTTTTGACCGCGGATCGTGACCCGGACCAGCCCGGCATCGTCCTCTGCCTGGAAGACCAGGGAAAAGGTCTCGCCGGCCGTGACCTGGCTGGGAATGACGGTCAGGATAAGGGTAGGAGGGGCTGCGCTGCCGGCGGCGCAGGCAGGCATGCTGATCTCTGGCGCCTCGACCGGCGACGATGCCCCAGCGGCATTGAATGCCACGACGCTGTACCGGTAGCTGGCGCCGCAAGCCACGGAGCGGTCGACAAATAACTGTCCGTCGGCCGGCACCAGGCCCACGCTGGCTTCCACGTTTTGGCGGTGGATGCGAAAGGCGTCCTCATTGTCCGACCCGTCTACCCAGGTTAACTCAACAGCCTCGCCGCCCTCGATCAGACGGGCCTCGAGCTGCTCCGGGCTGGCGGGCGGCACACTCCTCGCGGCTTTCGCCTTGACCTCGATCTCTACCTTGAGGGCGGGGCCAAAGAACTCGCCTAGCGGTGAGCGCAGGCGCCACAAGGCACGGTAGACTCCGGCTTCTTGCGGTGCCAACACGGTCACCGCCAGGTCACAGGGCTGGCCTGCGGAGGTCGGGGGCACGGTGAGCGGACCGGCGGCACCCAGGTCGTCGCCGCTCACCTGGGCCAGCTCGTAGCCGATACCCCAGGCGCACGTGCCGCTATTGCGCACCTGCCACACCTTGTCCGCGCGCGCCCCTGGGGCCAAGATCTCACCTGGAGGCACTGTGACGTGGGACAGGAAGCTGGCTTGTGGTAGACAGGCCGGCTCGGGCACAGCCGGTGCCGCTAGCTCGCCGGCCCGAAGCACGATCTCCGCGCTGCCGAGTGTCTCTCCGCTGGCCGACACAGCCGCGACAGCGATGTCGTACTCGCCGGCGGCGCCCGGCCGCCAAGGCAGCGAGACGGGCAGCGATGCCTGGCCTGGCAGCCGCGGCTGAACCCGCTGCTCACCGGCAGCGCGTCCGTCGATGCGCAGCTCCACGTGGTCGACCACCTCGAGCCCCGCCGCCGAGAGGGTCAGCTCGATAGCTACCTCCTGGCCCAGGGGAACCTCGTCGCCGTCGCCCGGTGAAGAAATGAGCACCTTTACTGGGGTCGAGGGCGTCGAGGTGGAGGGTGGCGAGCCCCACAGGCCCGCCGGCAGTTGCAGCAGGGCGAGGGTGCCGGCAGCAAAGAGGATGAGGATTGGCACGGCCAACAGCCAAGACCGCTCCCGCCTGGCGGACCCCGGGAGGCCATCACCCCTGCCGGCGGGCCAGTCCGTTCGGGGGTTCGCCGGCTGCCAGCCACTGCCCCTGTTGCACTGCCACGCCGCCGATTCGGCGTCAAGCATCCAGAACCCGCCCTGCGGGTCCCTCAAGAGCAGCTCGGCGGCTCGCAGGCGAAACGTTGCCGGGTCGAGGCGGCCCTGTTCGAGCGCGACTTGCAGCTCCTTGAGCCGGCCTTCGGCCTCTTGAAAGTCCACTGTCCTCTGTCTGCCGCGCTAGGGATCAGCGCCCGGCATCCTTCAGGATCTCTTCTGCATGGTGCAGCAGCAGCGCGATCCGCGGGGCCGGAGTGCCCTTGCTTTCCAGGTAACGTGCCAGCAAGTCACTGGGCGACAGCCCTTCCGCTGACTGGTCGCCCAGCCGCTGGCGATAGGCGCGCTCGATCTCGATGTTTACCCCGGCCACGTAGTAGGCGCCGGCCAGGCTGCGGCGCACCTCGGCATCGCGCAGTAGCCCGGCCTGCTCGGGCAGGGCCTGCACCAGCACGCGCACGATGGCGTCGTCGACGTTGTGGGCGCCAATGGCGACCAACACCGCTGCCAGGGGATCGGCCTCGCCGCGCACGTCTGCCCGGATGGTCACAAAGCGCCGCGCGGCGACGGGCTGGAACTGCCACTCGGTCTCGCCGCGGCGGACCGTGGCGACGACAAAGCCCTTGGGCTCCTTTTCTTCGCCGAAATCGATGCGCTCCAGGCTGCCGGAGTAGACGATGGGCGGCCTCTGGCCGCGGTTTAGCTCCTGGTGACGATGGATATGGCCCAGGGCGACGTAATCCCAAACGGGATCGGCGAGCACGCTCTTGAGCACGACGACATCGCGGCCCAGCATCACCGTCCGCTCAGACCCGAACTTGGCCTCGCTGACGCTAAAGTGGCCGAGAAGCACGGCGGGCAGGGAAGGGTCCACCTGGGCGGCCAGGGCCTGGATATTATCGGCGACCAGCTCTTGCACCAGGTTGTCAAGCTCGGCGATAGTCCGCTCATGGTACTCGTCCTGGGCCAGCAGCCGGTGCCGGACCGGGTAAGGCACGGCGGCCACCTGGAGAATTTCCCCGCGCCGCGTCCGCACGTGGTGCAGTTGGTCCCGGTGGGCAACCAGGACGTTGGGCACCTCAAGGGTGCGAAAGATGTCGATGCTGGACGCCCGGCGATCCTGGGCGGGCAGGTCGTGATTGCCGACGAGCAGGACGACGGGCACGCCGTTGTCGGCCAGGCGTTTGATCCGCCGCGAAAATTCGCGGCGATACGTCGAGTTTGGATCCCTGTTCTTGTAGGCGTCGCCGGCAAAAAGGACAACGTCGATCTCGTTCTCCAGGGCATAGTCCACGACATCGCCCAGGCGGCGCAGAAAATCCATCACCCGGCCGTTGAGGCCGGTCTCTGGATCGAGACGACCGTAGTTCTCCATGCCGATGTGCAGATCGGCCAGGTGCATTATGCGGATGTCGCTCATGCTCTTCGTCGCTCCCGCGGGCCAGCCGGCCATGGACCATTGTAAGCGGGAACGGCGCGCTTGTCAACCCCCCTCGATCCGGCTTCTCACGTCAGATCTCGGCCGCCGGTGAGGTTGTAGGCCTGGCCGGTGATAAACGCGGCCTGGTCAGAGGCCAGGAAGGCGACCAGGTGGGCCACGTCCTCGGGGACGGCGAGCCGCCCCAAGGGGATGCGCCCCACGGCGGCCGCCAGCACGTCGTCGTAGGGCCGGCCCATGACCTGCGCCTCGAGCTGCAACCCCCACTGCTTCATGGCCGTGTCCACATCGCCCGGCAGCACCGCGTTGACCGTGATGCCGAAGCCGGCCACCTCTTGGGCCAGCGAGCGGGTGAGGGCCAGGACGGCTGCTTTGCTGGCGGCATAGGCCGAGACGAAAGGCTTCGGTCTCTCGGCGGCGATGGAGGCCATGTTCACGATCCGGCCGCCCCTGCCCCCGTCCAGCATGAGTGGCAGCGTGTACTTGCAGCACAGAAAGGTGCCGGTGGCATTGATCTCGAGCGTCCGCCGCCACGCCTCGTCGGCCATGCCGATGACGGGCCCCGGGCCGACCGCCACACCGGCATTGTTTACCAGGATGTCGAGCCGGCCCAGGTCCTCCTTCACCTGGGCGACCATGGCCTGCACTGACGAAGCGTCGCTGACGTCGACGCGCAGCGGCAAGGCACGTACCCCCATGGCCTGCACCTCGCCTGCCACGTCGGACAGCTCTTCCCAGCGGCCGCTGCCGCCGTGGGGTAGGTCCGTCGGCGGGGCGCACAGGTCTGCCAGGACGATGTCGGCGCCGTCCTGGGCCAGGCGCCGGGCGACCGCCGCGCCAATGCCACCCGCCCGGCCTGCACCGGTGATCAGTGCCACCCTGCCAGTCAAGCTCTGCATCGCTCACCTCCTGCCTCTGTCAATCCTGCGCCCGATAGACCAGAGAGCCAAAGACGAACAGGCCCGGCGGGGCCAGGTTGGCCATGGGGTCGACCATCACCTGGATGAGGGCCGGCTGCCCGCATGCGGCGGCACGCTCCAGGGCCGGGCGGAGCTCGCCAAGGTCCTCCACCATCTCACCGTGACAGCCGAGGGCCTCGGCCACGCGGTCGTAGCGTGCCCCAGGATATAGGTCGCACTCGACGAGCCCGGGGAGCTGGGCAAACATCTGCGACGAGCGCTCCATGCCCCAGCCCCGGTCGCAGGAGACGACGATGGTGATGGGCAGGTTGTAGCGGCGGGCCGTTTCCAGCTCCTGGATGTTAAAGCCCATGGCCCCATCCCCCGAGATGAGACAGACGGGCCTCTCGGGCGCGGCCAGCTTGGCGCCGAGAGCGTAGGGCAGACCTGTGCCCAGGTGGCCAAACTTGGCGGTGTACAGGTAGCTGCGCGGGGCCAGGATGGGATGATAGCTGGCCGTCCACAGGCTGGTGTTGCCGCCGTCCATAACGGTGATGGCATCTCGCGGGAAAAAGTCGCGCACGATCTGGATCATGCGGCCGGGGTGCACCGCACCCATCTCTGCCTGAAGGGTCAGGTCCAGCTCCTGCCGCCAGTCGCGGGTCAGCGCCCGGTAGCTCTCAAAGCCGCCGTGCTCCGGCCGGGGAGCCGTGCGCTTCTGGACCTCTGCCAGCAGCGCTGCCAGAACCGCCTTGGCGTCACCGGTGATCCCCAGGTCGACGGGGCGGTTGAGGCCGATGGACGTGGGATCCATGTCCACCTGGATCACCTTCTGTTGCCCGGCAGCGCCCCACGTAGGCGGGCGGCCCCAGCCATCCAGCTCGCCGATGCGTCCACCGGCGACGAGCACGACGTCGGCCTCGCCCCGCGCGGCTGCCAGGGCGCCGCGGTTCAAGGGGTGAAAGTAGCGCGGGTGGTCCTCGGGCACCACGCCGCGGGCACCCAGGCTGGTCGTCAGGGCTGCCGACAGGTGATCGCCCAGGGCGAGAAACTCGGTCCAGGCGCCGGCCCAGGAGACGCCTGTGCCGGCGTGCAGCGCGGGCCTCTCTGCCCCGGCCAGCAGTTCTGCCGCCGCCTCGATCGCCGCCGGATCGCCTCCCGGGCGCCCGCCTGCCGGGCCGCGCTGGGCCGGCCAGAGCTCGACAGACTCCTCATCGCCACTGCCGCGCATGATGTCTTCCGGAATTTCGACATAGACCGGACCAGGGCGGCTGCTCGTGGCCTCGCGGAAGGCACGGCGGACAAGCTCCGGCAGGCGCCGCCAGTCGCGGACGCCGGCACACCAGCGGGTGACCGGCCGGTACAGCCCCAACAGGTCCACGTTCTGGAACGAGCCTCCCCGGTCAGGATAGATGATGCTGCGCCGGCGCTGGCCGCTGAGCACGATGAGCGGGCTGCCCTCGGCAAAAGCGGTGACCACGCCCGAGACCATGTTGGCCGCGCCCGGCCCGATGCCGCCGATGACCACTGCCGGTTCACCCCGGATGCGGGCCCACGCCTCGGCCATGTGCGCCGCGGCCGCCTCGTGGCGCGTGTTGACAAAGCGGATGCCGTATTCTTCCAGCCTGGCCAGGAAGGGGTTAAAGCTGCCGTCCAGGATGCCAAAGAGGACGGTGACGCCCTCCTGCTGCAAGCACTTGAGCAAAAGCTCGCCGCCGGTTATCTCTGCCATTTGATTGCACCTCCTTGCTGAGTCAGCGCTGTTATTCGGCTTCGGGCGCAAGAGCTGCCTCGCGCGCCTTGGTCTCGTCCACAAACAACAAGAGGATCAGGCCGGCCAGAATGAATGCCGCGATGGACAGAATGGCCAGCCGCAACCCCGCCTGCTCGGCGTCGGTGACCGGCTGGCCCCCGGCCTCGAACCACAACGCGGCCTCGGCTGCCAGCCAGCCAAAGACGAACGGGGCAATCACCGACGACACGCGGCCAAAAGTGGCAAAGAAGCCAAAGAACTCGGCGCTCTTGCCTGGCGGGGCAAACAATGCGACCATCGTCCGACTCACCGACTGCGCGCCGGCGATGCCCACGCCCGCGAGTGCGCCGAGGATAAAGAAGGTCGTCTGGCCCTGGGCGAAATACAGCCACAGGATCACCCCGATCATCAGCACCAGGGCGATGATGAGCGACCTTTTGCCGCCGATCCAGTCTACCAGCCAACCGAACACGTAGGCACCCACCACGTTGGCCAGCTGCACGATGATGAAAAAAACGAGGATCTGTTGCGTAGTGAGCCCAAAGAGGGTGGCACCGATGATGCTCGCAAACCCCATCACGATCATGATGCCATCGTTGTAGACGAAAAAGGCGATGATGAACTTGACGAACTCGCGAAAGCCACGGGCGGTGTGAAAGGTGTTGTTCAGCCGCTTCACCGCCAGCCCGAAATAGTTCTCGCCGGCCGGGAGCTTTTGACGGCGGGCCTTCTCCCGCAGCCAGAGCACGAGCGGCACGGCGAACAGGGCAAAAAAGACGGCGGTGACGATCATCGCCACGGGTGAGACGAGTGCAGCCGGCAGTAGCCTTTCGAGGGGCATGATAAGCAACAAGATCACAATGCCACCGACCGTGCCGATGGCCCAGCCCAGGCCCGACACGCGGCCCATTTCCTTGGGTGACGCGATCTCGGGCAGCAGCCCGTCGTAAAAGATCTGGGCCGCGCGGTAACCGATGTCAGCCAGGACAAAAAAGACGATGCCCAGGGTGACCATGCCCGGCCGGACGAAAAAGAGGCTGGCCGTAAAGAGACAGGACAGGCCGGTAAACCACAACAGAAAGCGCTTCTTGGATCCGGCAAAGTCGGCCAGCGTGCCCAGGAACGGCCCGCTCAGCAGCACGACGATGGCGGCGATGGTCTCAGCCACGCCCCACAGGCGGGTGCCCTCGGCCCCACCCACCACCTGGTCCTTGAAATAGACGGAATAGACCGCCAGGTAGACGACCGAGGCGTAGGCCGAATTGCCAAAGTCGTACAGATACCAGGCCCGGCGCTCGCGCCGGGTAGACGGTGCTACAGAGACTGCGACGGCCATGGTGATCCTCCTTTTTACCGATCCTGTTGCCCGCCGGTCACAACCCTAGCCGCACTCCAGGGCCACCTTAACCGAGCGGTACTTGTCCTTCTCCACCGCGACTGCAAACGCCTGGCGGTACGCGTCCAGCGGGAAGCGGTGGGTAAGCACGCCGCGCGTGTCCAGCTTCCCGTCCCTCATCCAGCGCATCGCCAACTCAAAAGTGGACAGAGACTCACCCTGAAAGACCACTACGTCGTGGCCTATGACCCCCAGGAGGTCCACCTCCTGGTACCACACCGGCGTCAGGTCCAGCGTCATGCGGTGTAGGTGCACGCCCACGAGCACCACGGTGCCCTTGGCCCGCGTCCAGCGCAGTGCGTTGTGGAGCGTGGCCGATACCCCGACGACGTCATAGACGACATCCAGGCCGCCCAACAACATGCGGTTGCCGCCGCGGCCATGGTACAGCTTTGACCCAGTCAGGCGTGCTACCTGGGCGTAGCCATCCTCGTGGGCCAGGAACACCTGGTGGGCGCCGAAAGAGGCGGCCATCTCGACCTGCCAGGGGAACTCGGCGACGGCATAGACCTCGCACGCCGGCTCAAGGGCCCTCAGGACCTGGATGAGGAGGAAGCCAATGGTGCCACAGCCCAACACCAGCACGCGCTCTCCCGCTTGCGGCGGCCGGCGCCATGCGGCGTGGATGGCGACGGCGCACGGCTCGACCAGGATGGCGTCCTCGTCGGCCAGGAGGGGTGGGACGGGCAGCAGGGAGGCAGCAGGCGTGATAAAGCTGTCGCCAAAGCCGCCGCCCAGCGGCTCATGCTCGCGCGGCTCCGACGCGCGCTCGCACAACACCCGGTGCCCGCGCCCGCAGGCCGGGCATAACTCCTGGTGCCCTCGCGCCCGGCAGTCGTCGGCCCGGCCCCAACGCACAACACGGTCGCCGACTTTGAGGTCGCTCACGGCCTCGCCCACCTCGACGACGTCGCCCACCATCTCGTGGCCCAGGTAGGTGCGCCGGTGGGAGGGCAGAGCCACCGGTGCCACGTCGAGCCCGGCGTCCAGAAAGATCTGGTGCAGATCGCTGCCGCAGACCCCGCACAGGCGGTTGCGCACCCGCACCCAGCCGGCCGCCGGCAGCGGCGGCTCGGGCATGTCGATCAGCCGCAGGGGCGACGCCGGGCCCCAGTAAGCGGCCCGCGAGACGCGTCCGAGGGCGCGCGTCAGCAGGATGCGGGCAACCGAGACCTCCAGGACCATGGTTCGCATCAGTGTCGACCCAACGCCAGCAGCAGCGACACACCCAGCACCAGGATCATGGCGAGCACCATGGTGCGAAAGCGCACCTGGTCCACGTAGCGGTCAAGGCGCGCGCCGGTCCACAGGCCGAGCAGCAGCGCGGGTGCGGCCCACACGTACAGGGCCCACACGGGCGGCGTCATGTGGCCGGCCGCCAGGTGCGTACCCACGATGAGGATGCCGTTGATGAAGAACAGGGTCTGCAAAATGGCCCGGTATTCGTTTTTGGGCCACTGCCGCAGCGATCCATACACGATGACCGGCGGGCCGGGTGTGTTGTATGCCCCGCCCAGGCAACCGGCCAGGAAGCCGGCCGGGTAGGCCCACCACTGCGCCGGCCGGTAGGCCGTCGCCGGGCGAAGGAAGGCATAGGCGGCATAGGCGATGAGGATCGTGCCCATGACCCGGCTGAGGACCAACTCGTCCACGCTGGCCAGGGCCCAGATGCCGATGGGGATGCCCAGGGCTGAGGCGACCCCCAAGCGTGCCACCTCGCCCATGTTCACTGCTCCGCGAAAGCGCACGAGGTTGACCGTGTAGGCGGTGAGGCCGGCCAGGGCGATGAGCGGTGCGGCGATCTGTAAATCGATCACCAGCGTGACGAGGGGCATGACCACGAGGGCAAAGCCAAAGCCCGTCAGCGATTGCAGCACAGCAGCAAAAAAAACGATGGCGACGATCCACAGGGCGGTCATCGGGCGCAGCGCCTAGCGCCGGTTCAGCCGCGCAAAGATGCTTTGGTTGCGGCGGTACAGCTCCAGGAACTCCCCGTACAGCTCGTCGTGGAGGGCGCGGTACGATGGGTTGGGCTCGTACATCTGGCGGTAGCGCATTAGGCCGGGGATGTCTTGCAGGCTGAGGTGCCGCAGCGCCATTGCGGCCAGAAGGGCCGCGCCGCGGGCGTTGGCCAGGATAGGATCTACCGGCTGCTTGATCGGCCGGTTCAGCACGTCGGCCAAGATCTGGCACCACGCGTCTGATTTCGCGCCCCCACCGACAAAGGTGAGCACCTCAAAGGGGCGCCCGATAAACTTCTCGACGTAGCCCATGCTCCAACGGGTGTTGTAGGCCACACCTTCGTAGACGGCGCGGAGCATGTCTTCCATTGTGGTCGCCAACGACAGATTGTGAAAGCCACCCCGCACCGTGGTGTTGTCCACCGGCGTCCGTTCGCCGTTCAGCCATGGGGTAAAGAGGACGCGGTTGCTCCCGGCCGGCACCGAGGCCACGATTTCGTCGGCAAGCCGGTAAGCACCGTCGGGCAACGTGCCGGGGTTGAGCCGGCTGGGGCGAAAGAGGACGTTCTCCAGGAAGAAGGAGAGGCAGGCGCCGGCGACGTCCTGCTCGTTGATGCACTGGTAGCGTCCTGGGATGGCGGATGGGATGGAGGCGATGCTGTGGATGATGTCCGTCTTCTTGAACGGCACCAGGCACTCGAGCCAGGAGCTCGTGCCCATGTAGCAGTGCCCCTCGAAATCCTGCACGGCGCCCGAGCCGACGAGAGCGCTCTGGTGATCGGGAGCACCCATGGTTACCTGGACAGACTCGGGCAGACCCAACTCGCGCGCGGCGTCGGGCTGGAGTGTGCCGAGCACCTCGGTCGAGCCCTTCAGCTCCGGCAACAGCTCGCGGTCGATGTCCAGCAGCCGGATGAGCGAATCATCATAGTGCACGTTGTGAATGTCGCGAATGTCGGCGATCCAGAACAGGCTGATCGAGTCGTAGGAGGCGGCAAACTGGCCCGTAAGGCGCAGGTTGAAATAGTCCTTGCTGCCCAAGAACTTGCTCGTCTTCTCATAGACAGCCGGAAACTCGTGCTTGACCAGAAGCATGTGAGCGATGTCGTCTTTGCCCGAGAGGGTCGGAATGCCAGAGGTCAGCCGGATCCATTTGCGCATCTTCGGGATGCCGTAGCCCTGCAGGCTGGGAAAGCCCGACACCACCTGCTTGACGTATGGCGCTCCTCGCGAATCCAGCCAGGTCAGGCAGTTCATCAGGGCGCGGCCGGTGCGGTCGACGGCGACGGTGCTCGAGAATGTGCTCGAAACGGAGACGGCCGTGATGGACTGCACGGGCACACTGCAGCGGCTCAGAAGCTTGCGGGTGCCCGTGACAAAGGCTCGCCACCACTCCTCTGGGTCTTGCTCGGCCCCACCCCCGGGCAGGATGATCAAAGAGGTCGGCTCGTAAACCCAGTCCACGACCTCGCCGCGCACCGACGTGAGCGCCACCTTGCAGCCTGATGTCCCGTGGTCTAGGGCCAGGACGTAGGGTGTCGAATCTGTCTGCGACACGCGGATCCTCCTCTCCTCTTGTTGCCGGGGAACGCCGCCGGTCCGCAGCGTCCCCCGGTTTCCAGCTCTAGAAGTTGATCCGGGTCGGAGTGCCGGTCTCGTCGACGCGCTCGACGATCAGGCCCTCAGACGCCTTGCCCTTGCCCGCCGCGTCCCTGGAGAACGTCTCCAGTGCCAGGGGCAGGAACTCGGTGGGGCTGATGCAGGCCTCAGGTGGCAGGACGCCTTTGCCCTGCACCTGGCCGCGCTGCATAAGCATCGTGCCGATCGCCGCGGGGATGCCGGTTCCCTCACCCAGCGCCTGGCTCGTGGATGCCATGTGAAAGCGGTACTCGCAGCGCTGGCCCGCAGACGCGCCGCGGACGACGACCGAGATGCAGCCGCGCTGCTGGCCAAAGCCGGTCTCCTGGAGAATGCGCTCCCTCTCGCGCAGGACGTAGGCCACCGAGAAGTCGTAGGGCACCACCCTCTGGCCCTGGACGTCGACCGGGTCTGTACTCGACAGCCCCAAGCGGGCGAGATCGCGGATCAGATCGTAGTAGGGCTCGGGGAGGACCGAGCCCTTGTTCGTGACCTGGCGTACGGCGATGTGCTGCGGCAGGGTGATCTGTTCCGGATGGGGGTACGGATAGATGGCGGTCTGCCCGATGTGAGGGAAATCAAAGCTCTGTCTCAAAGCCAGGCCGTCTGGTCCAAAGTAGTCGACGTACTGGAGCTTGCCGTCCAGGTACATGGGGATGGGGATCGACATGCAATGGAAGCGGTGGCCGACCACTCCCGCTCCTTCCACCGGCTCACCGCCGTGGGTGTGAAAGATGTCGATGGCCTCGACCGAGTCGAGCAGCGTGTCGGCGGCCATCCGGGCCATGATGTTGGTCAGGCCAGGTGAGCTGCCCATGCCGATCAAGGCTGTGACGCCTGCGTCTCGCACCTGTTCGTGCATAGCCAGGATCTCGACGGTGACGTCCACGTCGTCGCAGACGTCGACATAGTCGATGCCCGCCTCGACGACGGCGTGGAGGATGGGCTTGACTGTAGAATAGAAGGGGCCAACGCAGTTGAGGACGACATCCGATCCCTCTATTGCGCGCCGCACACTCTGGTGATCGCGGGCGTCGCACTGGAGGGCGCTAACGGCGGGGCCAAGGCTTAGAGCCAGGCTGCGGGCCCGGTCGATATTCCAGTCGCCGATCACGACCTGCGAGAAATCGCCGCACTGGACCAGGGTCCGGACGGCGACGCTGCCCACGGCACCGCATCCACCGAGAACTGTGACCTTTGCCATGACCTTAACCCTCCTTGGTTGGCCTTGCCCGGCTGCCGGGCGGCGGCACGCCCCCCGATTCTGGCTCGCGGAGGGTAGTATAGCACAGGCTGGTGTCTGGCGCAAGAGGGAGCGCCCGTCCCCTTGCACGTGTCACCGGACAACAACCGGAGGTCCGAATTGACTGTGCCAACATCCTCCACCCCCCCCTGGCAGTGAAAGGCGATCAGGCGTCGCCGGCAGACGCATCCGCGTCTGCTTTGAATATGGTGGACGCTGCACTTATCGACACGATCTGCCGCCGGCAGCGGCCTCGGCCCCGCATTCGCCCGGACGGCGCGCCCGCTGCCGGCGCGTTTCCAGCTTGACAAGGACCCGCTTGCGAGTATACTTTGCCTTGGGGGAGGGATGTCCCTGTGACTACCAGGCACCAATACCCAGGCTATCGTCCACGACGGCGGCTCACGTTCGCGGGGTGGCTGCTGCTCCTGGCGTCCCTGGTGTCCGCCTGTGGTGAGAC
The DNA here is from genome assembly GCA_041300865.1 of Anaerolineae bacterium. GTDB lineage: Bacteria > Chloroflexota > Anaerolineae > JAAYZQ01 > JAAYZQ01 > JAAYZQ01. The sequence goes on from JBFYTF010000244.1 coordinate 20,436, forward strand.
GCCTGCTCCAACGCCCACCGTCCTCTCGCAGTCCACTGTCGCCCACTCGCCGGCCGGCGTACCCCAGGAGATGCCCGCCGTCCTGGCCGCGCTGGCACCGTATAGTGAGGGCATCACGTTCGAGCACCTTCCGCCTGAGGCGGGCCTGTCGCAGAGCGTGGTTACCGACTTCGTCCAGGACGACCAGGGCTTTATGTGGCTGGCGACCCAGGATGGCCTCAACCGCTACGACGGGACCGAGTTCCGGATCTTTAAGGAGGACCCGAAAGCAGCCACCGGCCTGCGCGGGAACTTTGTGGCCTCCGTGGACAAGGCTCCTTCCGGCGAGATCTGGATCGGAACCAACGACGGTGGCCTGAACCGCTACGACCCCCGCACCGGGCAGTTCACGGCCTTCCTGCACAATCCGGAGAACGCGAACAGCCTGAGTGAGAACTCGGTCGTCTCCGTGGACGTTGACTCCTCGGGAATCGTTTGGGCAGGGACGAGCAATCGTGGCCTCAACCGGCTGGATCCAGCCACGGGTCAGGTGACCCGCTACCTCGCGAACCCTGCCGATCCCGACAGCCTGAGCACCGACAACATCCTCTCCGTCCTGGCTGATCCCGGTGGGTCCGTCTGGGTGGGCACCGCGGGCGGAGGCCTGGAGCGGCTGGACCCCGCCAGCGGCACTTTTCGCCACTACACGAATGACCCAGACGACCCGCAGAGCCTGGGAGATTCCTGGATCCAGACACTGTACATCGACCGCGAGGGCACGTTGTGGGTGGGGACTTTTACCGGGGGGCTCAACCGCCTGGATGCGGAGACGGGCCGCTTCACCCGGTTTGTGCACGACCCGGCGGACCCGGACAGCCTGGGCCACAATTCGGTCGCGTCGGTATTTGAGGACGGGATAGGCCGGCTTTGGGTCGGCACCGCCGGTGGTGGACTCCACCTGCTTGATCGCGACACAGGCCGCTTCACCCGCTACCGCCACGACCCGGCCGACCCCTCCAGCCTGAGCAATGACAGCGTGATGTCCATCATCGAAGACAGCTCGGGGATGTTGTGGTTTGGCACCTTTGGGTCAGGGGCCGACACTTACGACCCGTACAGACACAAGTTCTTGAGCATGCGTTCGCGTCCCGGACAGCCGGAGAGCCTGTCCAGCAATGCAGTTTGGGAAATTGTGGAGGACGAGGCGGGCGTGATCTGGATGGCCACCAACGGTGGTGGCCTGAACCGCTTCGATCCCGCCACGGGCACCTGGAAGCACTACCGGAACGACCCGGCCAGGCCTGACAGCCTGGCCAACGACATGGTCTACAGGGTTTACCTGGACGGCCAGGGCAGCCTATGGTTGGGCACCCCGGCCGGGTTGGAGCGATTTGACCCTGCCACAGAGTCCTTCTGGCACTACGACCTGCCCATGATCCTGGCCATCTTCGAAGACAGTGAGGGCAGGTTTTGGCTCGGCTCGGTCGCGGGCCTGATGGACTTTGACCGGGAGACGGGGGCTACCAGGGTTCTGGCTCACGATCCAGGCGATCCCACCAGCCTGAGCAGCGACGGTGTGAGCTTGATTCTCGAAGACAGGCAGGGCAGGCTCTGGGTCGGAACGATGAACGGCGGGCTCAACCTCTACGATCGCGACACGGAGCGCTTCACACGCTACGTCCGGGACCCGCAGAACCCTTCCGGCCTGAGCAGCAATACCATCCTCGACATGTTGGAAGCGGAGGATGGCACGCTCTGGATCGGTACGGCAGGTGGACTCAACCGGTTCGACCCGGTGGCCCAGACCTTCACGGCCTTGCGCGAGGGCGACGGGCTGCCGAACGATACCGTGTACGGCATTCTGGAGGACGCCGAGGGCGATCTGTGGCTGAGCACCAACAAGGGGCTCTCCCACTTTGACCCGCGCCGCCTGTCGTTCAAGAACTATGACCGGTCAGATGGGCTCCAGGGCAACGAGTTCAACCAGTGGGCGCGCTTCGAGAACCGGCAGGGGGTCATGTTCTTTGGCGGGGTGCAGGGTTTGAACGCGTTCCACCCCGACCTCATCCGTGACAATCCTTTCGTGCCCCCCGTGGTCATCACCGGCTTCGAGATCTATGGACGGCCGGTTCCCGTCGGGCCGGATTCGCCGCTGCCGCGTCCCGTCGAAGCCCTGGATACGATCGAGCTGGCCTACACCGACAGCTACTTCCAGTTCTCGTACGCCGCCCTCCATTTTTCGGAGCCGGACGAAATCAGCTACGCCTACATACTGGAGGGATTGGATAGAGAGTGGACCGCTGCCGGAAACCGGCACATGGCCAACTACACCAACGTGCCGCCCGGTGACTATGTCTTCCGCGTGAAGGGTACCAACAGCGACGGGGTGTGGAACGAGGAGGGCGCCGCTCTGGTCATCGACATCCCACCCCCCTTCTGGCAGACGGCGTGGTTTCGCATCTTGGCCGCCGCCGGGACGATCGCGGCCATTTCGAGTGTGTTTGTCCTCCGCATCCGGTCGGTCGAGCGGCAGCGGGAGCGGCTGGAGACGCAGGTGCAGCAGCGGACGCTCGAGCTGCGTGAGACGATGCAGGAGCTGGCACGGGCCAAGGACGATGCCGAGGCGGCCAGCCGGGCCAAGAGCACGTTCCTGGCGAACATGAGCCACGAGCTCCGCACGCCGCTCAACGCGATCATGGGCTTCACCCAGATCCTGACCCGCGACCGGCGGCTGCCACCGGACCAGAAGGAGGACGTCGAGATCATCCAACGCAGCAGCGAGCACCTGTTGGGCCTCATCAATGACGTCCTGGACATGTCCAAGATCGAGGCCGGTCGGACCACCCTAAACCAGCGTGCCTTTGACCTGCATCGCTTGTTGGAGGGCCTGGAGGAGATGTTCGCCCTACGCGCCGAGGGCAAGGGTCTGGCGCTCGCCCTCAATTTGGAGCCGGAGGTGCCCCGCTACGTACGCGGCGACGACGGCAAGCTGCGCCAGGTGTTGATGAACCTGTTGAGCAACGCCGTAAAGTTCAGCGCGGCGGGCCAGGTGCTGTTGCGGGTTTGGGCCACTCCCGAGCCCGATGAGCACACCGTCCGTGTCGGCTTTGCCATAGAGGACACGGGCCAAGGCATCGGCCCGGACGAGATGGTGCACCTGTTCGTGCCGTTTGGCCAGACGGCCAGTGGACAACAATCCCAGGAGGGCACCGGCCTGGGGCTAGCCATCAGCCAGCAGTTTGTCCGCCTCATGGGCGGCGAGATCCGTGTCAGCAGCGAGCTGGGCAAGGGTAGCACGTTCCAGTTCGAGCTGCCGCTCGAGGCGGCCGGCCTGGCCGACCTCGAGGCGCCACCGCCTGCTCGACGCGTGGTCGGCCTGGAGCCGGGCCAGCCAGCTTACCGCATGCTCGTCGTCGACGATCAGCCGGTCAACCGCAGGCTGCTGGTCAAGCTGTTCGAGCCGGCCGGGTTCGAGGTCCGCGAGGCCGTCAATGGCCAGGAAGCGGTCGAGATCTGGGAGGCCTGGGAGCCACACCTCATCTGGATGGACATGCGCATGCCGGTCATGGATGGCTATGAAGCTACTCGTCGCATCAAAGCCACGACGCGCGGCCTGGCGACGGCGGTCATCGCCCTCACCGCCAGTGCCCTCGAGGAGGACCGGGTGATGATTCTGTCCGAGGGGTGCGACGATTACATGCGCAAGCCGTTTCGCGAAGAGGAGCTCTGGGCAATGGCTGCCAGGCACCTGGGCGTGCGCTACGTGTACGAAGCCGCGGCTCCCGAGGCTGCCGCAGACGGCGAGGTAGCGGACGCGCTCCCCGCCGACGAGAGCGAGCTCCTCGTCGCCCAGCTGCGGGAGGCCGAGCCGGCTTGGCTGGACGATTTGGAACGGGCGACGATCCTCGGCGACACCGAGGCCATTTACCGGCTCGCCGACGTGGTAGCCGGGCAGAAACCGGAGCTTGCAGACGAAATCGTCGCCCTTGCGGACCGCTACAAACACGAGCAGATCCTGGTCTGCCTGCACAGGTCACGAAATTGAGCTCTAGCCCTCGACGCGCCAGCATCCTACTCGTCGACGACAACCCAGCAAACCTGCGGCTGCTGTCGCAGATCCTGGGCGAGCGCGGGCACCACGTCCGCGCCGTCACCAGTGGACCGCGTGCCCTCGACTCGGTGCGCGTTGACCCGCCCGATATCATCCTGCTCGACATCCGCATGCCCGGAATGGATGGCTACGAGGTGAGCAGGCGGCTCAAGGCCGATCCGGCGAGTGCCAGGGTGCCGGTGCTGTTCATCAGCGCCCTGGACGAGATCCAGGACAAGGTCAAAGCCTTTTCGGCCGGCGGGCAGGACTATGTCACCAAGCCCTTCCAGTTGGAGGAGGTCGTCGCCCGCGTCGAGACACACCTGGCGCTGCATGCCCTACAGCGCGACCTGGAACAGGCCAACCGGCGCATGGAGCAGGATCTGCTCCTGGCAGCCCAGGTGCAGGCCAGCTTCATGCCCGGCAAGCTGCCAGACCTGCCTGGCTGGGAGATGGCTGTGTCGCTGCTGCCTGCCAAGCTGATCTCTGGCGACTTTTACGACGTGATCGTGCTGCCGGGCGGGGATGTGGCGCTGCTCATCGCCGACGTAGTCGACAAAGGAGTAGGGGCGGCGCTATACATGGCCATGAGCATCGCGCTCCTACGTACCGCCCTGGCCGAGTTTCCGGACGAACCTGGGAGGGTGTGCGAGGCGGTGAGCCGGCAGCTACACGGCTATGCCAGCGGAAACCAATTCGTCACGGTGTTCCTGGGCATCCTCGATCCTCAATCTGGGCGTCTTGTCTACAGCAATGCCGGGCACAACCCGCCGCTCCTTCTCGGCGACACGCACCCGGAGGGGCTAGTGCAGCTCAAGAAGACAGGCCTGGCCCTGGGGGTCCTGGAAGACTCGGCCTGGCAATCACAGTGCGCCCAGCTGGAGCCCGGCGATGCTCTCATCCTCTACAGCGATGGGATCACCGACGCCGAAAACGAGCGGCAGGAGTTTTACCGGCTCCACCGGCTGATGGCTGTGGCGGGAGATAATGCGCCCCGGCCCGCAGCCGCCATCCGCGACGCCATCCTGGCCAGCGTGCAGGAGTTCATGGGCGCGGCCGAGCAGTCGGACGACATGGCGCTGCTGGTGGTGGCGCGGAACATCTGAACCTATAGCCGGCCTCGCGCGCCCAGCCGGGCACATGCTGCCTTCCGCCAAGCCTGGAGGGGCAGCGCAGCTCGCCGAGACGCGTCAGCTTCCCGTAACCTTTTTCCAAAGGGCAGCATACTCCTCGGGCGCGAGAACGCGCCTGGCCTTGCCCGCGCCCCGGGGAAGCGAGCCATGTGGCACGACAGTCACCAGCGGGCTGTGGTTGTACTCTACCTGGATGCGGTGCTCGATCGTCTCGGCCAGGTCAGAGTCTGGGTCACCCTCAATCGCAATATACAACCGCTGCAGCCCCTTGCGCGTGGGGTGTTCCCCGACTGTCAGGACGTATTCAGCACCCGTGCCGTCGACGTGCAGCAAGGTGTTCTCCAGGTAGATGCGATTCACGACGACGCCGCCGGGGATCATGATGTCGTCGGTGTTGATGCGGCCTGGGATCCGGCCAATCCAGGTATGCTTGCTCCCGCACCCGCAACTCTGCGGCAGCGCCATGACCCGGTCGCCCGTCCGGTAGCGGAAGAGCGGCATGGCTTCTTTGTGGAGGCTGGTCAGCACCAACTCGCCCATCTCGCCTATCGGCGCCGGCTCGTCGCCGTCGGGGTTCAGCACTTCGGCGATGAACGCATCGGACAGGACGTGCAGCCCGCCGCCCACCTCGCACTCGCCCGCCACGCCGGGTCCATAGAACTCGCCCAAGCCATAATTGTCGCGCGGCCAGATGCCAAACCGCTCGGCGATGCGCATCCGCGCCGCATCCGAAGATGGCTCGGCCCCACAGGTTATCTTGGTCAGCGACAGCTCGTCCGGTCTCACGTCGTGCTCATCCAGCATTTCCTCGAGACGGGGCAGAAAGGATCCCAGGCAAAGCAGGGCGTTGGCCCGCAGGATGGGGTCGATCAGCACCTTGAGATCGTTGATCTGGACACGGCCGGTCAGGTGAGCCAGGACTTTGGCGGTCACGCCGGCCGCCAGTGACATGGGCAAGTAGGTGAGCCCCAGGGCGATCATGCCCAGGTAAAGACCCCCGCCGCCGGTGAACTCGCCAAAGGGCATCACCCCCAGCATGATATCGTTCTTGCGAAAGCCATTGATCCAGAAGACAGTGGCGGTGTTGGCTGCCCAGCGGGCCACGTCACGACCGGTATAGGCAAAGATCTTTGGTGCGCCCGTGGTGCCCGACGAGGTGTGCACCAGGCAGACGTCTGCCTGTTCCCTGCTCAGCAGCGCCGCCGATGTACGCGTCGACGTGGCAGAGGGGCGGATCTCCTCCGACGTCGTAAACGGCAGCCGCCCGAGGTCGCTCAGGCCGCGGATCGAACCCGGCGCCAGGCCTGCCGCCGCGAACTTGGCCTGGTAATATGCCGAGTGCTCATAGGCATGGGTAAAAGCTCTCGGCAGCGCCTCGTCCTGGATGGCCTGGATCTGGCCGGCGCTGTAGCCGACCCGTTCTTCAAAGTATTCGTCGGGCAACGTGAAATTGGGCAGCGAATCCGACAACATTGGCATGGCTGGCGTCTCTCCTTTCCTGGCTCGGTGGAAGGTGGAGCGCTGCGCTCCAAGCGAGCTCCTTCCCTCAGCCTTGGGCTGCTGTGGCAGCAGCTCGATCCTGTCCGGGCGGCGAGGCGGGGCGATACGCTGCCCCAGGTAGGCCCGCCGGACCTTTGGGTCCTCGAGCAGCTGTTGGGCAGTGCCATGGAGGACGATGCGGCCGACCTCCATCAGATAGGCATGGTTGGCGATCTGGAGGGCGCCGCTGGCGTTCTGCTCCACGAGCAGGACCGTGCGGCCCATCTCGCGCAGCAGGGTGACAAAGCGCAGAACTTCCTGGACGAGCAACGGGCTGAGCCCCAGGGAAGGCTCGTCCAATAGCAGGAGCTTCGGTCGCGCCATCAATCCCCGGGCAATGGCCAGCATCTGCTGTTCGCCGCCAGACAGTGTCCCGGCCAGCTGCTTTTGTCGCGCGCGAAGAATGGGAAAAAGCTCCCACATGCCCTCCATGTCGCGCTGCACCTCGGGCTTTTCGGCTCGCCCACGACGGTGGTATGCACCTAGCTCCAAGTTCTCGAGCACGGTCATCGAGGAAAACAATTCTCGTCGTTCCGGGACGTGGCTGATGCCCCTCAGGACGATCTTTTCGGGATCCAGCCCGGCTATGGATTCCCCTTCGAAGCGGATCTCACCTCGCCGCACGGAGATGATGCCCGAGATGGCGCGCAGCAAGGTGGTCTTGCCCATACCGTTGGCGCCGACGACGGCAGCGATCTCGCCCGCCTGAACGCTCAACGAGACGCCGTGCAGCGCCCGTATTGGCCCATAATAGGCGTCCAGATTCTCGATCTCGAGCAAGGCACTCGCGTCCAAGCCTACCCTCTGACTGCCGATGAGCTGCTGCCGTTTCCGCCCAGGTAGGCCTCCAGGACACGCGGGTCGTTCTGCACCTGGTCTGGCCGGCCCTCGGCGAGCTTCTCCCCGTAGTTGAGCACCACGACCCAGTCGGCAACGCTCATCACCAGATTCATGTCATGTTCTACCAACAGGACCGTCCTGTCGTTGGCCGGCATGCGGCTGATCGTCGCTGCCAGGCGCACAGTCTCTACCCGGTTGAGGCCGGCGGTCGGCTCGTCCAGCAGCAGAAGCGAGGGTTTGGCAGCCAGGGCACGGGCCAGCTCCAGCAGTCGCTGCTCGCCGAGAGGCAAGCTCGGCGCGGGCCAGTCTGCCTTGTCCGCCAGGCCCACTCGCTTGAGGGTCCGCCGGGCGACGCTTTCCGTCTCTCGCTCCTCCCGCCCCCCCAGCCCCAATGACGAACGGACAAGCCCGTTCCGTTCGTGGCGGTAGCGGCCCATCATGACATTCTCCAGGACCGTCATGTTCCCGAACAGCTGGACGTTCTGGAAGGTGCGGGCAACGCCGTGCGCTGTTATACTGTGCGCCGGGAGGCCATCGAGCCTCCGACCGCCAAGCCAGATCTCGCCCCGGTCCGGAGAGAGCACGCCGGAGAGCATATTGAACAGCGTTGTCTTGCCTGCGCCGTTGGGGCCAATGACGGCCACGATCTGACCCAGGCGTGCCTCTAAGGTGACCCCGCTGACGGCCGTCACCCCGCCAAACGCCTTGTGCAAACCCACGACGCGCAGGAACTGGTCGCTCAATCGTGCACCAGCCTGCGCAACCTGGCCTGGAACCGCGACAGAGGACGGGCTCCCTCTCTCTCCCGGACAACGTCTCTCTTTGCCGTCCGCCAACGGTGCCAGCCATCGGCCAGCCCTCTCACCAGGCCCTGCGGCATAAAGATCATGATGAGGATCAGGATGATACCGTAGGCGAGGAGTTCGTGCTCGCCTCCCGCTCCCCGCAACAGATTGTGCATTCCGGCCCGCAGGACCTCCTTGACCACCAGGATAGAAGCCACGCCGAACGCTGCGCCCCAGATGCTGGCCAACCCTCCCACCGCCGCCATGCACACCAGCTCCACGGAAGCCAGGAAACCGAAGGATCCCGGCGAGACCAGGGCCTGAAAGTGGGCGTATAGGCTTCCTGCCAGGCTGGCAAGCACCGCGCTGACAACCAGGATCTGGAGCTTTTCGCGGGCGGTGTCTACCCCGCTGGCTTGAGCGGCCACTTCGCTGCCGTGGATGGCACGCAATGCCCGCCCCACCCGAGAGTTAACGAGGTTCAAGGCGAGCGCAATGACGGCGATGGCCACCGCCCAGGCAAAGATATAGTATCTCTCCATGGGCCAGAGCTCAAAGTGGGGGCCGATGGACAGCCGGGGGATGCTGGATATGCCATCGCTGCCTCCCGTCAACTCCGTCCCCTCTCGGGCCAGGGCGTACAGCACCATGCCCACGCCCAGCGTAGCCATGGCCAGATAGTTCCCCCGCAGCCGCAGGATGGGCTTGCCGATGAGATAGGCAAAGCCTCCTGTCAAGACCATACCGGCCAATATTGCCAGCCAGGGCCACCACCACGTGCGCGACACAACAGGCAGCATGTCGTGCCGGGTAGCCAACGTCGTCAGGATGGCCGAGACGTAGGCGCCCAGCCCATAGAAGGCTGCCTGGCCCAGCGACACCTGTCCGGCATAGCCCATCAGCAAGTTGAGCCCCACGACGACGATGGTCATGATGCCGATGCGGATCAGGGTGTCGAATGTCACCAAACCGCCGCTCAGGTCCCTGAAGCGGAGACCCATAGGTCGGGCTATCTCCAACCAGCCGATGCCCAGGATCAGAACGGTTAGGATGGCGAGCCCCACGACGTTGGGGTTCCTGACCCCTCGGTTTTGCTCTCCTGGTTCCATCCTAGGTTTCCTCGACCGCTCTCTTCCCAGCGCCGGCGAAACCGTGAGGACGCGTGAGCAGGATCAGGACCAGGATGACAAAGACGATGACCTCCTTGTAACCCGCCGAGGTGACTCCGGCTCCCACGTTCTCCAGAACCCCCAGCACGAGCCCGCCTATCACTGCACCGGGGGCGCTTAGCAGACCACCCATGATGGCCGCCACGAACCCCTTCAGGCCTAACATCAGGCCCATGTCGTAGGTCGGCCTCGTCGCCGGAGCCAGCACCATGCCCCCCACAGCCCCCAGGGCAGCTGCCAGCGAGAAGGCAAGCAGGGACATGCGGCTGGGGCTGATGCCCATGATCTGCGCGGCCTGCCGGTTGACAGCGCACGCGCGCAGCGCTTTGCCCAGCAGCGTGCGCTCCAGGAAGAACGCCAGAGCGGCCAGGACTAGCACCACAGAACCCCAGATCCAGAAACTCTGCCCCTTGACGATCAGCCCCGCGAAGCGAAGCGTGGCGTCTTCCATCTGCAGCGTGGAGAAAGCCGGCACATAGTAGGGCCGGGTCCCCCAGAGAATGAGCGCCAGGGCGCGGATGGCGATCGTCGCCCCGACCGTAATGATGATCAGCGTCACAACTGGGGCACGGCGGGCGGGGTGGATCGTCAGCCGCTCCATGACCGCGCCAACGAGGGTAGTGCCGGCAACGGCGAGCAGCACAGCGAGGGCCATCCTCGCGGCCGGGCTTAGGGGCGAGAGCAATGCCAGCTCCGAATGATAGACGGTGACGCCCAGCATGGCGCCGAGCATCACGAATTCGCCCTGGGCAAAGTTGATGATGCCGGTCACGCTGTGAATGACGACAAAGCCAAGAGCGATGAGGGCATAGATGCTCCCCCCGCGCAGGCCGTCGAGGGCCAGCTGAGCATAGTGTTGCGGCCTCAGGTGCTTGCCTTGACCAAGGACGAGCAGGATGGCGATCAGGGCCACGATGGCCACGACCGTCAGCCCGGCTCTTCCTCTCTTGCTGTGGAGGATCTGCGACATGATCACTCTCGATTGCCGTCGACGCAGGTGGTTAGCCACTTGACCAAGACCTTGCTTCGGCCACCTCACCGGCCAACCTTACCACTCCTCCTCCGGGAATGGGACAAAGGTGCCACCCTCCACCCTGAACCAGGTGAACGACTCTGGGGTGAGCCCATAGTGGTCGTCGGCAGAGAGGCTAAACATGCCTGCGGTGCCCGGCCAGTCCTGGATGTTGTTTTCGATATAGTCGCGGACGGCAGCTCGCTGCTCCGCCAGGGTCAGGCCGTCGGGCAGCGTGGCCAGGGCTTCAACGACCCACTTCAGGCTGTCCCAGCCGTGCCCGCCGAACGTGCTAACCGGATCACCGGTAGCCGCGGTGTAGGCCTCGTAGAACGCGGTGAAAACGTCCTTCTGTGGATCGTCTGCCGCCACGTCTTCAGCCACAATCACCGCGCTGCACGGCATCTCCATTCCTTCCGCCGCGCTGCCGGCAGACCCAATAAAATCCTGGGTGCACACGCCGTGCCCATGGATGATAGGGATGTCCGGCAAAGCATCGCGCAGGGCGACGGTCACGAGGGAAGCGCCAGGGGGGATGGCGCCCACGACCACGACATCGCAGCCAGCTGCCTGGACGCCGGCAACCTGCGGGAACTCGGTGTCGGTCCGCTCGAACGAATCCTCATAGACCGTCTCCAAGCCCGCCGCCTCCAGGGCCGTGGACGAAGCCTTGAAGCAGTCCTGTCCGTAGCCGGTGTTCTCGTACAGGTAGCACACAGAGGTGGCCCCCAGGTCGGTGATACGCTTCACCTGCCAGGTCGCCACATCCCCGTTGGACTGTGCCACCTTAAAGACCCAGGGCCGCATCGCGCCACTATCGGGGTCGGTGATGATGGCCAACGAGGAAGCCATCGAGATGTAGGGCACCTCGGACTCTTCTGCCACCTCGGCAATGGACAGGCTGATGGGGGTTACGCTGCCGCCGATCACGGCCACTACCTCGTCTTCGTCGATGTACCGCCGGGCCACGCTGACTGCGACGTCGGGGTTGGACTCGGTGTCGCCGATGAGCACTTTGACCTCATGCCGGACGCCATCCGGTCCAACGACGCCCCCGGCCTCTTCCAGTTCTGAGGCCAGAATCTCGGCCACATTGCGCTGTGGCTCGCCCAGGAATGAGCCGCCCCCGGTGGCGTCCGGTGCGAAGCCGATCTTGTACGTCGCGCCTTGCGCTGCTCCCGCCGGCGTGGCCGCCGGCTCGGGTGTTGGTGCGCAGGTGGCGAGCGCCAACATTAGCACGGTGAGGACCAACAGACCGCTGTAGCGCTTGACTCGAATTCCCATGGAAATGCCTCCTTTGACAGAACGAGATGCGCAGGTGCTTGAACGCCTGCCGGCAACCGCCCCTATGGGCGCCGTCTCCGGCACACGTCTGTCCCGGCCAAACCGAGTTTCCACTATTGTGAGGATATTGGGGGCCTGCACCTCATCGCACATGCCCCGAACACCAGGATGCGTGCCATGGAACAAGTAGTGACAGATCGCCCCTGGTGCAAAAAGCGCTACAGCCAGCAACGCGAGCGTGGCGACAACAGCTGTCGATTTGGCTCACGTTAGGAGGTGTGAGCTAGCCCATGAGAGCGCATTATACAGCAGGAGCGCCAGGTTGTCAAGAAGTGGTTTTCGAGCTGTGGTTTTCGAGCAGATCGTCGCCGGGATTGACCCAAGAGCGAGGAAAACTGGGAGGGGTGACCTCGTCGGACGACGCCACCCCTCCCTCGGCTATTCTTCACTACTCCTGTTCCGGCTGCGGTGTGCGGTAGGCCGGCCCTCGGACCTCCCTCTCCACGCCTTAAAACGGTGATTCAAGGCACAGGCAACACGATGACCGAGAACGCACCCCGTGCCATGGGTAACGGTCACTTCAAGCTGGGCATGTGCAAGCAGCAACGGCAAACAGAAGCCTGCGCCCGATCCTGCCTCAACGCTCTCCTTAGCCGTCCTAGTCCTGGCCCAAGTCCTCCTGCGGCACCAGCTGGCCCTGCTCATCGAGCAGGCCGCCGGTGACATTGATCAGCAGTCCAGCGCTCACTGGGCGGTCGGGGGCGGGGAACTCAAAGACGCCAATCTCGCCGGCGTCACGGTGCAGCTGGAGACACAGAGTCTGCGTGGCGCGGCTCGCGTCCACACGCACCTCGATACCACGGTTCACACCGTTCATCAGGTGGGCGTAGCCGACAACACCCAGCCCGACCAAGGCCTGGTCGTTGTTCGTGGCCATGTCCTGGTCATCGCCCGCCAGATCCTGGTCGTCGTCATCCACTACATCCAGGTCGTCGTCATCCGCGTCGTTCTTGTCGTCGTCATCCACCAGGTCCGAGTCGTCATCCAGATCCTGGTCGTCGCCATTCAGGTCCAGGTCGCCGGCTGCCACACCACACTGGTTGGCAGTCCAGAAGCCGTCCTGGCCTTGGTTCCCGACACCTGACCCAGCATAGACTACCAGCCAGCCGGGGCCGTTGCTAAAGACGGTGTCCACAACCACCCGATCGTCGTGCGTGACGTTGTCGTTCTCGTCAAGCCGGTCGTTGTGGGCAATCTCGACATCCGGATCCTCAAGCAGGATCTGGTCACGCACGCGCTGCTGCGGCTGATCCTGGTCCTGCGCCGTGCTCTGGCCTTGTACCAGGGTCACTGGGGAAAAGACAAGCGCCAGGATGGCCACCACGAACAACAGGAACCGATTACGACTGTCGTGCATTGGTATTTCTCCTGTAGTAGTTTGATGGGCAAGGATCCGAGTTCCTGCCCTCGGGCGCCTATCCTAGCATACCGATTTGCGAGTAACAGACGGACAGGGTTGACATTATTGCTGGATTTGGTTGGGGAAAGGTTGAGCCGCGATTGGAGAAGTAGATAAAGAGACCCGCCTCCAGTGAGAAGGCGGGTCCCGGTGAAGAGAAGTCTCGTGCTTTAGCGGGTTGTCCGCTGGAAGGTCAGGAAAAAGCAGGTGTGAATGGTGAACGCCGGCTGAGCGATGCTGCCCAGCCCCATGCCAACGACGGCGTCGCTGGGCAGGCCGGCGACGCTTACGGCGTAGGAGCCCAGCGTGTTGTACATGGGAAAGTTCATCGCCCAGTCGGTCAACGGCTTGTCCTCGGTCGGGAGGGCGACACTGCCGCTTCCCCAGCGGACCTCTACCGGCTGGCCCACCAGGCGGCTGCCGCTCTCGTCGAGGACGTTGACAAAGATCGAGTGGCCGCCACCGGCCTGGCTCTCATCCGCCCACCGGGCAGCGACCAGCCGCCAGTAGCTTTGGCCCGGCTGAACGCCGGCGGGCTGGACGGCAACGTTGAGCGCTCCGAGGCGCGGATCGAGATCTCGAGCCGGCTGCACTCTGTCGGCCACAACAACCGGGGTTGCGGCCTTGGGCACGGCAGCAGAGACAACCTGGCGGGGAGCAGCGGTCGGCGGCACCGGGGTCGCTGTGGGCAGCGGCGTCTCGGTGGGAGGTGGCGGCGTGTTGGTGACGACGAGGATCCAGGGTGTGGCCGTCGCCGGTTCCTGCTGCACCTCTGCCTCGGGTGCATTGGTGGACAGCAGCTCGCCGGTGTCGGCCGGCAGTTGTTCCGTGGCTGGCGCCGGCTCTGCCACAGCGACCTCCGCCGGCGCGCTGACAGCGGCCTCCACGGGCGCCACTTCGACGGCCGGCTCAGGCTGGGGCGTCTCCAGGGCGACGGTCTCCGCCACGGTCGCAGGCGGCTCCGTCTGCACGAAGGCGATGGCCCCCTGCAGGTTGGTGACATTGTCGGCCGCCAGCGTGGACAAGACCAGGGCCGGGGCGGCGATGCACGCCAGCCAAGCGAGAAGCATGGTGAAGGCGAGCAGCCGCACCTTGCCCCAGGTGCTCAGCCCTCCGAACCAGGCGACGACGCTGTCAAAGACCTCGCCGACCTCGGCGACAAGCCCCTTGCGCTGCGTCCTCGCCGTGCGATCCGCCCGCGGCCGGGGAGCAGGCTTGGCCTTGGGCACCGGCCTCGGTTCGGCCGCCACTGTCGCCACAGCGGCCGTCGCCGCGGCTGCCTGTCGCGCGGGCCGCTGCGCGGCGGCACCGGCAGTTCGGGACCCCTGCAGAAAGCGGGCGTCGGTGGCCCGCAGCCGCTCGCTGAGCAGGCGACTGAGGGCGAGGGCCAGATGCGGATAAGCAGTCACCAGGTCGTCAAAGTCGGCCCGGGAGAGGGCCCAGACGTTGACCTCGCTCAAGGCGGTGACGGTGGCCGATCGGGGGTTGCCGGTGAGCAGGGCCATCTCACCAAACAGATCGCCGGCACCCAGCTCGTCGAGCACCGTTGCCTCGGCCCCGTGGCCGCGCACGACCTGCACCCGGCCCGACTCCAGGAAGTAGAGGTCTTCGCCGGGCTCGCCCTCGCGTACAATGGCCTCTCCCTGCCGAAAGCGGGCGGCCTTGAGGCGGCTGCTCACGTTCTCCAGCTGGCTGGCAGACAAGCCGGCCAGGAGCTTGAGCCCACGCAGATGGTTCTCGGCAAAGCGGCGGTCCATATTCGCCAGCCGCTCGCTCAGCGCCTTGCTCAAGGCAAGGCTGATGGAGGGATAGCGGTTGACCAGATCGTCAAAGTCCGAGCGGTAGAGCACCCAGAGGTTGCTATGAGCGGCCGCACGAGCACTGCTCGACCGCGGCTGCCCCGTGAGCAGCGCCATTTCGCCAAAGAACTCGTCGGGGCCCAGGCGGGCCAGGACGGTCTGGGCCAGGCCGCTGCCGGTGACAATCTCCACCCGGCCACTGTCCACGAGGTAGAGGGCGTCGCCCGCCGCACCCTGGCTAAAGACATACTGCCCGGCCGGCACGTGTTGGAGAAGCAGCCGGCTGCCGACGGCCCACATGGCCTCTTCAGGCAGCCCGGAGAAAAGCGGCATGGAGGTCAGCCTGTCCACAGCGATGTCCAGATCTTCGGACCGCAGCGGCTCGCGTATGCTGCGGCTGAGGGCCAGGCGGATCTCGGGCTCTTCTTCGGTCAGGGAGTCGAATTCGGCGGCAGGCAGGCACCAGAGGACGACATCGGTGGCGGCGCGCGCCGAGCGGGCGTGGCATTTGCCTGTGAGCACGGCCATTTCGCCAAAGGACTCGCCGGGACCGAGCTCCGCAAAGTCCCCGCCCTCCTCGCTGCTGAGCAGGTGTAGCTGACCGTCTTCGAGGATAAAGAGTCCTTGTGGCGGCTGGCCGCCTTCGACAACGAACTCGCCTTCCTTCTTTTCCAAGGGGACGAGCCGGCCGGCGACGGCCAGCAGGCAATCGTCCTTCAGTCCGGACAGGAAGGGGAGCGGTTTCAGGCGATTTTCTAGGAGATAACGGTCAAAGAGGGCAAGCCGTGACCCCAAGGCCAGCGACAGCTTCAGGCCGACGGCCGGGCTTTCGGTGATCAACTCGATCAGATCCTCACGGCTCAGGGCCCACAGCTCGGCGTCGCTGGCCATGACGGCGGTGAGAGAATGAGGGCTGTCGAGGAATAGATCGGTCTCGCCTACCAGGCTGCCCGGACCCTGGTTCGCCAGGGCCAATCCCCCATTGGCCAGAAGGCGTACCCAGCCCGACTTGATCAGGTAGAGTGCGCCGCTTGAATCGCCTTTGCGGAAGAGAGTCTCGCCCTGTCGGCGATGCTCCAAGTGCATCCGCTCGGAAACGCGCTCCTGTTCCTCCTCCGATAAGGCAGAGAAAGGCGGTGCATTTCCTACGTAACGCAGTTTCACGTGTGTTTCTCACCTCCTCGCGAGCATCCGCCATTATACCAGAGGATGACCATCTGTCAAATCCATGGCCCGGTGAATGCCCACTGGGTTTGCCCCTCACCCCGGCCCCGCAGCGCTGAGCGCTGCACTGAACGACGGTCTCCATAGGAGGCGAGGCAGGGGGCGGTCAAGGTGCCTGCTGAAAAACCAGCTTCCAGTCCACGGCGCTCACCCCTTCGCCGCATAGGCCGGGAGACAGAGCCGAGACCAACCCCCGGGCGGACTCACTGGGGTAGGTGGCCAACGATACGTCATAAGCCGTGCGCCGCGCCATTTGGAAGTCGGCGTAGCCGGCTCCGAGGGCCGGGCGCAGGCCGGTCCAGAACCGGTCCTGTCCGCCGGCCCAGGAGACCAGGACCTGCACGCCCGGCAATTCCTTGCCCGCCGCGTCGCGCACCACGACGGTGATGAGGCCCGGACGGCCGGGGTCGGCGCAGCGCTCGGCCTGCTCGGCCAAGAGAAAGGTAGGGGCCGGGGTCGCGGTCGGCAACAGGGTGGGCGTAGGCACGACGCCGGCCTTGGGCGGCAGTGCGGGAGCGGGCGACGGGCCGGCGAAGACGGCCACCACGCCGCCACTCGCCCCCAGGGATTCGGCCAGGTGCGCCAGGTTGCGCACGTCCTCCGGTCGCCCGCCCTCATCGAGAACCTGCTCCAGGAGACCGGCCAGCATGGGACCGTCGGGCTCCACACCCAGGGCGGCGAGGCGCTCGCCGGCGCGGTCCAGGTCGCCCTCAGAGGCGTACAGGTCTCCGATGAGGACCAGGTAGACCAGCTTGTCGCCGGCGCGCAGCGCGCGAGGCCTCGTGTCGTGGACCTGGGTGGGGTTCAAGACCCAGGCGTAGAGCAGCCCTCCCGCAAGCCCAGCCGCAACGGCCAGGAGCAGGAGGGCTGAATGCCAACCCTTCATCAGTAGTTGCGCGTGTAGACGACCCGCCACGAGAAATGGCCTGCGCCGGTTGGAAAGCACGTGGGGAGGAGCTCGCGGCACCTCTCCACGCTCGCGCCCGGCTCACAGCACGCGTTGCAGTATCCCGCGGCGTGGAGATCCTCAACGGACGGCAGGTAGAAGCAGGGCATGTCGCGTGTGAAGTCGGTGATGCAGCCGCCACCCTGGCCCTGGGCAACACACAGGCTGCCACCGCCATATCGTCCGTAGTCGAACCTAGTCTCGCCCGGCCCAAAGTCCGGCGAGTCTACGTTGCCCGTGACCTGATATGATTGCGTGTACTTGTCGTAAACCGCAACGCCGCCGATCTGTGCGCCGTTGGCATCGACCGCCATGACACGAACCTGAAGCAGGCCCGCATCGCAGCGCTGGGCATCTTCACCAGGCCCTACGAGGCGCACCGACCAGGACCATTTGGGCAGGGGTGGCTTGGTGGGTGCCGGTGTGTTCGTGGGCTGGGGCGGGGCTTTGGTGTTGGTCGGCGCGGGCTTGGGCGTGCTCGAAGGCGGCACAGCAGTGTTCGTCGGTGCGGACTGGACCGTGGGCTCTGGGGCCGGGGTGTCGGTGTCAGTGGGCGGCACGGGCGTCTCGGTTGGCACCTCGATGGTGGCAGTTGGCGTGTCACTGGGTGGAGTGGTGGGCGTGGGTGTCGCCGTCGGCAGCGGCGTGTCTGTGGGCCGCGGCGTGGCGCTGGGCAGGTAGGCCACGAGGAGGGCGGGCGACACGCCCAGGTCCTGGGCGAGCACGGCCAGGGCCTGCACCTCCGCTGCGCCTCTCCTGGCCTCGACGGCGCGACCGACCAGGTCAGACAGCCATTGGTTCGTGTTCGGCACTTCCAACCTGGCCAGCCGCACCTGCGCTTTGTCCAGGTCGCCGTCCTGGCCGTAGGCCGTGGCAACAAGGATGGCGTATTCGTCCTTGTGCTCGGCTGCCAGGTCCGATATGGCAGTATCCACGTAGGTCACGGGCATGATCACCCAGCCCAACAACAACCCCAGGCCCAAGCCGGCCGCTACGCCGACAATGACCAGGATGACTACGATGAGCCCCGTGCGGTTTCTCGGCGATTGCTGCATCACTCCCCTCTGCTCCTTTACAGAAACTCAGCCGCGTTGCGCTGCGGCTGGACATGGTGCGGGCAGATGTCGCTCGAGCGCCTCTCCTAGGGCGCGTGCAGAGTTTTTGAAGGATGCCGGAGGTGGGATTCGAACCCACACGCCCGAAAGGGCAACGCATTTTGAGTGCGCCGCGTCTGCCTGCTCCGCCACTCCGGCTCAAACGCGCGCCGGACGGCCCATAGGACCGGCCGACTTGGGCAGTATACACCAGATGAAATGGGCTGTCAAGTTCGCCGCGGGGAAAAAGCCCGCCACTCTCAAGTTATGTTTTTCTTGCCCGCGGCCGGCTTTTGCGGTATAATCAGCCCACGCCCGCCCCATCGCGATGGGGAGGAAGGAGAGAATAACGGTGGCGAGGACCTGGACTTGCAGTGCGGCAGAGGGCGGCTGCCGGCCCTAGAATTGGCGCATAATGGACGAGCTGGCACTCATCGCCTCGGCCCAGAAGGGCGATGTGCGAGCCTTCAACCAATTGGTCTTGCTCTACCAGAGCATGGCGTACAACGTTGCCTATCGCATCCTCAACGACCCCGACGCGGCCGCGGACGCGACGCAGGATGCTTTTCTGTCCGCCTACAAGGGCATGAAAAAGTTCCGTGGCGGCTCCTTCAAAGCCTGGCTGTTGCGCATTGTGACCAACGCCTGCTACGACCAGCTCCGGGTCAAGAAGCGGCGTCCGACCAGCTCCTTGGATGACATGCCCGTGGAGGCCGAACACAGCTCCTTCCTGCGCGACGAGGCCCAATCTCCCGGTGAGCTGCTGGAGCGACAGGAGCTCGGCCACTTTCTCCAGAGCGGCATCTCGGCCCTGCCCATGGAGCAGCGGACGGTGCTGGTGCTGTCGGACGTCCAGGGGCTCAGCTACCAGGAAGTGGCCGCGATCATGGATCTGTCGTTAGGCACGGTCAAGTCCCGCTTGAGCCGTGGCCGGGCGCGGCTGCGCGATTTCCTGCTGGAGCGAGGGGAACTTTTGCCCGCCAGGTACCGTCTAAAGGATGACGAAGAGACGGAAGAGATCAGACCAGCGGGGGGCCGCGAGCGATGAGCGGAAGAGAACCGGGACGCAAAACTGAAGAGACCGGTCACGACCATGTGCGAGAGAGGCTGTCGGACTATCTCGACGGGCAGCTCCTGGGGAAGGAGCGGCAGGCCGTCGAGGAGCATCTGGCCGCCTGCAGCTCGTGCCGCTGGGACCTGCAGACCTTGCGCCAGACCGTCCTCTGGACGCGCAACCTGCCCACAATGCCCGTCCCCCGGTCGTTTACGCTGCCGGTACCGGCAGGGGCTCCGGCGCGGGCGGCCAGGCCACGCTGGCGGCTGGTGCCAGCCTTTCAGCTTGCCACAGCCCTGGTGGCCGTGCTCCTCTTTTTCGCCGTTGCGGGCGACTTGACGCTGACGAACATGCGGCCGGCCTCCATGCCTGCCCCGGCAATCAGGCAAGAGGCGGCAGAGAACGTTGTCGAGACAGTCGTGGTCGAGGCGGAGGTGACCGAAGAGGCCTCCCTCCTGCAGGCGGTCCCGGCCGAGCCGGCGCCGGAAACGGCGATGGAAAAGTCGGCTGAGCCGGCGCCCGGCGCCCGGGTGTTGCCCACAGAGGTGCCCCTGGTGGAAGAGGCGCCCATGGCAGCGGCTGCCGCGCCGGAGCTGACCGCGACTCCGGACGACCTTGCGGCCAGGCAGACGGCGGCACCGCCAGGCATGGGTGGGGGTGTAGCGGACTTGACGCCGACGCCCATTCCTCCCCGCGAGGGCGAGCTGGGGGCTACTACCGAGACCCCGGCGCCGGAGATGGCCAGCGACTCGGTCCCGCTGACTCCGACAGCAGCGGCGGCAGAGGTCCCGGTCACGCCCGAAGTTGCCGAGCCGGCCGGCGAAGCCGAGGCCACGCTGGAGATGGAGACGATGGCCCAGGCGGAGCCAGTCCCCACGCTGGCGCCGCAAGCGACGGCCGCGCCTGTGGCACCGGAGCCCCTTGCCACCCCGGCCCCGCCCCTGGTGCCAGGCGAGGAGTCGCTTTCCGGCCCCACAGCTCAGGTCGAGGTGGAAGAGTCGGTGGAAGCCCTGGCAGCCGAGGAGCCGGCGGCCGCGGACGTTGAAGAGCGGGCCCTGGAGCAGGCGGACGACGGCGGGGCATTGGTCGCCCAGGCTCCCACCTGGCTGCGCCTCGTCGAGTACGTCCTGGCTGCTCTCCTGCTGCTTCTGCTGGGCACCACGGCGGCGCTCATGGTCTGGCGGCGACGCGCCCGATAGACATTGCCGATAGAACTGGCGAGAGCCGGCCCTGCTGGGGCCGGCTCTTTTTTCTGCTCGCCAAGGAGCCTCTCATAACCGCGGCAAGCAGCCTGTCCCGGCAGAGTGAGAAATGATTGCAATCTGTGGCAAATCGTGGCGTATTGACAACCGTCGTGCGGCGTGCTAGAATGAACCGCAGGAGGAGGGACAAAGATGCTCAACCTACGTATTGTCCAGGCGCAACACGGCGATTGTTTCCTGTTGGAATACGGCTCACGCGAAAGCCCGAAATACATCCTCGTCGATGGCGGCCCGGCCGACGTTTACCAGGTGCACCTCAAGCCCGTTCTGCAGGACATCCCGCGCAAGCACCGTTCGCTCGAAAGGGTCATCCTCAGCCACGTCGACGACGACCATATCAACGGCATACTGGACATGCTGGCCGAGCTGAGCCTGCAGCACCAGCGCCGCCGCGCGCCAACCGTCGGCGTCCAAGAGCTTTGGCACAACACCTTCAGCACCATCGTTGAGCGGGACCTGAGGGGACTGAAAGCGGAGAGGCTGGACCTACTGTGCGGGGTCCGCGACCTCGCTCCTGGCCTGGCCAGCTTTGAGCAGGGCAGAGCGATGCCGGTGGACACGGGTGCGACGCCCAGGAGCATCGACCAGGGCCACGACCTGACAGGCGAAGCGGGGAACCTCAACCTGCCAATCAACACCGGCTTTCGCCCGGGGCGGCTGATTAGCGCCGAAAGTGCACCCCGTCCCGTCCCCGAGTTCGAAGGCCTGAGCCTGTTCATCGTTGGACCCAGCGATCAGAACCTCGAGAAGCTCCAGACTAAATGGAACGCGTGGCTGGCCCAGAAGCTCAGGGCCGCACCCAAAGACGTTGAGCGAGACGTCCCGGAAGAGGAACCGGTACCCAGACCGGACGACAGCGTGTTCAACCTGAGCAGCATCATGCTCCTAGTCGAGGCCGATGGCAAGCGGATCCTCCTCACCGGCGACGGGCTGGGCGAGCACCTGATCGAGGGCCTGGAGCAGGCAGGCATGTTGCTGCCAGGCGCAACGTTCCACGTCGATATCCTCAAGCTGCCTCACCACGGCAGCGCCCGCAATGTGTCGCGCGAGTTCTTCTGGCGAGTGACGGCCGACCGGTACGTGATCTCGGCCAACGGCAAGCATGACAACCCCGACCTGCTCACGCTAAAGTGGCTTGTCGACGCTGCGAGCAACCAGCGCCGGCCCATCGAGATCGTGATCACGAACTGGACGCGATCCATCTGCGAGCTGATGCGGCTGCGCGACCCCGAGCAGTACGGTTACCGGGTGGTAGCGATGGATCCGGGGGACCACTCGATGTTGCTGCGGGTAGCGGAGTAGAGCTTGCCCTGCAGGGGACCGATGGCTGTGGCGAGTGCTATGTCCTGGGCCGCGCGGGCCAAAGCCGGTCACGCGCAGCCTTGAAAGGCAGCACGCGAAAGACCAGGTCCATGTCGGGCTGCCGAAAGCTGCCGACGAGCGCCAGGACGATAAAGTAGACGACGCCGCCCACCGGGATCAGGAGCGGCCAGAAGAGGTCGCGCAGGAGCCACATGACCAGGGCCATGGCAGCCGAAGCAATCGCCGGCTGCCAGACGAGGGAAACCCAGGGCAGCGGTCCGATGTGCTTTCGCACCGAGTAGTAGAAGGGCAGGAGCAGCGCAAGCTCGGACAGAACGGTGACGACAGCCGCCCCCTTGTAGCTCCACAGGGGGATGGCGACCAGGTTGGCTGCGACGTTAAAGCTGACGCCGATAAGAAAGGCCTTGGTCAGAAAACGCTGCTGGTCCACGGCGATGAGCACGTACTGGGTCACGCTGTTGACAAAGCTCAAAGGCAAGAACCAGATGAGGAGCTGCAGGGCGATCATCGAGTCGGGCAGGTACTGGCCGCCGCCCAGGACGAGGATTAGCCCCCGGGCGATGAACGGCGTGCCGGCAGCGATGGGCAAGGCGATGATGAGCAGCAGCCTGAGCGAAAGCACGTAGGCCCTATGCAGCGAGTCGCGCGCCGAGGTGGCGTAGCGGCTCATCAGGGGAAAGATGGCCTGCGTGAAGTACTGGGGGATGATCAGCAGCCCGTCCACGTACTTGTAGGCCGCCCCGTAATAGCCCACTACCGTGTCGCCCTTCATCGGCTTCAGGAACAGGACGTCGATGCGGAAAAAGACGCTGGCCAACAGGTGGTTGATCATCAGCGGGAACGAGGTCTGCATCATCCACCGGCCGGTGCTGCGGTCCCAGGTTGGCTGCGGCCGGAAGCAGTGCCGGACCAGGAGCAGCCCCAGGACTGCGGCGCTGACGACGTTGGCCACCACCGAGACACCCGCCAACCCGACAAATCCCCAGCCCAGGAGGAGGACGAGCACACCCAGGCTCACCCGGGTCAGGGCGGTGATGGTGGCAATGGCTGCCGGATACTCCATCTTCTCATAGGCGTAGAATAGCGAGCTGAAGCCGTCGGCCAGCATGGAAAAGATCAGGCCCACGGCAAAAAGGGCAACGGCCGCGACGATGTCGGGCGTCATCTGCCCAAAGTAGGCGTAGACCAGGATGACGGCGGCCATCAGGGGGAGGGAGCCAAGCCACAGCAGCCCGCGCAGCACGGTCGTCGTGCCCAAGAAGAGGTTGCGCTTGCCCCGGTCCCTCGACACCTCGCGCGTGAGGAGGGTGCCGAGGCCAAAGCGCACCAGGATATCAAAGTAGCTGATAAAGATCACGGCAAACTGGTAGCGGCCGGCCATCTCCGGCGCCAGGATGCGCAGCATGAGCATGGCAAAGGCAAAGTCGATGACCTTGTTCAGGAGCTGGAGGCCCATGGGGATCAGGCTGTTCTTGGCGACGCGCTTGACCGTGGTGTCCTGGTCGGTCTCGCGGTAAAAGCGGCCCCACAGCCAGTAAAGGAGCAGCAGCAGGCCGACGATAGAGGCCATAAAGGTGCCGTACAGGCCCAGCTTGAAGCTCATGGGCGTGTACTTGAAGCGCACGCGGTGAGATCCCTCGTCCAGGTAGACGGCCCGGAAGTTGCCGTCGGCCAGCAGGATCTCGAGCTCGGTCTCACCCTGCGGCTCAGCGTTGGATGCGGGAGGCGGCTCGACCGCCGCCTGGGGCGCCGGGCCGTCTGAGCGGTACGCCTTCCAGCCGGGAAAATAGCTGTCGGTCAGGACCAGCCAGCCGGGGCCCGGCATGTCGACGTCGACGAATACAGTGTTCCGGGCATAGGTGACGATCTCGGCCGGCTGGAGCGGCCAGTCCCCCACCTGGGCCGCGCTGGCGCCCGCCGCGGCGGCGTCGAGGAGGACCACCTGGCGTGGGTCCAAGCTCTCAAGGCGGGCTGCCAGATCCTCGTCGGCCACGGCCTCGGCCCGGGGCAAGGCGAAAGCACGGGGCAGCACGTCGCCGTTCTCATAAATGCGCACCTCACCCTCGTAGGCCAGGCGGTAGTCGGCGTTGGGGATCCGGCCCTCGGTCGCCACATAGCGCACGCCCAGCAGGTCGAGGAGGGGAGAACTGAGGTTTTCCCGGCCATAGATGGGCGCGATGCGGTTGTAGAGGAGCTCCCCCTGCTCCTCGATGGCCCGCATGTACCGCACGTATTGGGCAGGGATGATGGAATCGTAGCCCCGCACGTCGTACAGCCCGTGAAGCCAGGGGATGTTGGCGTTCAGCGTCTTGGTGGCACCTTCGGCCTGGTAGGTCGTGAGCCGCCAGGGATCGTCCTCCCCCGTGTGCTGCTCCAGGAACGCCACAGCCGCCGGGTTCAAGTCCAGCCACGACGGCTCAGCAGCCGGGTTGAAGGCCCAGCCAAAAGCCAGGAGGTCGGCGGCAAGCACCAGGAGGGCCAGCGGTTTCCACAGCGGGATCCGGCCGCCGGACCGGAGAGGCGAGCGGAGGGCGACACCTGGACGGCGGGCCAGGAGCAGGACCAAGCCACTGCCGGCCAACGCCAGGGCGAGGGCCAGCAGGTTGCGCCACTGGTAGGAGAGGAGCATCTGCCCGCTGGCAAACGCCTCCTGTGCCTTTTCCACGGCTGCCAGGAAGCGGTCGGCCAGGGGGATGAAGGCCTGCGGTGCGACGAACACGGCGGCGAGCAGGGCCAGGAGGGCCAGCCCCAGGGCAAAGACGCCCCAAGCCAGGAGGGAGCGAGAGCGAGCGGCGCGGCCCGCAGACGGCCCGGTACCCCAGCTCGCCAGCTCGTGGGCGCCGTAGGCGGCCAGGACGGCCAGGCTCAGGGTGTAGGGAAAGACCCAGCGGAAGGGCGAATGGAGCTGCTTGACGCCGGGCA
>JBFYTF010000090.1:0-4766 GCA_041300865.1 Anaerolineae bacterium
CCAAGGGCGAGGGTGATGCCTTCCGGCAGGTATTCCATCAACGCGTCGAGGGTGCGGCGGCCCTCGTCGGCTTCTGCCAGCGCCGCTTGCAGTGCCCTCTCGGCCTCCTTGCGCTCCGACACGTCGCGGATGAGCCAGGTAAGGATGCCTGGTTCTTCGGCCGCGTACTGAATGGCCGAGACAGTCAGGGCTGCGTCAAAGACCCTGTCTCGTTTGCTCGTCAGGCGCATTTCCCATCGCCGGGCCGTACCCGGTGACCCAGTCTTTATCTCTGCCAGGTGGCGGATCATCTCGGGCAGGTCAGCCCTGGGAACACGCTCCTGGAGGAATGTACCGGCCAGGCTGTCGGGGCCCATCTCAAAAAGGGAGGCCGCAGCCTGATTGGCGCTCTGCACCACCCCCTTCAGATCCGTGACCAGGTAGGCATCGGGAGCCAGGTCAAACAGCGCCGCGCTGCGCCGGTGCGCAGTCTCTAGCGCCTGGCGCGTCTCTAACAATTCGTCGTTCTGCTGGCGCAGCTCTTCATTGGCGACAGCCAGCTCTTCGTAGGCCTGCTCCAGCTCCTGCCCAACGGCGGCCTCGGAATCGAACTCCTGTGCTTTGCGCATTGTCTCTCCTGCTTTCACATCTGTTGCAGGGTGCGTATTCTATATCTATTCCCTGGGTGCAACAATGGATCGTTAGGGGGTGCCGCCCGGGCAACCAGTGCGGCGGAGGAGCTTCTTACGTGCCGGACGGCCCTTCTCTTGGTTGCGCCTGGCCGTCTGCCATAGCCTGCCAGACTACTACGCACCTCTCTCTGCGCGGGGATCGGTGCGGCGGATGATGTCGCTCACCATCTCCTGGTTAAAGCCCTTGAAGCCTTCGGCGCGTTGGATGTTCTCCAGGTGGCTGCCCACGGTGCCCTCCCTTTGGGCCCCGGAGGCGCCCTCGGGGCCCTGGGCGGCGGCAAAGCGGGCGCGCTGCTCCTCGTCGATGAGGCCAGTGCTCGCCAGGCGTTCGAGCCGCCCGGGGTCCACAGCCCAGCGCTCACCCCGGGTGAAGGCCTGGCGAAGGTAGGAAAAGTCGCTGAAGGGGCGCATCGTCTCCACTCCCCAATCCGCCAGGTCGGCCGTGGCCTTGTCAAAGCTTAGGCGCGCGGCCAGGTGGTGGAGCCCGGCGCCCAACATCGACTCGCCGTGCAGCGCGCACCACAGCCCCACCGTGCCCAAGGTGTCCCGGGGTGGCAGGGGCTCGCGGGTAAAGTCGGCATCCACCTCCTGGGGCGAGAGATCGACGTCGGCAAAGACGGCCAGCCGGCAGACGGGCTGCTCCATCACCTGGGCACCCCAGCCGGCCTGGGCGCCGGCGTAAAAGCGCTCCCGCCGGCGGAAGCCCAGGGTTTCGAGGATCTGGATCAACAGGCCAAAGGTGTGGCGTGAGCTGCGAAAGGTGTGGTGGTCGTGGTTGCCCCAACCCAGGCCCAGGCTGTCCTGGCGGGCCTTTTGCACCTGGCCGGCGCGGTTGCGCCGCTGCCAGAGTCCCCGCTCGGCCTCCATAGCGATCCAGGCCGCGCGGTCTATGCCCATCTCGCTCACCATGTCTCTGGCCAGGCGCAGCGTCTGCTCCATGCCGGGCACGTCACCATCAGCGGCGACCAGGCGTGGACGTGTCGCCCAGCGCTCCAGGCCTTGCAAGTAGCGGGCCGCGTCACCGGGCGGGGTGTCGACGGGCACAAACCCCCCGTGGCCGCGGCGCTCGACGACCAGGATCTCGCTTCCGGCCTCTTGCCAGGCCGTGGCCCGCCGGAAGGGGGCCAGCACCGACCCCTCGATGGGCGCCGTCAAGCGGTGGGCCATCAGGAACGCGCTAACGTCCTCCACCTGGAGTGCTACCTCGAGTGGTGTGCCCGAGGCGGCCGGCGCCCCCTCGCGCAGCACGATGCGGGGCAGCATCGTCCCGGCATGGTAGTAGACGGTCTCCCGGCTCCCGGCCGGCACGTCCTCGCGCTCAAAGCCGAGGTCGGCCAGCTGGCCCCGGGGCGTGTCGCCGCCGGCAAGCACCAGGTGGTCCAGCCAATCAAAAAGGCGGCTGCTGGTGCGGGCCTCGAGGACCGCGGATAGCTTTTGTGCCGCGGGCTGGGCAGCTACCAGCTCCGCCAGGCGGCCGGCAACAAACTTCTCGGCCTCTGGATGGCGGTGCCATACGACCTCCTGCTGCTGGCTCATCCTTCCCTCCCTTGTCTGCTGGCTGTTCGCGGGACAGCCGCTGGGCTGACCCGCGGACGGCTAGAGCTTTTCGCTGCTGTGCCCCGGAAAGACGCGGCTCCTGGGATCGATGCGGTTCTTGGCATAGTTGGCCGCGGTGGCAGCTTCGGCCGTGGCCGTGGCAATGAGCTTGAGCTTGCCCTCGTAGGTGGTAATATCGCCCACAGCATACACGCCGGGGATGTTGGTCTGCATCGTGGGATCGACCCGGATCGAGTTCTTGACAATCTCCAGCCCCCAGTCCTGGATGGGCCCCAGGTTGGCCAGGAAGCCCAATCCCAGGACCACAGCGTCCAGCCCCACGAAGCGTTCCTCGCCTGTCTTGTTGTCAAAAATGGTCGCTCCTTCGACGTGCTTGTCGCCGTGCAGGGCCTTCAGCTCGTGAAAAAGGAGAACCTCGCTGGGCGACTCGAAAAGCGCCTGGACCGACTCTTCGTGGGCGCGAAAGCGATCGCTGCGGTGGCAGTGCGTTACCTGGTCGGCGATGTCCAGCAGGGCGAGGGACCAGTCGAGGGCCGTGTCTCCGCCGCCCACGACCAGGACACGCTGGCCACGAAAGCGCTCCAGGTCGGTGACGAAATAGTGGACTCCCCTGCCCTCCAGCCGCTGCAGGTCAGGAACATCAAGCGTGCGGGGCATAAAAGCACCGACACCGGCGGCGACGATGACCGTACGCGTAAGGTGCACGTCGTCCGGCTCGCTCTTGAGCTCGAAGAGCCCATCTTCCAAGACATGGAGGTGGGTCACCTTCTGCTCCAGGACCACGGTGGGCGAAAAGGTCATGGCCTGTTCCACCTGGTGCTCCACGAACTTCTTGGCCAGGACCTTGGGAAAGCCGGGGATGTCATAGACATACTTCTCCGGATAGAGGGCCATCAGCTGCCCTCCAAGCTGGGGTAGGCTGTCAATGATTTTGGTGCGGGCGGCGCGCAAGCCGGCATAAAAGGCCGCAAAGAGCCCTGATGGTCCCCCGCCGATGATCGTGATGTCGTAAACGTCATGATTGTCCATCCCTTGCTCCTCTGTTACGCTCGCGTCTGCTGTTTTGGACAAGGCAATTATACCACAGTCGAGGCGGCGTACCAACTCGTGTGTTCTGGTAATCCAGGGGCAAGTTCGCGAACTCGGCTGTGACCTTCGAGCCGCAGGCGCGGCGCGATCGGGGGAGCGTCTAGCCGCGTCCGAAGCGACGCCAGGCGGTGGCAGCCGCGCCGATAAGGCCGGCCTCGACGCCTGTCGCCGCGGTGACGATGGGCAGCTGCCGGTTCACGTCGGACCAGATGTGGGCCCGGGTGGAGGCCAGGAAGCTGTCCCAGTGAAGCCCACCGGCCAGGCCCAGCCCACCCCCCACCACGAGGAGCTCTGGGTCGAGGACGTTGACCAGGAAGGCGGCGGTGACCCCCAGCGCCTCACCGGCGGTCCGGACCACCTCTATGGCCAGCTCGTCGCCTGCGGCCGCCAGGGCCAGTACCTGGCGAGCGCTATCCGCCGGCTGCCGGCTGAGGGCGTTGTAGCGCCGGGGCAGGGCCAGACCACCGGCGATGTGGTCCAACACCGGTTCCAGGCGAGCGCCACACTCGGTGCACACCGTGCTCAGTGGGCTGCTGGCAGACGTAATCGCGTTGCCGGTGGCCCCTGAATAGGCTACCCCGTCGATCATTAGCGTATGGCTGATGCCGCTGCCCACGGTGAGATAGACAAAGAGGCGCACCCCGCGGCCCGCACCCCACAGCGATTCGGCCAGCGCCGCAGCGCGCACATCGGACTCGACGACTGCCGGGGCGATGCGCCCCAGCATTTCCTGGACCGGAACTCCGCGCCAGGCGAGGGTGTAGGTGCTGGTGACGCGGCCTTCCAGGTCAATGTTCTCCGGCACCCCCATGCACACGCCAACCGCCTGCCACCCCTGCCGGTCAAGTGCGGGGGACAGAGCGACAAGCGCGCGGGCCATGACCAGGCAATCGTCCAGCACTGCTTCCGCCCCGCGCGCGGGCGCCGTGGGAACGGTGTGCTGCGTCAAGATCTTGGCGCCGGGGAACTCGACGATGCCGCCGGCGATTTTTGTGGCACCGACGTCGATGCCCACGGCGACCTGAGGGCGCGCGGTCGCCTCATCTGGCCAGCCTTCTGGTCTCGGAGCTGTGAGCATGGCTACATCAGGCCCGGGCGCCTAGCGCCGGTAGGACCGGTCGTTGACCGGGTAGGCCGGGCGGCCGGGCGCCGGCTCGGGAAACACAGGCGGCTCCATCCCCGTCTCAAGGCTGCAGGCCCGGCCCCCGCGCGCGGCCTCCTGGGCGGCGAGCATGATCTCGAGGACGTGACAGGCGTGCTCCGGGGTGACGAGGGGTCGAGAGCCGTCGTGGATGCAGGCCACCAGGTGTTCGAGCCCGGCGGCCCAGGGCCAGCCCGGGTCAGTCTCGGCATAGACCTGCCACGCGCCAAGATCGTTCTGCCACAGCTCGTAGCCATCCGGGTCCCAATCGTCGCCCAGCATTTGGATCGTACCGCTGCTTCCATAGA
>JBFYTF010000123.1:0-27062 GCA_041300865.1 Anaerolineae bacterium
CTAGCGTCTCCGGAAGAGCTTGATCAGAAGCCAGCCGATGCCCACGGCGGCCAGCACGGCACCGGCCAGCATAAGCAGGTAGCGCAGGCCGTAAACCGGGCCGCGGATGGGCTCGGGGGGCACCTGCCCGTAGAGCTCCCCGGTGCGGTAGATGCGCCACAGCGCTCCCGTCCCCAGGGGCATGCGAATGGCACCGGCCTCGGGTGCGATCTTGATCACGCCCCAGTCCACCACGTACAAGGCGCCATCCGGGCCGAACTGGCAGTGGGAAGGGCGCTCGAAGCCGCGATGGGGCAGCATCGAGGCCGGGCCGGCAATGCGGTTGACGGCAAAGTCGTGCACCGTGCTCGTCATCGGGTTCACCCGGACCACCTTGAACCCGGCCGGCGTGAGGGCTCGCCGCAGTGTCGTGATGGGCGCCAGGTCGCCAAAGCAGGCCACAAAAGCCTGGCCGGCGAAACCAAAGCGCGCATCGCGGGCAATGTCCATACCGTTAGCCGCCGTGTGCGTCCAGAAGCTGACCAGCGGCCGGGGCGGATTCTGCTCGGGAAACTCGGCCAAAACCGGCTCGCGTCCCTGCCCGGCCTTGCCCCAGTGCGGATCGTCCAGGCGGATGCCCGACGCAAAGTCGGGCCAGCCATACCAGCGCCCCTGCTCGATGGCATAAAAGTCGTCCGGATCGTCCAGGATCTGGCGCGCGCCCCGCTCGTCCGCTCCGTGCTCGGTCGCGAACAGCCGCCCGTCGGGATGAAAGGCGACGCTGAAGGGATTGCGCAGGCCCCAGGCCACCACCTCCAGATCGCTGCCGTCCAGGTTGCAGCGCAGGATCGAGCCTGAGCACTTGACGTCGCCTGGGATCACCTGCCCGGGCCGAGTCTCGGTGCCAAAGGGGACAAAGGCCCCGGTGGTCACCTTCGCGGTCACGTCGCCCAGGACGTTCTGAAAGACATAGTTGCGGCCGGCCAGCACAACGTCCTTTGCCGGGACGTCGTGGACTTGGGGATGCTTGTCGAGCCACTCGAAGGCAAAGTTGTCGGCCCCCACGACGCCCATGTTCGTCACACACCCCTGTCCGAAATAGACCTTCTGATCTGGCCCCACCACGGGATGGTTGGTCTGGTGGTCCCCCAGGCCCGGCAGCCCCGTCACGAGGTCCTCCAGCTCGCCGTCTGGCCCGATGCGTGAGAGAGTGTCGGTGTTGGTCACGTACAGGAAGCCGTCGTGCCAGCACACACCCGTCAACGAGCCAGACTTGACCCAGCGCTCAGGTGGGAACTCGAAGTGTACCTTCTTCTCGCCTGTTCGCGCGTCTACCCGGACGATGCGCGGCGGCGAGTCGATCTTGTGCCCCGACTCGGCCACGAAGCAGAAGCCCTGATCGTCAAAGGTGCAGTGCACCGGGGCGTTCAGACCGGTCGTCACGACCTGCGCGGCAAAGCCGTCTGGGAGCAGGATGTCCCGCGGCTCTGGCTCCCGCGAGCCTTCGCGACGGATTTCCAGCTTTCTGAGAAACGGCAGGATGGGCTGGTACAGGTAGCTGAGCCAGCTGCCGATGTCGGTGGCGAACTTGCCTCTGTACTGCGTCATGTTCCACTCTCCTGTTCCAGGGGCCCTTCAGCCGAAGAGCCGGTTCCTGTTTCCCGCTCGCCCTCCGGCAGCACGGCGGCCGGCCGTACCCTGCTGCCGGCGATGGCGCTGAGGCCAAAGGCTGCCGCTGCTGCCAGAAACAGGGCCGTATAGCCCAGCCAGTCGACCAGGGGGCCAAGCAGCCCTGCTGCGGCTGCCGCACCCACTGTGCCGGCGTTGGCCAGGCCAAAGAAACGCGCCGCCTCCTCCCGGGGTACGAGGTCAGCTGTGGCGGCCCAGTTGGCGCCGGCAAACGCCGCTGATCCGGCGGACATGAGCGCGCCGAAAGCAAGGATCTGAGCCTCACTCCGGGCGCCGATGAGCAACAGCACCCCCAGGCCGCTGAGGGTCGAACCGGCGAGCATGAGCGTCCTGCGGCCCAGCCGGTCGGCAGCCCAGCCTGCAGGGGGCGATGCCAGGACGGTGATTAACGTCAGGGCGAACAACAGCGCTCCCGCCCGCTCGGCTGCCTGTCCTCGGTCCAGGCCCAGCCGGTCGGCCACGAAGAAAAGCAAGAAACGGCCCACGGCGTACGTGCCCAAGAGAAACAGGAACCGGGATGCAACCGCCCAGGCAAAGACGCGGTGGCGCCGGAGGTTCAGGGCGAAAGGGTTTCGCCGGGGGACCGTTTCTGACCCGAGCCGCGCCCCGCTCGGCTCCCGAACCAGCACGAGCGCGAGGAGGCCGGTCACGAGCAGCACGCCGGCGATGGCTGCCACCGCCAGTCCGGCCTGTCCCCCGGCGAGCAGCTGCCCAAGCACGGCGAAAGCGAGCAGCGCTCCGCTCAGGTCCATGAACCCCTTCAGGCCCGACGCCGTGCCGCGCAATCGCTCGGGCACGAGGTCGGGGATGAAGCCCTGTTGGGCCGCCTGGGCTACGGCTGCCGCGGCCTGGAGGGCCACGTACGCGACAATGAGCAGGGCGAGGTTGCCGGCCTGGCTCAAGAGCGCCAGGGCCGCGAGAGTCAAGGCCAGGCCGGCGGCTAGCGGCCCACGCCGGCCCCGGCGATCGCGGCTGCGGTCACTGGCGGCCCCGGCCAGGGGCTGTACCAGGAGCCCCACGAGCAGGCCGGCAAAGCTCACCAGGCCCAGGAGAGTGGCCCTGGCGGCGTTGTCGCCGGCCACGGCTAGCAGTTGTTCAGGGAGCACCAGCGTGTTGACACCGTCGAACAGCATGCTGAGTCCCAGCCAGAAGACGCTGATACCAAGCAGGAGTCGAAACCGGCTCACGGCTGCAGCACCTCTCGTGGTGGGGCAAAGGAGGTTGGAGGGCGTCATTGCGTGCTCTTTGCCCTGCAAAATCGGACCTCACAACACGCGAGTCTATTATACACGTGAGGCTGAAAGTGTCAAGCGGGCCGTTGCTCGTTCGCCGCGCTGTGTGGTATAATACTCGGCGGGTGGCCGGCTGACGGACAGGAAGTTCCTGTTCCGGATTCAGGCCTTGCCGGGGCCCGAGTCAATTCAGAGTTGGGGGCGAGCGATGGTGCCTGCTGACAGAACGGCGGCGGAGGTGTGGGCCCGGCTTTCCTGCCTGAGAGAGCCACGCCCCAATGGCAGCCGCGCCCTGGCGGCGGCCGTCGATTCGGTGCGCGCCTGGCTGGAGGCCGCCGGTTGCCCGGTTGAGCTCGTGCCTTTTCGCCTGCGGCCCTACTTCATGGAGCTCCTGGGCTTGTGGCTGGCGCTGGGCGGGCTGACCCTCCTGGTGGCCGCCTGGGCCGGGCCGTGGTGGTTCGGCCTGCCCCTGGCCCTGCTCCTGGTCGCCGTGCCCCTGGCCGAGACGCGTTTCATCCGGCCCACCATCAGTGGGTTGGTGAGCCGGCCCGCCCACAACCTCGCCGTCGCTTGGGCGCCGCTCGCCGAGACGCTGCGTGAGGTGGTGGTTGTAGCGCACCTGGACAGCAAGACAGAGCTCCTGGATCACGCCCGGCGCCAGGTGCTGGTGCATCTGGCCCGGCCGGCGATGGTGCTGGCCGTGGCCTGCGGGCTGCTCCTGGTCGTGACACCCCTGCTGCCTGCCGCTCGCTGGGCAGCCCTGGTCCTGGCCCTGCCCGTCGCGGCCTACGGGCTGGGCATGGGGGCCAACCTCGCCGGAGGCAGGCTGAGCCGCCGCCCCAGCAGCGGTGCCGTGGACAATGGTGCAGCGGCAGCAGTCGCCCTGGCTTTGGCCGCGCGGCTGCAGTGCGGCGGCTTCGCGCTGCGCAACACTGCTGTCACGCTGTTGTTGACCGTGGGCGAGGAGGCTCAGATGCAGGGCGCCTTGGCCTACGTCCGCGGCAGGACCTGGCCTGTGCCGGCCCTGGCCGTGAACCTGGAAGTCCTGGGCCAGGATGGACCTTATCTCCTTTGGACCGAAAACGGCACGTCCACCCTGCGCCTGCCCATGGACCCCGGCCTGAACGCTGCCCTGGCCCGGGCGGTGGAAGGCGTAACCGGCCACCAGCCGGCCCAAGCACTTGGCATCAACGACGACGCCCTGGCCTTCCTGCGGGCCGGAGTCCCGGCCGCTACCCTGGGCAGCCTCTACACCGCCCTGGATGCGGGCGGCCTCCACTCTGCCCTGGACCACCCGGGGCGCGTGCGGCCCGACCGCCTGGACGAGGTGGTCGAGATCCTCGCCTGCCTCCTTGTTTCGCTGGACGTTTCCTGACCGGTCCAGCCCGGTCTGTACCGCCCGCTCGCCGCGATTCTGAGCGCTGCCGCAACTATGCGGCCGCGAGACCGGCGGCCGGCGACACACGACGCAGTCGAACGGCCGGCTTCTCGCCGCAAAGCGCGCGGCACGGCCTGTGAGTTGTCCGCGAGAAAGAGTGCCCGGCACCTCGGGCGGAAGGCCTCCGTCCTCAGTGCCGGGCACCTGGTCTTAACGGTTGCGCAACACCATGGGCAGGTAGATGCGGGCGCGTTCGGCGAGCAACGACACCGCGGCGACGTTGTTCTCGTAGTCCGGTTCGACGTCGTCGGGCCCGTCGGCGTACGCTTCGACCGTGTTCACGATCGCCTTGCCGGGCACGACCGGGCCGGTGACCTTGGCTACCACGTCAAACTGCCACCAGGAGTTGTTCCACATCGGGCCCCAACCCCAGATTACGCGGTTGTCGTCGATCTGCTCCGGGTCCCAGGTCTCGTTCGGGTTCCAGGGCGCGGTGGCGCTGACGAAGGTCAGGCCCGGCGGCAGCGTGTCGATGACGTGGCTGCCATAGTTCGGGTCACTGTCCCACGGCCAGACGTTCCGGTTGCCGAACTCGATGCTGAAGGTCAGCAGCTCACCCGGGCGCAGGTCGCCGCTCTTGAGCGATTTTTTGACATAAATGTCTGGGCCGGTGTAGGCGGTTACCTGGCTGCTGTTGTCCTGCGGGTAGACGTCGCCGACGACTGGTGCTTCGAGCAGGTTGGGGAATGAGAGCCCCTCCTGGCCGACCAGCCCGGCGTCGAGGTCAACCTGGAAAGCCAGGCCCGAGCTCCAGCCCGGCTCTAGCCTGCTCACCGTCCACACCAGTTCGTCGCCGGCCGGCGCCAAGTCCATCCCCTCCCAGAACCAGTGCCACCAGTTGCCGCTGAACGAGGTGCCGGGAGGCAGGGTATCGGTGAGGGCCACGTCGTAGAGGGTGGATGTGCCGACGTTGAGAAAGTTGATGTTATACTGGAGCTGGCCCTCCCAGTTCCACTGGTAATCCTTGACCACGCGCAGGTTGGGACCAAACGCGTGGATCGTGTCCACGACGCAGTCGCTGTTGTCGTGCGGCGACTGGTCATCGCCACCGATGGTCAGCGTGGCGCAGTTGGTCAAGCCGGTGCCGGGTGCCAGGCCGCCGCCGATGGCGAGGCGGAAGTTGAGGTTGTACCACTGACCCGGCTCCATCAGGCCCAGGTCCCAGGTGGCGACGCCCCCGCTGACCGAATCAGGCGGGAAGGGCACGTCGCCCGTCGGGGTCCATTGCCAAGCCTCGACAAAGGTCGTGCCGGCGGGCAGCACGTCGTTGAGCACCGCCGTCGTGGCCATGTTGCCGTGGTTGCGGATGTAGAGGTTGTAGCCGGCTTCGCCGCCGGGCACCAGTCGCCCCCAGCCGAAAGACTTGTCGGCGTAGCCATCCCAACGCGGTGGGCTGACCCACACGTCGTCGCGTTGTTGCTGATTGTCGTCGGGGTTGGCGTCGCCCGCGGTTGTGATCTCGACGAGGTTGGTCAGTTGGGTGCCGAGCGCCACGCCGGCATCGAGCTCCAGCCGCAGCAGGATGCGGTCACCCCAATGGCCGGGCAGGGAGGGCGCCTCGAGGATGAGCTGGCCGGCGGTGCTGTTGTCGGTCCACAGGCCGTAGCCGTTCTCGGACACCCAGCCGACGATGCTCGTCCCCGCAGGCAGCGTCTCTTCGAGTACCACCGGCCCGCTGGCTACCGGCCCGAGGTTGCCATAGTTGATCTCCCACAGCATCGTCTGGCCTGGGCTCGGATCCCCGGGAATGGGGTTCTTGTTAACGTACAGGTCGGGCTGCCCTTCCGCCACCTGGGCATCGGCCTCGGCGTGGTTGTTCCCGGCATCTTCGTCGTAGAGGGTGTCGACGTCGGCCACGTTGTGCAGCGTGTCGCCAGGTTGGGCGCTGTGGGCCAGCACCAGCTGGAACTGCCTCTGCTCACCCGGATTCAGCGGCCCGGGCAGCGTCCAGGTGAGAGTCCCCGGGCCAGGCACCGGCGCGACGCCACTGCTGTCGGCCACGTAGCTTGTGCCGGGCGGCAGAGTGTCCACCAGGGTGATGCTCGCGGCCGGTGCGTCGCCGTCGTTGCGGTAGCGCAGGGTAAAGATCACCGGCCCCCCGGGCGCCGCCTGGCCGCTCCCTTCAGCCCACTTTTCGAGGCGCAGGTTGGGGGCCGGCGCGCGGAAGACGTTGATCACCCAGTCGCCGTCGGGTTCCTGGTATTGCACGCCAACGTCGTGACCAGGCTGCAGATCCCAGCCCATCTCCCCAAAGTTGCAGAAGTAGGTGCCGCCATTGGGGTTGATCTGGAATCCTTGGCCCGGGCCATTGTCCTCCCAGACGCCGCAGTTGCCGTTCAGCGTCTGGCTGAACCAGGGGACAGAGATGCTGCCGGACACGGTGTCTCCGACGAGGTCCAGTGTGCCGTTGATGGTGCCAACGCGCAGGTTGGCGGTGTACCCGTCGTCCCGGTCAACGCGGCCGTAGACACGGTCCGTGATCTGGATATCGGGGCGGGCGGGGACCCACGGGTCGTCCAGGTTGGTGGAGTAGCCCGACTGGCCATTCCACCAGGGGATCACCTGGGTCTGGAGCTCGGCCGTGGCCTTGATGCCGCCCGTGGAGTTGGTGACGGTCAACAAGACCGTGTAGCCCGGATCGTAGTTGCCCTCGACCCAGTCGTGCGCATAGTTCACGTTCAGGATCAGATCGGGTGCCAGGAATGGCCGGTGGAAGACGACCCAGGTGTAATCCTGCAGGCGCTCGGCGCGCACGTAACCCTGCGCCCAGCGCGGCACATCATCGTACGTGGCCAGGTAGCTGCCGCCGGCGCCGGTCTGGACCTCCCGGTACCCGTCGTCCCAGTAGCCATGGACCTGGATCCACTCGTCCTCTGCCCAGCCGCCGAACTGACCCCACACCTGGTCAAGAGCCGAGTCCGCATGAGCGGTGAGAGGATTGGGGATGGTGATGATGACCGGATCGTTGCCGTCGGCTGCCGAGACGGTCACGACATCGCCGGGGAAGACCAGGCCGGCGTCGAGGCCCCAGCAGCCGTTGCAGGCCGGGTCGGCCCAGGTTGTTATCTTTGCCAGCGGGGTGGTCACGGTGACGTCGCTCCCCGGCTGGGCTTCACCCCACATCGAGGTTCTGCCGTCGACCTCCAGCCAGAACTCGGCGCGAAAGACCTCGCCCGGGCGGTAGGCTGCGAGGATGCGATTGCCGCTGACTGCCTGGTAGCAGGCGGACACCGTATCGCCCTCGTTGATGTCGCCGCCAAAGAAGGCCCGGTCGAGGGCAAAGCCGTCGACCGGCACAAAGTAGCCGTCCCAGCCCTCAGGCCAGTTGTGCTCGACTAAGAGCAGCGACTTCGGGCCCTCGCCCCAGATCAGCTCGGTGTCGATGTCAGTGTTCACGGTGAGGGGGGGCACTTGCAGGCTGGCCGTCCAGCCACCCGCGGCCTCAACCGTGACCCAGTTGCCCGGCTCGATGGCGTGGCCTTCGAACAGGAGCTCAAAGCGCCACGGGTCACCGTCCTGATCGTTGCTCGTGGAGGCCAGGAGCGTGGTCCCGTTGGCCTCGTACAGGTGTGCAGTGACCTCTTCGCCGGCTGTGGGGGGCGTGCCCTCAACCCTGCCATGTATCGTGGCCTGGAAGTAGTGGGTGGCCAGGCCGGAGAAGCCGTTGGGGTGCGTGACAAAGTCGGTGGTGGGATTATAGTGGCCCACCTCGATGATCCCACCGTCGCGCACGTCAAAGCCGGAGAAGGTGACGGCATAGGCCGGCGAAGCAACCGTCGACTGTGCTTGCGAGCTGTGGATGGGGTATTGATAGTGATCGAAGTGCCACTGGCGTGCCGCGACCTCGATCTCGCCCGGGGGTGCATTGCCGCTCACCTGATCGGTGGCCGTGTCCACTTCCCAGGAGATGCCGGCGATCACCAGGCTGCCCTCCCAGGTGGGGGACTGAACCGTGACAGTGTCGCCAGGCGAGAAGTTGAGGGGTGTGCCGTCAGGATCGCGGATCACGTTACAGTAGGGAGCTACTCCGTTGCCCGCGTTGGAGGTCAGGCCCGTCCGGGTGTAAGTACCTGTCGCGGTCTCAAGGGTTAGCTCGACCGCCAGACCTGGACCGTCGACCCGCCAAGAGACGCAACCCATGCCACTTCGGGCATCGATGAGTCCGTCGATGTAGGGCGCGCCGGCCAGCAGCTGCGACTCATCGCCTTCGGCGTCACTGACGCTGACCCGGAACTCGTCCCGCGGCCGCAGATCGGCGGCAAAGGCTGCGGCAAAATCGCCGGAGGGATCGGCGCTTGCCGTGGATTGGGCATAGCCTGCCGCTTGCCACATGCTGAGCACGACCAGCGCGGCGGGTGGGGCTGTGCCCTCGACCTCATCAGCCGCCGGGTTGACGCCGGTGACGCTCAGGTCGGCGAGGGTGGTGTTCAGGATCTGCCCGCCGCCCAGGTCGACCTCCACAAGGTCGCCCCCCTGGACACTGCCTGTCGCCCAGACGTCGTACCATCCGTGCGGCCCTCCGGCGCCGGCTTCGGCCGACCAGCGCACCGTGGGCCCGGCGCCTTCGTAAACAGTGACGGTTACCTGCTGCCCGGGTTCCGCGTATCCCTGGATGCGGTGGAGATTCTGGACCAGGAATACCGGATCACCGGGATAGAGGTAGGTCCGCACCGTGTAGCCATCGCGAGGATACTCGACGACGACCAGGGTTTCGGGGCCGAGGTTCACCGCAGGGAACGTCGCAGCAAAGCCGCCACTGCCATCGGTGGTCACCGTCTGCTGTGGCGCCCCGCTCCCGGGCTGCTGGCCTGCCAGGCCGACGCTGAGGGTGACCTCGGTGCCTCCCGCGTCACCGCTGATGGTGCCTTCCACCTCGTCGGCCAACACATCCACGCTGCCCGAGACAGGGAGGGGAGCCAGTGTGTCCACCAGCCCGCCGTTGATATATACCTCGATCTCGTCGCCGCCGGCAACGTTCGCCGGCCGGCCGTCTGCTTGCCATAGGGGAGTCCAGAAAAAGCCGGCGCCATCCGCCTCGGATGCCCCGTAGGCGTCGCCGCCCACGGTGCGGATGACCGTAACCTGGTCACCGGGTGTGACCAGCCCCCAGACCGTGTCATATGCCAGGTCGACGGTGAAGCCGGGACCGAGCTGCGCGATGGCCTGTGGTGGGCCGGCCGGGGCGGCCAGGAGCAAATCGCTCTGCCCCGGAGCCAGGAGGCTCTCGCCCCCCAGAGGCTCTGCTGTGCGAAGGCTGGATAGAAGCGCCCCTTGCCCGCCGGCAGGCGCCGGGGAGCGCAAGGTGCTTTTTTCACTGCGAGGAGCGGTGGCTGTGTGGAACGGATGTGTCGCGTGCCCGCCTGACGCCGCGGTGGCAGATGGAGGAGGCTGATGATTCCCGGCCATCGATGTTTGGGTACCCCAGGCTAGAACTGCGCACAGGGAAAAAAGGATGGCGATCGCGACAAGGTTTGATCTTGGTCCAGCTTTGTGAGACATGGTCTTTCTCCTTTCCTTGATTTTGCACGGGACGGAAGCCCTATGCCGGGTGGATCGCGCCGCGGCCGTAGGTTCTTCTCGGGTCCGTGCCGGTACGCCGCAAACCGAGTTGGTTCGGCCAATACCCGAACTCGTTCTCTGGCACACTCCTTTCTTGCGGCATCCTGCCGCACACTTGGAAGCCTGCGAGATCCCGTAGTGAGAACTGCGGGGGTGACCTGTAGGGCCACGCTGAATCGTCATGGGTAGGCGGCCTGCTGCCCCAGGTGAAGCGCCGCCGTCTTGGCGCCGGCTAAGGCGATGGACGAATGTGACTCGAAACGGATCAGAATCGGGCGTCAGGCCTGCTGCCAGGGGCCCGGAGCCGGCTCGCTCGTGGGCGTCTTGACCGCACCCAGGGCTGTGAACAGGCCCAGCGCCAACACCAGCAGCAGGGCTGTCACCACGAAAAGGCTTTGCGGGCCTGCACTCTCAAAGAACTGGCCGATGGTCCACGGGATCGTCATCTTTCCCGCGCCGAGCCCGACAAAGAACCAGGCCGTCGCCTGGCTCGTCGTGCCGATGCGGCGCCCGACCAGGGCCAGCGTCGTCGGCACGATGGCCGCCAACGAGAGGCCCAGCCCGAGCGTGGCCAGCCACACAAGCTCGACCCGGCCCGGCCACAACAGAACGACCGCGACAGAGATGAGGGCGCCGACGAGCGAGGCGGCCACGAGAGGCTGCGGTTTGAGGCGGGCGCTGGCCGGGACGGCGAGGAGCCGGCCCACGGTCAGCGAAGCCCAGAACGCCGAAGCCAAGATCGCCGCGCCTGCTTGGCCGGCCATGTCCATCGCCAGGGCATAGCTGGGGATCCAATCGGCGAAGCTGTGCTCCACGCCGGCATACAGGAAGAAGAATACTGACACCAACGCGACGAGCAGCGCGGCCCCCGGCAGACGCCTGCGCGCAGTCTGAGCTGCGGACCGGGGCGGGCTGGGCAGCACCAGCAGCCAGGCTGCGACGGGCAACACCAGCAGGGCAAAGAGCCAGAAGAACCAGGCCAGGCCTCCTGTAGCCGAGATCGCAAGGGCCACGCCGAGCGGCGCCAGGAGAGCCCCGACTCCGAAAAAGAAGTGGAGGGCATTCATGAACGGGCCGGCATGGTCCGTGTGAACCCACAGGAGCAGCGTGTTGCACCCAACTTCGACAATGCCCTGGGCCACGCCAAAAAGGAAAAAGAGGAGGGTGAGGAGCCACAGGCTGGCTGCGACGGGGACGAGCGCCGCCATGCCGGCCATCATGGCCAACACAGCCGCCAGAACCCAGTTCCCGGGCAGCCTGTCGAACAGCCTCCCGGCCGCCAGCGAGCCGAGGAGATAGCCGGCGGCGGCGGTCGCAATGACGAGGCTAATCCGGCTCGGCGTGCTGCCAGACTGTTCGGCCAGGCTTGGCAGCGCCGGTCCAAGCGCCGCCACCCCCATGCCAAACACCAGGAACGCGCCAAAGTAGCTGATCGTCTGCGCTGTTCGAGTTCTCGCTGCGGTCTGGTTGTGCATCATTGCGTTTTCTATGCAGTACGGCTGAACCGGTGGTCCCGATTGGCTGCGCTCATCCTGTCTCCGCTCTGAGGATTACCGGCTGCTGGATTCCAACAAGGAGGCCTGCCATTGCAGGTCGAAATCATGTCAGTACGCGCATTGTAGCACCGGTTGTGAAAAAGTGCAAATGAGCGACCAGTCCGACGCCGGTACCCCTGTAAGCGTGTGGCTGCCGGTCTGATCCAGGGTGCCACGCGTTGACACCAACGGCGATGGTGGAGACAGCCTGAACCCGGTCAGGCTGTGTGACCGCACACCTTCTGCTGCGTTCTTGATTCAGCGCACCTGTCTCCCACCGCGGCCCGCTGGGTCTGCAAGCGCGCTTTGCGCCTTTCCCGCGACGATGGTATAATGCCCTTCACGTTCGCCGTTTCCACGGAGGGGTGGATGCTGGTCAAGACGAGGAAGGCCGGGCGTGCTCTGCTGGTCTTTGAGGTCGGGCTGCTGCTGACCAT
Source organism: Anaerolineae bacterium (assembly GCA_041300865.1). GTDB lineage: Bacteria > Chloroflexota > Anaerolineae > JAAYZQ01 > JAAYZQ01 > JAAYZQ01. Next base: position 11,870 of record JBFYTF010000123.1, read on the forward strand.
CAGCACGCTGAAGGTGGCCGACCGGGAGCTGCTCGCTCCCCTGTACGATTCGGTCAGCCTGGACCTGGGGCTCAACGATCTCCAGTTCGGCACCGTCCGCGCTGCTGCCGACCTCGCCCTGGTGGCCGGCACCCTCTTTTTTGGGCTGCTGGCCGAGCGCTGGCAGCGACGCCGGGTGGTGGCCCTGGGCGTGCTGTGCTGGTCGGCCATCACCTGGAGCACTGGCCGGGCCCGCAGCTTTGGACAGCTCCTCACCGCGCGGGCAAGCATGCACTTCTTCCTGGCGGCGTTTAGTGTGGCCGCCTATCCCATGCTGGGCGATATGGTGCCCCGCCGCTCGCGGGGCATGGTCATGGGCCTCCTGGGCGCGACGTTTGCCCTGGGCACGGTCGTCGCCCTGGTCATTGCCGCCCTCCTTGGCACCGACCAGTGGCGGCTGCCCTTCATCTACTTTGGCGTGCCGGGACTGATCCTGGGTCTGTTGGTCCTGGGCTTCATGCGGGAGCCACAACGGGGCGGTGGTGAGGAGGAGGTCCTGGAGGCCGGTGTCTACGCCGGGCGCTTCAGTTGGGCCGCTCTGGGCCGCACGCTGTCCATCCGCACCGCCCTCCTGGTCTACGTCCTGGACGCCTGCCAGGGCGCAACCTGGTGGGCCTTTTCCTTCTGGGCGCCTGCCTATCTGTTGCGCTACGACATTGCCCCCAACGGCGACGCCGCCGCCCTGGCCCTGCTGCCCGCCATCCTCGGCTTTGTGGTGGGCACAATTCTGGGCGGGCGGCTCATCGACATCCTGCGGCGCCGGACCGCGCGCTCGGCCATCTGGGTCGCGCTCGTTTCCATGGCTGGCGCCCTGGCCATGAGCGTGATTGTGTTTGCCGCGCGCGACCTGACGGCAGTGCTCGTGGCCGGCTTCTTCCTGGGCGCGTTTGGCTACCTGGTTATGCCCTGCATCAACGTCATCCTCTTTGATGTCGTGCCGCCTGAAACCCGCTCTTCGGCTGTGGCCGCCGATGCCATGATGCTGAGCGGCGCCTCGGCCCTGACCTCCCTGGCCATTGGCGCCGTGAGCTACTCGGTGGGCAGGGCCCAGGGCCTGGCCGAAGGCAACCTGCGGGCCGGCTTCCAGGGCGCGGTCACCGTCCTGCTGTCTGTGGCGCTGGTGGCCGCCCTCGCTATCCTGCGCTTTGGTCCGGCCGACATGGCTCGCCTGCGCGACCACATCGCCCGCCGGGCCGTGGAGGCCCCCGACGGCCTGCCCGAGCCCAGGCTGGCCGTGGAGTAGGCCGCGGTGTCCCTGGTCCACGTCATCACCGGCGAGCACAGCCGCCTGCGCCGCGCCAGCCTCTACCTCTTTGCCCGTTACCTGGAGATGCCGGCCCTGCGTTGGAGCTACTACCTGCTCCGCGGCCGGTGGCGACGGCTGGGTGCCATCCGCCCGCTGCGGGCGGCCCTGGCCTGGGGTGTCGCCGCGCCATTTGGCCGGTTGGGCGACACGGCACGGGCCCTGCCCGAGGGCCAGGTGTTGCAGCTCCTCGATGAGCTGGAAGGCCCGCTGGCCGTCGGCCCCTGCCGCTGCCGGGCCAGCCACGGCGGCTGTGATCACCCCCTCGCGACCGACATCGTCATCCGTACGGGGGTAGCCGCCTGGACTCGGGCCTTCCCCCGTGACTACCGCCCTATCGACAAGGAGGAGGCCAAGGCCATCGTCGCCCGGTGCCGCCGGCTGGGCATGTGGCAGATGGTCTTTGTCCACTGCCCCGTCAACGAGGAGAACGAGTACGTCATCTGCAACTGCTGCACCTGTGGCTGCCTGCCGTACATCCTGAACCGAGATCTGGGCCAGCGTTTCTATCCCCTGCTGCCCGGGCACTACCAGGCCGTGACCGACCGGTCCCTATGCACCGGCCGGGGCGACTGCGTGGCCGCCTGCCCTTTCGGTGCCCGGGCCATCAGCGGCGGCCGGCTGGAGATGGTCGGCCCCTGTTACGGCTGCGGGCTGTGCGCCGATGTTTGTCCTGACGGCGCCATCTCGATGCGGCATACCTGAGGTGAGCCTGGATCCTGTCGTCCACAGCGGGCTGCGCTGGGCCGGCGTGAGGCAGGCGGTGGCCGGGCTGAGCGGGACGGTCGGTGTCCTGGCCTACACCCGCTTCCTGTCGCCCGAAGACCTGGGGCTGGCAACGATTGCGCTCCTGGTCTACAACGGTCTTGTTCTGCTCGTCGAGGCACCCATACGCGATGCGCTCATCTACCACCGCGAGGACGAGGCCAGGCTCGGCACCGCCGCCTTCTGGCTGCTGCTGGCCTTTAGCAGCCTGGCCGCCCTCTTGGTGCTGCTCCTGGCCAACCTGCTGGCGCTCGCTTACCGGGCACCCGAGCTGGCCGGCCTGCTGCGCGCCCTGGCCTTTGCCTTTTTCTTCCGCGCCCTGGCCGTGGTGCCGGCCGCGCTCCTCCTCAAGGAGTTCCGCTTTGCCGTGCACGAAGGGTTGGCGCTGGCGGCCGACCTGGTGCTCCTGGCCGGCTGGATCCTCCTTGCGGCACAGGGTTACGGCGCCTGGAGCCTGATCCTGCCGCCGCTGGCCGCCGGGATGCTGTGGGCGGCCACGACCTGGTGGGCGACGGGCTTCCGGCCGGTGGGCCGGCCGGAGGCGAATGCCCTGCGCCGCGTCGCGCGCTTTGCCCGCGGCCTGGTGGGCAGCAACGCGGTCGCGTACCTGCGCGACTACCTTGACCAGGCTGTGGTCAGCACCCTGGGCCAGGCTGCCGTGGGCTGGTACACGCTGGGCGAGAAGCAGTCGGCTTTTGCCGTGGCCACTCTGGGCCTGCCGGTGGGCCGAGTCGCCCTGCCGGCCATGGCCGCCGTCCGAGCCCGTCTCGCCGAGCTGGGGCGCATCTACCTCGACCTGCTGCGCCTGGCGGCGACGTTTACGACGCCGCTGCAGATCGGCGCCCTGGTCCTCGCCGACCTGGGCATACGTTTGCTCTTCGGGCCAGACTGGCTGCCGGCCGTGCCCGTGCTGCGCGCCTACCTGGTTTTCCGCCTGGTGCACAGCCTGCTGCCCATCGGCGACGCCGCGGTGTCGGCCCTGGGCCGCCCGGACCTCCGCTTGCGCGTGGACCTGGCCCAGATGCCCTTCTACCTGGCCGGGCTGTGGTTCGGGCTGCGCGTCCTGGGAGACATCGCCGGCATTGCCTGGTGCCTGACGGTGGTGCGGTTCGTCGCCGGCCTGGTCTACCTGGTCGTGACGCTGCGCCTGGCCGCCCTGACGCTGTCCGGCGCCGTGCGAGCGCTCCTGCCCAGCTCGCTGGCCGGGGCAGGCATGGGTCTGGTCGTCTATGGGCTGTACGCCGCGGGCAGTGTGAGCCGCCGGCTGCCGGCGGCCCTCAGCCCGGCCATGGCCGATGGGCTGCACCTGCTGGCCCTGATCGCGGCCGGAGGAGTTTGCTACCTGGTGCTGCTGTTCGTGTTGCACCCGCCCGGCTTTCGCCAGGTGCTGTCCCTGTCCCGGCAAATCGTGGTGCCGGAAAGGGGACCGCGGCGGGGCAACGACAGAGGGGAGACGAGATGTCAGAGCTGACCTTCCGCCACTACGAGCGGCGGCCATTTGACCGCGAGGCGTGCACGCGGTGCGGCGAATGCCTGCACTGCTGCCCGGTGATGCACCTACCCCGCGAGCGGGCGGTGCAGGAGATGGCCCATCTCCTCGCCGGGGAGGAGTCGCCCGTGCTCCGCCGCTGCACCTCCTGCCTGGCCTGCAACCTCACCTGCCCCGAGGACTGCCGGCCCGCCAACCTGATCCTGGACACGTGGCACGCGGCTTACCTGCGCGAGGGCCTGCCCGCCCGCGCGCGATACTTCTTGCCCCACAGCCGGCCGAACTTTCGCACCGGCATCCTGGCCCGGCTGCCGGCCACGGAAAAGGAAGTGGTGCACCGCTGGCGCCAGGAGGTGCCGGCCCGGGAGTTTCTCTATCCCGGCTGCAATCTCATCACCACGCCCTTTCTGACCTCCTCGCCGTTGTTCGACGGCCTGGAGATCCGTGGCGGCCTCGACTACTGCTGCGGCGAGATGCTGTTTCGCATGGGCCTCTACGAGGCGCTCGAGGGCGTTGCCCGGCGGCTGACGGCCTGGTTTCGCCGCCTGGGCGCGGCAAAGGTCTATGTCGTCTGCACCGCCGGGCTGCACATGCTGCGCCACGTCCTGCCCCAGTTCGGCGCCGATTTCGCCGGCATCGAGTTCGTGCCCTACCTGGAGATCTTGCTGGACCGCCTGCTGGCCGGTGATCTCGGCCCTGTGCAGCCACTAGACATAACTGTGGCAGTGCAGGACTCTTGCCACGCCCGCGTCGTGGAGCCCGGCTTCGCCGAGCTGCCGCGGCAGCTGCTGGCTGCCGCCGGCGTCCAGGTCGCCGAGGCGCCCCACAACCGCGGGGCACAGCTCTGTTGTGGCATCGGTGCCGGGTTCAGCCACGAGGCTGCTTACCATCCTGCCGCCCTGCTGCTCTCGGCACGCGCCACCTCTCGCGACCTTCGCCGCAGCCTGGCGCCGTCTGCCCCAGCAGCGGGCGCCGCCGCTTCTGCCACGTGCGTCTACTGCTCGGGCTGCCTGGAGATGACCGCCGTCGCCCGCTTTGTAGACCCCAACCGCCGGCCGGTCTACCACCTGCTGGAGCTGCTGGACCTGGCCCTGGGCCGTCCACTGACCGCCGGCCGCAAGGGCGCCCTGGCCCGCCAGTTCATCCTCGGCGCGGTGCGCGGCCAGTTTCCGGCCCTCCTGGACGGGCGCCGCTTCTGGCTGCCGGATCTGCCAGAGGAGCCGGGCGGGGAGGCGATTTAGGAGTGGGTGATGCGCCCAGGAGTGGGGCGAGGGTGAGCATGCCAGAAGAAGCAGTTGTCCAGGTGCCGCCTGTCGGGGTGAGCGCGCGGGGGATTGCCACCGAAGAGCCGGTGGCGGTCTACCACGGTGTCTCTTACTGCGACGCTGTGCGCCGCGCCGGCGAGGGCGAGGCCCTTCTGGTGTTGCCCGGCTCGATCCAGGTCTGCGGTTGGTCGCCGGTGATCCTCGGCCTCCAGGCGCCGCGAACGCGGTTCGAGAAGCGCCTGGGCCCTCGTCTGCCCTTTGCCCGTCAGGGCCTGCTCTTGGCTCCCCTGGGCTGGTTCGAGGCCTGCCCGCAGGGTGCCGAGCCCGACCTGGTCCTCTTCCGCGCCCGGCCGGAGCTGTTGGCGCAGATGATCGCCCGCGCCGGGCCGGGGGCGTTGTGGGCCGGGCACGGCCGGCGCCTGGACCGCTCGGCCGCGTTTCTCTTCGAGGGGGGGCAGCAGCCGCGCCGTCCGTGGCGCGTGACGGCCGTGAACCGCGTCATGGCCGCCCTCGCCCGCCGCCCCGGATGGCAGGGCTTCACCCGGTGGCTCTTTCGCTTCCCGGCCGTCACCGCGGGTTACGATGCCCTCATCGCGGCGACACTCGCCGACATGTCGGTCTGTCGCAACTCGACCGCGGTGCCGCTCCTTACCGGTCAGGCCAATGTGTCTTACTTTTGCACGGGCGGCATCACCTGGGGCGGCAACCAGCCGGGAGATGTGACCTCCGGCTGGCCCTACCCGGTCTTCCGCAGCCTGGCCCGCGCCCTCCCCGGCGCTCTCGGGTGGGACCCAGCCGGCGATAGCGGCGGAGGCATGGATGGCTGACGTCGACCGTCCTCTCCTGGCCGCCTTTCCCACCTTGCGCCGGCGCGTGCCCTTCCTGGCCCTGGCGGACCTGCCGACCCCCCTGCAGCCCCTGGCAGCCCTGTCGGCGGTGGCGGGCGCCGAGATCTGGGCCAAGCGCGACGGGCTGACCCACCCAGTCTACGGCGGCAACAAGCTGCGCAAGTTCGAGTTTGTCTTTGGCGATGTCAAGCGCAAGGGAGCGCGGGCGGTGCTCACCGGTGGCGGCCTGGGCTCGCACCACACCCTGGCTACGGCCGTCGTTGCCCGTCAGCTCGGGGTGCAGCCCGTCTGCTCGTACTATTGCCAGCCCCTGTCCGACGAGGTGTGCCACAACCTGCGGCTCAGCGCCTCACTGGGCGTCGACGCCCACTTCTGCGGCGACTATACCGGGCTGGTCGTCTCGTTTCTGTGGCAGTACGTGCGTTGGCTGGTCCGCACGCGGCGGCCGCCCTATTTCGTCTACCCCGGCGCTTCGGGCGTGCTGGGGACGTTGGGCTACGTCAACGCCGCCTTCGAGATCCGCGACCAGTGCCGGGCGCTGGCCCTGCGCGAGCCCGACGAGATCTGGGTGGCTGCCGGTTCGTGCGGCACCTTTGCCGGGCTGCTCCTGGGCGCGCGCCTGGCCGGCCTGGGGAGCCACGTGACCGGCGTGCGGGTCATCGAGGAGGACGTGGCCAACCCGGCCAAGGTGGCGCGCCTGGCCAACCGCGCAGCCCGCTACTTGCGGCGCCTCGATCCTGCCGTGCCCGACGTCCAGTTCGCGCCCGGCGACATAGACCTGCGGGACGGCACCGGCGGCCGGCCGTATGCCTTTCCCACAGCGGAAGCGCAGGCCGCCGTCGAGCTCCTCTCCCGCCTGGAGGATTTGCCCCTGGAGACAACCTACACCGGCAAGGCCATGGCTGCGCTCCTGGAGCGGGCGCGGCTGTCCCCCGGCGCCCGTCTGCTGTTCGTCGACACCGCGGCCGAAGCCCCGGCCCTGGCGGAGGGCGACTACCATGCCCTGCCCCGGCCATTCTGGCCCATCTTTGAGCCGGGGGCCGAGGCCCGCTGCTGGTGCCGGCGCGGGCACCGCGAGCCGGGGTTTTGCTGGAAGGCGTGCCGCGAGCAATCGCCCAACCGACCCGTGCCCTGGTAAGCGAAAAGGTGGAACAATCCACCTGGACTGTCCGCGGCTCACTACCCGGCGGGTCGCGCCCCATCTCCCTGTGGGACACGTGCAGCGGCCGGATTGTGTGGGCACGCCTGACACGTTGTTGCCTCCTGGCGAGAATTGCGCTATAATGGTCGCAATTATCGTGGCCTGCACCGGCGCGGTGCAGGGGCGTTTGCGATCGGAAGGGGGGTCCCATGACCAGGCTCCGGCTCCGCGACGCCGGGCTGCCGGTGGGCGAGTTGCCCACCGGCCCACTCAACGCCATCACCGACGTGCAGGGCGTGCGCGTCGGGCACACAACCCTCATCCGCGGGGAGGGCCCGCTCCGCCCGGGCGAGGGGCCGGTCCGTACCGGCGTGACGGTCATCCTGCCCCACGACGACGATCCCTTTCGCCACAAGGTGCGGGCCGCCGTGCACACCATCAACGGCTTTGGCAAGGTCCACGGCTTTGAGCAGGTGCGCGAGCTGGGCGTCCTGGAGGCGCCCGTGGCGCTGACCAACACCCTCAACGTCGGCCTGGTGGTCGACGCCCTGGTGCAGCACGCCGTGCGGCACAACCCGGGCATCGGCATTCAAACCAGCACCGCGAACGTCCTCGTCGGCGAGACGCACGACGGCTACCTCAACGACCTCCAGGGCCGCCACGTGCGCGCCGAGCACGTCTGGGCGGCCATCGAACGGGCCGCGCCGGGGCCGGTAACCGAAGGTGCCGTGGGCGCCGGCACGGGCACGACCTGCTTTGGCTGGAAGGGCGGCATCGGCACCGCCAGCCGCCAGGCGCCCGAGGCCGCCGGGGACTACCTGGTCGGAGCTCTGGTGCAGTCCAACTTTGGCCGGGCGCGGGACCTGAGGATCTGCGGTTTTCCCGTCGGCCGCCACCTGCAGCCCCCGCCGGGACCCGTCACCGGTAGCCACGCGGAGTCTGCGGCGGCGGGGCTCGCGGGTGGCTCGGTCATGATCGTCCTCGCCACCGATGCGCCTCTGACCTGCCGCCAGCTCGGAAGGCTGTCCGTCCGCGCCGCTGCCGGCCTGGCCCGCTGTGGCAGCGTCCATGGCCATGGCAGCGGCGATTTCGTCATCGCCTTCAGCACCGCCCACCGGTTGCCCCACGACCCGCCGTCCCTGACCGCGCCCTTCACCCTCCTTGTCGACGAGGGGCGGGCCATGGATTGGCTCTTTGCCGCCGTCGCCGAGAGCGTCGAGGAGGCGGTGTTGAACTCGCTCTTTGCCGCCGAAACAGTCACCGGCCGCGATGGGCACATGCGCCATGCGCTGCCCGTCGACCAGGTCGTCGCCCTGCTGCACGACCACCGCAGTCTTTCACCAGAGGGGGAAGCGAATGGATTATGAGCTTTTTCGCGCCGCCTGGCACGATGCGCTGAACAAGTCGGGCATACTGCCCTTTGTTTTTCCGCCGAACGAGACCGTTGAGCTGCGCCATATGAGCCGCAGCTACCACGTCACTGCCTCCCTGTCCAGCAACGAGCAGCCCCGGCCTTTCTACGTCAGCCTGGGCCTGTCGTGGGTGTGGGACGCGCTGCAATCCGCCCGCACAGCCACGGTAGAGGAGGACCTGTTGGAGCAGCTCCTGGGCGAAGATAGCCGCTCCGACGAGACGGAGCAGCCGTGGCTGCGGGTGGACGTCAACCTGTGGGCCACCCTGCCGGCGGGGTCTCCGCTGTCCCTGCCCGAGCTGGATGCCTGGCACCGCTGGGTGGACGACGTGATGTCGCGGTTGGAGCCCCTTCTGTACGACGGCGACGAGCAGGACGACGATGATCCGCCGGTCCTGGCCTGGCGTGGCGAGCCGGTGGCCCGTCTGCACTGGGCGCCCGACGGCCAGATCTTGCTGACAGGGGTCGAGCTTGCCGCCTGGCAGGGGATTGACCTGCCGCGGCACTGGGACGATCCCGAGCGGGAATGGGACGACGACCCGGGGGATCAGCTGGCCGACTTTGCGCGGCGGGTGTGGGAAGCCGTGCACCAGTGGGCCGACACCCTGGCCCACCTGCTGCCGGGCAACGACGGCTCGGAGGGCTAGGGCGCGACAAAGGTCACCCCAATTTGCTCGAGCCCGGCGACCATGTTCGCTTCCAGACCCATCGCTCCTCCCTTTCTTTCGCGGGCAGGCAAGTGGTCCTGCGCCGCCGGTGGTCACTCTCGCAACGTGGCGACCAACCGCTGCGGAATCAACAGCAGGTCAAGCGCGTCCTCGATCCGCGATACGACAACGTCCGCGGCCAGCAGCGCGGCGGGGGCCAGGCCTTCTGGCCCGAGCACGGCGATGCCGAACGCGGCCGCGTGCAGCATGGCGGCGTCGTTCGCGCCGTTGCCGATGGCTGCCACCCGCCCGGCTCCCAACGCCTCCACGGCTGCCGCCTTCTGGCGGCCCTCGTCGCCTGGGTCGATGCGCAGCAGCTCCAGGCCCAGCGCGCGGGCAAGGTTTTCGGCGCGGCCCAGGGTGTCGGCCGTGACAAGGCGGATGGCCAGCTGCTCCGCGAGCAGGGCCAGGCGGCCGGCGACACCCGGCAGGATTTCGCCGTCACACGTGAGGGTACCGTTCAGGTCCAGCAGCAAGTAGTCCAGGCGGCACTCGCCCCGGCCGGGGATGGTCAGACTTGGAGCCATAGCTACACTCTATTCCTTGGCGGGCAGGACGTGAATGGCCTTGATGACGATCTGCACCTCGTCTCCTACGGCCAGGGCCAGGCCCTCGACTGGGCCGGTGGTGATGACGGTGGCCATCTCCGTGGGCACTGTCCCGGCGAGATTCGCGCCGGACAAGATCTCGTCACCTATGATCGACTTCGCGTGGGCGGTTATGATGTTTCTGGCTTCGTGCTTCATCGGGCTCCCTTCCCGGAACATCGGTTCGGCCCCGTGTGCCGCGCTGACCATTGTAGCACGCCCCGGCGCCCGGTGTCAAACACGCGGCGCCGATCTTGTCGCCGCGCGCGATCGATGGTATCATCCTTCCGGCAACAAGCAGTCACCCACTTCTGTCGAGGAGAAGCATGGCGCCAACGAACAAGACCATAAGTCGACAGCTCCGCGATCGCGCGCGAGGCTGTGCCGTGGGCGCTGCCCTCGGGGATGCCTTGGGCATGCCGCTTGAGTTTGGCCCGCGACAGGCGGCGGAACATCTGGTGCGCGACATGAAGCCTGGGCGGCTGCCGGCCGGGAGCTTTACCGACGACACGCAGATGGCCCTTGCCCTCGCCGACAGCCTTCTCCATCGCTGCCCGCTCGATCCCAACGACCTGGCGGAGCGCTTTGGGCTCTGGCTGCGCGCCCACCCACCCGACGTCGGAGTCCACACCCGCGATGTCCTGGCGCGCTTCCTGGCCGGCGAGCCCTGGGAGCAGGCCGCGGCCGCTGTGCAGCGGGCGCATCCCGGTTCTGCCGGCAACGGGTCGGTTATGCGCTGCTGGCCTGTAGCCCTGGCTTACTGGGATGATCTGGACGGCCTGCTGGCTGCCAGCCGCCTGCAGAGCCGCGTGACCCACCCCCACCCCGACTGCCAGACCGCCAGCGCTGTCATCAACGGCGCCATCTACCACCTGCTCCACGGCTCAGCTTGTGCGGAGGCCGTGTCCCGTTCCGTCGAGGGCGTAGACGGCCGGCTCCGTGCTGTGGTCGAGGCTGCTCCACGTCGCCACCGGGAAGAACTCGAGAATAGCGGCTGGGTGCGCCACACCCTGGAGAGTGCGGTCTGGGGGCTGCTGACAACGAGCTCTTTCGAGGAGGCCGTGGTGCAGGTCGTCAACCTGGGGAACGATGCCGACACGGCCGGCGCCGTCGTCGGGGCGCTGGCGGGCGCAACCTACGGCTTGGAAGCGATCCCGGCCCGCTGGCGGGATGCCCTACAGGGCGAGTGGCCGCTGCGCAGCGGGCAACGGTGGCACGTGAGCGACTTCATGGCGCGCGCCGACCGCCTGCTCGACCTGGCCTGCTGATCGACTTGTCCCGCCCGTGAGCCGCTCCAGGCGCACCGTCGCCCTTCTGCTGAAGCTCTGGCCCCTGGGCCGGGCAATGAACCGCGCGGCGCGGCTGCCCGTTCTTGGCGGCCTGCTGCGCCCGTTCTACGGGCCGGCGGCCAATGAGGCGATCATCATTCCCGTGCAAGAAACGGTCGGCGGCACGGAGAGTGTGGCCCTGCCCATCCCACTCCTGGCACCCCTCGTCGAGGCGGCCGGCGCCCGCTTTGTCCTCGACGCCTGCGTCTGCCGCCGCGCTGAGGGCTGCCGGCAGCATCCGGTCGACATCGGCTGTCTCTTCCTGGGCGACGCCGCGGCCCGCATCCATCCCGAGCTGGGGCGCTCAGCTGGGGCGCGCGAGGCGCTGACCCACGTGCAGCGTGCTATCGAGGCCGGCCTGGTGCCCATGGTCGTCCACGCCTCGTTCGACGCCTGGATCCTGGGCATCCCCTACGATCGCATGCTGGCCGTCTGCTTTTGCTGTGACTGCTGCTGCACGGTTCGCCACGGGCTGCGCGAGGGCCCACCGGCCTTCTGGGATACTGTCCTGCGCCTGCCCGGCCTAACCGTGGCGGCCGGGCCGGAGTGTCTGGGCTGTGGCGCGTGTCTTGAGGTCTGCCCCGCAGGCGCCATCTCGCTCGAGGACGGGCGGGCACGCGTGGCCTCCACGTGCAAGGGCTGTGGCCGCTGTGTCGCTGCCTGCCCTACGAGTGCCATGCAGCTCCATCTCGACCCGGGGGCCGACGTCCTGGGCGCGCTCCTGGCCCGCGTCGAGGCCCGCACCGACATCCGTCCCGATCGTGGCTGAGGAGGGTGCCGGCAGGCGATAGAGCGCGACGACCCACGCCGCCGCGGAAGCAGAAAAAGGTGCCTGGCGCAGAGCGCGCCAGGCACCTTATCACGCTGGTACTCTGTCAACAATGATTGGCGGGTCCGATCAACCCTGTCAACGCGCCCAGGCCTCTCACTCTGCCAGATAAACCTTGGCAGACTGCCGGAGCGTTGCCTGGTGGCTAGTAGTGCCGGTATTCAAAGGCGTGCCGCACCGCGTCCTGGACCTCGTGCCATGCCGTCTCCGGATAGCGGCTTTCCCAGTCTCGCCGCGCTTCGGGCCTGACCTCTTCCCAGTTGCAGTCACCGTTGCAGCCCAGCTCGTGGTGCAGTTGGTAGCCATAGTAGTATGCCTGGCGATAGGCCTCGTACGGGCGGCCACTCCCCGAGAACAGCCGGTCGTAGTGCTGTCGAAAGTCCGGTTCTACGCGTTCAAAGGCGAACTGGCCGCTGGTCGGGGTTTCCTGCACCTGGCCCCAGGCGTCAAGCTCACCCCAGTCCGCTGTGCTGCGCCGGATGTCGACAGGCTCGTGCCCCTCCATGATGTCCGCGGCTTCCATGGCGCGCTGATCTTCGCACCGCACCGATACCAGGGTGCCCCCGCGGCGGACTCCCTCGAGGTACAGCTCGGCGTCCTTGTCCGGGATCCCCAGGTCAACCAGGGCCCCGGCGATGCCGCCCGTGGCCGCACCCAAGCCGGCACCGCCCAGGGCGGCGGCAATGGGACCGGCGGCGACGATAGGCCCGACGCCCGGGATGGCCAGAGCACCAAGGCCGACCAGCAGTCCTGCGGCACCGCCCAGAACCGCGCCGACGCCGGCGCCGGCCGCCATCCCTTCCGTGACATCCTCGAGGCCGGTCTCTCGTCCGACCTCCTCTGCTTGGCGGGTATCCCTGGTGATGAGGCTAATGTTTCCCCTGCCGAATCCGCGGTTTTGTAGCTCGCGAACCACGGCTTCGGCGTGGTTTATGCTGCGAAAAACCCCCACGACTGTTTTGGCCATTTGTTCCCTCCATGCTTGATTTGCACCCGAGACACACGGTCCTAGGTGCATGCCAGTCTAGCACGCCGCCTGAACCGTGTCCATGTATCTGGATACAGTGGAGGGATATAGATTGGGGTATATCCGCCGTTGATAGCAGCGTCAGCGCGTTACGCGGACGCGCGCCTCGCGCATGGCCTCGAGAAGGACGGCTCCCCGCCCGTTGAGGGCGAACCTGTCCCCGGCAACCAGGACGTGATCCCGCGGATCCCCGGCCTGGGTGATCCAGAGCGCGCCCTCCAGGCAGGTCACAGCCTGGCCATGTTTCCTGCCCCGCAGGCGGACGAGATCCTTACGCTGCAGCTTGACATCGGTCACGGGCGTTGCGGCCCGGTTATGCTCTGACTTGTTCGCGGGTGCGAACCGGATGGACATTTAGCACCTCCAGGGTTCTATAGATCTGGCTTCATCTTACATCGCGGGCGTCGAAAAGTACAGATGCAGATATCGGGAGTTGTACCCGTAACAGTCACGAATCACGGAAACTGTACCGGTCTCACCGGGGGCAAACTGTGCTTTGCCCTTCCCGGTTACTGGGGGTATAATCGGTACAGTCCTGACGCCGCTGGAGGAAACCGATGGATTCGGAGCTCGCAGCCCGGAACCAGAACCGTTGGCTGTACGAAGACCTCGCTGCCCGCCTGGCAGCCATGATCCAGCAGGGGACCTATCACCCCGGCGACCGCCTGCCCTCGGTACGCCAGTTGAGCAGGCAGCAGGAGGTCAGCATCTCCACGGTCCTGCAGGCCTACTACCTACTGGAAGACCGGGGCCTCATCGAAGCCCGGCCCCAGTCCGGCTACTATGTCTGTGCGCGCCCGCCGAGGTCCTTGCTGGAGCCCGAGATCTCGTCGCCGGAGCCCGACCCCAGCGATGTGAGCGTGCAAGAGCTCGTCCTCATGGTCCTGCGCGACACGCTCAAGCCCAACCTGCTCCAGTTTGGCACCGCCATTCCGCATCCAGACCTGCTGGCTACTGCCAAGCTCAACCGTATCCTGGCCTCTATCGCGCGTGAGGATCGGCCCGAGCATGCGATGTACGCCTTTCCTCCAGGCTGTGAGGAGCTCCGCACAGCCGTTGCCCGCCGGGCGGTCAACGCTGGCTGCAGCCTGGCTCCCGGCGACATCGTGATCACCTCCGGCGGCGACGAGGCCATGCATCTTTGCCTGCGTGCCACTTGCCGGCCCGGCGACACGGTGGCTATCGAGTCGCCCATTTACTTTGGCATCCTCCAGATCCTGGAGGCGCTTGGCCTGCGGGCCCTGGAAATCCCGACGCATCCGCGCACGGGCATAAGCCTGGAAGCACTTCGCTTTGCCATCGATCACAATCCTGTGCGCGCCTGCCTGGTCATCTCGAACTTTAACAACCCGCTGGGCAGCCGCATCCCCGACGACAACCAGCGGGAGCTGGTGGCCATGCTCGCCCGGCGCGACATCCCTCTTATCGAGAATGACAGCTTTGGCGAGCTCTATTTCTCTGGTGAGCGCCCGGGCGTGGCCAAGAGCTACGATCGCAAGGGGCTGGTTCTCCTGTGCTCCTCCTATTCCGAGGACCTGGGGCCCGGCTTTCGCGTCGGCTGGACGGCCCCGGGGCGATTCAAAGCAGATGTCGAGTGGTACAAGTTTACGACGAACGTGGCCACTGCGTCGCTGCCCCAGGTCACCATTGCCCAGTTCCTGGGCAGCGCCGGGTACGACCACCACTTGCGCCGCATCCGCCGCGCCTACGCCCAGCGCATGGCCGAGATGTCGCGGGCCATCGAGCGCCACTTCCCCGCGGGTGTGCGCGTGACCCGGCCCGACGGGGGACACGTGCTGTGGGTGCAATTACCGGAAGCCGTGGACTCGCTGGAGCTGTACCGCCTGGCACTGCGTATCGGCGTTACGCTGGCACCGGGCCACATTTTTTCGGCCACGGAGCAGTACCGCAACTTTATCCGGCTCAACGCTGCCTACTGGTCGCCGGAAGCCGAGCCCGTGCTGCGGCAGCTGGGCCAGATCGTTGCCAGGCTGGCAGGCTGATGGGCGGCTTCACTCACCTGCACGTCCACTCGCACCTGACGCTGCTGGGGGGTACCGCCTCGCCCGAGGAGCTGGTCGCCCGCGCGGCTGCCGAAGGCTTTTCGGCGTTGGCCCTGACCGACACCAACGCCCTTTACGGTGCCGTTTCCTTCGACCGCGCCTGCCGCGCAGCCGGCATCCGGCCTCTCCTGGGCATGGTCGCCACCGTCGCTCCGCCGGCGGCCCACGTTGGCCTGGCAGTTTCGACCGGCCGGCTTGTGCTGCTGGCCACGGGCCCGGCAGGCTACCGCTCCCTATGCCGCCTTTCGACCCTGCTCCAGGCCCAACCCGAGCGCGAGACCCTGGCCGCCCGCGGCCTGTCGTGGCCCGAGTTGGCGGCCCACAGCGAGGGGCTCGTGTGCCTGGCAGGGGGGCGCCAGGGCTGGATCGAGCGCCTGTGGCGCGCCGGCCA
>JBFYTF010000252.1:0-8309 GCA_041300865.1 Anaerolineae bacterium
ACGGTGAGCACCGTAGGCGTGCGTCCCACGGGCGGCAGCACGAAATCGGGAGAATGGTAGACATCGAGGCGCCCGCTGACAAGCTGCACGCGTAGCGGCAGCCGCAGCCTCTGCCACAGAATGTTCAGCCAACGGTCGCTAAGGGGGATGGAGCGCGTGCGAAAGTTGGGCGGCCAGGCGCCCGCGGAGCCCCCCTTGCCCCATCCTCCGGCGGACAGGAGGACATATTCGTTCTCGCCGTCCAGGGCGGCCAGCGCTTGCACCAGGTTGCGCGTGTAGCGGCCAATGCCCCCTCCCTGGCGAACAGCCGCCGTGTAGTCAATGCCGACGCGCATCGTCAATCCACCCTCTGCACTGTCACGCCTGGTCCACTACTTGATGTCCCGGTAGGTCCATACTCGGTTCACGCCAAAGTTCCAGAAGAGCACCGCGCCGATCGCCACTGCCTTGGCCAGGTTGTAGCTCACGCGTGGGCCGAAAAACTGTGCAAAGACAAACTGATCCAGGACCAGCAGCAGTACCGTGTTGATGCCCAGGCCCAAGATGTTGACTGCGGCGAACTGGCCCAATTGCGGCGCCAGGGGTCTCTGGCGCGACTCGGGAAAGGTCCACAGCCGGTTCCAGGTAAAGTTGCTCAGGACGGCCATGCTGAAGGAGATGGCATTGGCCGCCACCAACTGCACGGCGTGTGGGTCGACGCCCGGTCCCATGCCCTCCCCCAGGCCGATGTTCTCGAAGACGACCTTCATGATGTTCAGGACAGTGAAGTCGACCACCGCGCCGATGATGCCCACGATCGCAAACTTGACAAACCGGTCCAGCTCCTTCGGATTGCCGCAGAGCTTGGTCCACAAGCGGCCTACGATTGGCACGCGGCACAGGCAGCCCGACCAGCGGCTCAGCCGGGGATGGGACTCGATGGTGGTTATGATGTTTCCCAAAAACGGCCTCCAAGCAGGGCGAGCAGGATGGCAACCTGGAGGTACATGGCATGGACGTACAGGTTGTCGAAGAAGCTGTGCACGCTCAGGTAGACAAGTACCCCGAAAATGCCGAGGGCAAGCCCAAAGGACCAGCCACGAGCGCGGCGTCCTGCCCGCCAGGAGCCGAGCAGAGCCAAGGACCAGAGGAGCAAGTAGGCCAGCAGGCCCAGCAGGCCGGCCTCTGAAGCGATGTTGAGATAGTAGTTGTGGGCGTGCCCGAGGGGCAAAGGCCACAGCGGCAGGGCATAGCGCGCGTACGCCGGTTCGTAATTGCCGATGCCGACGCCCAGCCAGGGATGCTCGGTCCACATGGCGAGGGCCGACTGCCAGTGGGCCATGCGCTCCAGGACGGCAAAGTTGGCGTCGGTGATTTCGGCGCCGCGCACCTCGGCAAGACCTGTCAGCCCGAGCTGGGGCGCCAGGTCGGCAAAGCGGGCGACTACGGAGGATGGCAAGACCGCCAGGCCGCCAGCCAGCAGGGCATAGGCCAGGACCGCCACGGCGGTGATGCCCAGCACCGCCCCTCGGCCACTGCGCGCCACAGCGGCAACCGCCATAGCCACCAGTGCAGCAGCCAGCCCCAGCCAGGCACCCCGGGACCAGGACATGACCAGCGCGGCCAGCATCAGTCCGCCACACCCCAGGGCCAGGGCCAGCCACCGCCCAGGCACGCGGCCGCCTACCCGCAGCAACCAGGCAATAACCAGGCCTACGGACACAGGCAGGGTCAGGCCCAGGTAGCCGGCGTAGGGGTTGGGCTGATCGAAGCTGCCGTAGGCCCGCATAAAGCGACCGAAGAGGATAAACTGCTCCGGGCCGACCTGGAAGATAAACTGGTAGATGCCCTGCAGAGCCGCCAGAGCCCCCGACAGAAGCAGCGCTGCCACCAGGGGCCGGACCCAACGCGACCCAGGGGTGGTGCGTACCTCGTGAGAGACGACGAGGTAGAGGGCCAGCACTTCAAACCACTTGATCATCTCCTTGATGCTGTGCTCGACCGAGATCGCGCTTAAGGTCGACAAGAGGGCTGCCCCCAGAAAGAGGGCCAACGGCAGCGACAACGGCAGCCAACGCCAGCTGGCGGGCGGCGGCAACACCCGCCGCGGGGTTTCGCGGAGAACGCGCCGCAGGGCGACCTGCCGCAGCAGCCAAGCCGCCAGGGCAAGGCCCAGCAGCAGCTCGGCCAGCCCGACGTTCATGACCCCCAGGCGCACCTGGCGGAGCGAGCCAAAGGGCACGGCCGGCAAGAGCAACAGCACGCCAAGCATGGGCTGGACCACGGTCGCGACGACTACGATGGCGCCGACGACCAACAGCGCCGCCCAGGTGAGGGGCAGCAGCGCGATCGCCAGGGCCGCCAGAGCGGCTAGCCCCAGGCCTGCTATAGCCTGCCAGTCGGCTCTTCTATTGGCCCAGGCGGTAGCGGAACCAATCAACCGTTTTGCCCAACCCTTCTTCCAACGTCACCACAGGCTCCCAGCCCAACACCCGGCGCGCTTTGTCGATACACGGTTGCCGCACCATTGGATCATCTTTGGTGCGCTCGTCTTTCGGTTGGAGGAACAGAATCTCGGAGCGGCTGCCCGTGACCTGCAGCACCTTCTCGGCAAACTCCAGGATGGTCATCTCCCGAGGATTGCCCAGGTTGACGGGATGGACCTCGCCCGACATCAACAAGCGGACCATGCCCTCGACGAGGTCCGACACGTAGCAAAAGCTGCGGGTACGGGTGCCTTCATCATAGACGGTCAAAGGCTCGCCCAGCACGGCTTGCCGCAGAAAGTTGGGCACGACCCGGCCGTCATCGAGTCTCATTCGCGGTCCATAGGTGTTAAAGATCCGGGCAATGCGTGTCTCGACCCCGTGGTAGCGGTAGTAGGCCATCGACAAAGCCTCGGCGAAGCGCTTGGACTCGTCATACACACCCCGCGGCCCCACCGGGTTCACGTTGCCCCAGTAATCCTCGGACTGGGGATGCTCCAGGGGATCGCCATACACCTCGGACGTCGAGGCTAGCAGGAAACGTGCTCCCTTGGCCTTGGCCAGGCCCAGGGCCTTGTGCGTGCCCAGCGCCCCCACCTTCAACGTCTGGATGGGAAAGTTCAAATAATCAACGGGGCTGGGCAGCGATGCCAGATGCATGACGGCATCCAGGGAGCCGTCGACGTAAATGTAGTTGGTCACGTCGTGGTGGATAAAGCGAAAGCGATCGTGGCCCGCCAGGTGGGCGATATTGTCTGTAGAGCCGGTGGCGAGGTTGTCCATGGCAATGACCTCGTGGCCGCGCTCCAACAGGTAGTCGCACAGGTGCGACCCGACAAAGCCCGCGCCGCCGGTGATCAAGATACGCATGGCTGTTCTTCTCCTTCGTGGGTTCGTAGGTTTGTGGCTTCCAGCACCGCAGATCCGCTGCCCCGCCATTGGGGATCTGTGAGGGAACCGAGTTGGACAAGGGCGAGCATGAGCATAAAGACGTAGGCCAAGTCCACTAGGAAATAGGCATTGTCCACCAAGCCGTGGGCTACAAAGTTGACCATGCCGGCCATGAGCCCTGCAACTAAGAAGGACTCGGCACCCGCCGGCAGGGCCTTGTAGAGCCGCCAGCCGCGCCGGAAAAAGGTCACCAATAGCCAGGCAAGAAGGGCCAGCCCGCCAAGGCCCAAGCGCAGCCAGAAATCCAGGATAAGGTTGTGGGGGTGAGACAAGTCGAACTCCTCCCAGGCAGTGGGCAGGACGTAGTGGCTGCGGTACTGGTAGAGAAAGTTGTCCAACCCAACCCCCAGGACAGGATGATCGCGGATCATGGCCAGGCTGGAGCGCCAGAGCTGGAGGCGGAAAAAGGTGGTGCCCTGCTCCGTCTCCAACAGAGAAGTCAGGCGCTGACTGCCGGCGAAGGCGAAAAATAGCACGGCGGCTACGAGCAGCACCAGGACAGTTACGGCCAGGGTCCGCCGGCCGCGCAGGGCCGCCAGGAAGAGCAGCGAAGCCGGCACACCGGCCAGCCAGGTGCCCCGCGAGTAGGTCAGGAACAGAGCCAGCCCCATCAGGGCAGTAGCCAGCGCGTACAGCCAGCGGCGCGCGCGAGGCGGGGACTGCTCATTCCCGGCCTCCCTTCCGGCGGAAGAGAAAGCGGCCACAGCCAGCGCCGCGGGCAAAACGCGCCCCAGGTACAGGGCTAGGTTGTTGGGGGAGCCGTAAAAGCCCCGTACCCGCCACACCCCTTCGGCGGTGATTACGTCCCGGCCCAGCAGCCATTGGCCGATGCCAATGGCCGCGATGAGGGCCGCACCCAGAACCCAGGCATCGACCAGTACCCAGGCAGCCGTCCGGCGGCGGATGAGGGCTCGCAGGAGGGCGTAAAAGAGCGCCGATTCGAGCACGACCGTCCGCAGCTCGCGCGCTGCGACACGCCCCTCCTCGGCCCACAGCAGCGACAGCGCACCCAGGGCTGCGAGGGCCAGGACCCCCCAGTCCAGAGCCGAGAGCCGCAGATGACGATTCCGGAAGCGTGAGCTAGGCACCCAGCCGAGGAGCAGCCTCGCTGTCCAGGCCGCGGCGGTGAGTAACGTCAGGATCTCGACCATGGAAAAGACCTTGCCCAGGAAGGGCTTCCCCAGCTGGTAGAACGGCAGCGCAAGGGCGATCACGGGCAGGCCCAACCAGGGCCGCAGCAAGAGGAGCAGCCCCAGAACGACCAGCAGTACCAGGCTGGGAAGCAGCCCCGGCACAGCGTAGAACAGGAAAGCCACGCCAGCCGTTGCCGCCAGAAGCCACCTCTCGTCAAAGGCCTCACACCTGGCGGCCAGCGCCGGCCAGGCTCGCGATGCGGACAGTGGACTCCACCACGGCTTTGCCGCCCAGGCGCCCAGGGCCAAGGCCGCCAGCGAAGCCAAACCCAGGGCCGGCGGCAGCCAGGGCGCCCTACTACTCGCTTCGCGGGCAACTCCCCAGCCGGTCACAGCCCACTGGCCCCAGCCCCCTTCGGCCACGATCTCGGCGCGGTGCTCGCCGTCGGTCAGACCACGCGCCACAGTCAGCGACTCGCCGCCGGCAAGCGGGTCATAGAGGACAACATAGGCCCGCCCCTCCTCGTCACGTGGCAGGGCGTTAGCCGGCTCGCCGTCCACGGTGACAAACAGAAAGGCGCGGTAGGGGCCACGCTGCACACCGAGGTCGAACCGCGTGCCGCGAAAGGTTACGGCCAGGCGGTCACCGATCGCACCAATATCGGCCGCCAGGGGAGTAACCCTCCAATCGCCTTCGTACTGGCCACTGGCATGGTCCGGAGGATAGACACCAGGCCAGGCCAGGGACGGGGCTCCGGCCAGGGTTTCGAGGGCTGTCAACGCCCGCCCAGGCTGGATGCCCGGGGTGAGGCTGCTGACCAGGCCATAGCGACCACGGACATCACTGTCCGACCAGGCGGCCCAGAACATCGGCCCCAGCCAGGGCCAATCAAGGCGAGCCTGCTCAACGGCGCCGGCGATCTCCTCGCCCGAACCGGGATTGGGCACGCCGTACGACACCGCCCACAAGCCCGTCTCACCGTCGCCGTGATCGAGCATCACCTGGCGCAGCAGCTCCAGACGGCGCCAGCTCAGCTCGCCGGCCGAGGGCGGGGTCACCAGCGGCAGATCGAACGGGTAGGTCTGGCCAGCCACCACGTCGAACGAGGGCGCGGCGCCCGCCCGGTAGAGCCCGTCTAGGTAGAGCAGATCGCTCATGTTGGCGCCACCCGGCTCCACATTGGGCGCCAGGGCAGCGGACAGCACCACCGCCCCCGGGTCTGCGGCGCGCACCCGGACGGCACCCTCGCGCAGCAAGCGGGCATACGCCGCGGGGTCGACCTCGCGGTTGCCCCAGTGGGGTGCAATGTTGGGCTCGTCCCAGATCTGATAATAGTCGATGGTGTCGCCGTAACGGTCGGCAAAGGCCTGCACCCAGTCGCCATAGTCACGAGCCTCCACCGGTGGAGCGAGGGGGTTGCCCCCATCCTCGGGTGCCTGCGCCCAATCCGGCGAGCCATCCAAAACCGCGACGAGAGACAGGCCGTGCTGTCGCACCGCCTCCACCACGCGGTCGCTAGCCTCCCAATCGTAGCTGCCGCGCCCCGGTTCGATGGCATCCCAGGCGAAACGGTGCCGCAGCCAGCGGAACCCACTAGCCTCGATATCGCCCACCTGCACGTCCAGGGCACCGGCACCAAGCTCAGCGAGGTCTGCGTTCACCCCCAACGATTTGTCGGCCGCCAGGGGCACGGCCTGGAGATCGCCCTCCTGCTGCGGCAAGCTCCGCCAGGCAAGAAGCGCGGCAGCGGCGAGTAGCAATGCCAGGAGCAAGGCCAGGGCTGCGAGCAGAGCCCGGGCAGGGGGTCGCCTCACTTCGCCCACCTCGGCTGCGTGCTTTGCCCGTCGGCGGTCAACTCGTCCAGGTCGCCCGTTCTTATGTCTAGACGGTACAGGTTCCCCTCATACTCGAGAAGAAGGGCCTCCCCGCGCGGTGACCAGGCCACGGCGGGGGCAATGAGGCCCATCAGGCCTGCGGGCGGAAAGAGCCGGCGCGGGTTGCTGCCGTCACGATCGGCGAGATAAAGCTCGTAGCGGCTATCCTCCGAGTTTCGCGGGCTCTGGGCCTGCCCGTAGGCCAACACGTCCCCGGCCTCGCTGCCCGCCGGGCTCCAGCGTGGCCCAGACCACATGCCCACCTCCTCCTTCAGCCGCACTTGCACCCTGCCGTCGGTGCTGACGGCCCACAGCCCAAAAATAGGGCTGTCCTCGGAGCTCAGTCCTTCTAGATCTCCTTCGTGCAGCGCGAAGGACAGGAAACTGCCATCGGCTGACCAGGAGACGGAGGGCACCCAGGCCCAGTGGCTGCGGGTACGATAGGGGACAAACGAAGCCAGGGGCAGCCGCACCTTGTCCTCAACGGCGACGATACCTACCTCGTCTGTCTGGGCATACGCGAGAGCCGTGCCATCGGGCGCCCAGGCAAAGGTGCGCCCCCACCAGGCATAGGGCATCTCCGCCGTAGGCCGGAGCACCATCTCGAGGCGCGGTTCGCCGGTCGCACCCTCTTCGGGCGGGGTCAGAATCCACAGGTCATTGTTGGCCTTCCAGCCCGGCACCCCGCCGCTCGCCTCCGCTGTAGAATAGGCCGCCTGTCTGCCGTCGGGAGCCCATTCGGCCCACGCAACGCCGTCCACGCCCAAGTACTGCGGCTCTTCGCCCACCATGGAGGTACGCGCCAGCCAGAGGGAGTTCAGGGGGGCGCCTGCGTCACCGTCAATGCTCCGGGTAAACAGCAGCCGGCTGCCATCAGGTGAGAGGGCAAAAACACGGCCATCGAGGTCGCCCGAGCCGGTGATGTTCCGGCGCAGATCAGACGACTGGCGCATGAACCACGCGTTTCCGCCAGACAGATAGGCGATGGTGCCCGAGATGGGGACGGACGTCAGCTCGCCCTGCACACCCACCAGGACCACCTCATCCACGGGCTGCACCGTTACGTCGCGGCGCACCTCCTGGCGCGCCACCTCCACGCCGTCTTCCCTGGTGAGCTGATAGGTAATCTCCACCTCGCCGTTGCTCCCAGGCTGGAGCAACCGCCGCTCTCCCTCCGGCACGCCCTCGTTGCGCACCGTTTTGTGGGCAAAGGGCAGAACCCGGCGCTCGACCTCGAACTGCTCCTCGACGCGCGTGACGACCACATCCATCCCCTCGGCAACCTCGACGTACAGGTCTGGCTGCACCCGATCCAGCGGCCCCAGGCTCACGCCGGTGGCCGCCAGCAAGTCACGCACGGCATACGATGAAGGGGCAGTGACCCGCACGATCTGCCGCAGCCCGTCGGCGTGCAGCGTGACGCGCACCGGCTGCGGCTGGCCACACGCGACCAGGCCGGCAGAAAGCGCTATGATGACTGCCAGCAGGCCGGGGATGGCGGCCCAAAGCCGGCTGCCGGGCCTCGCGGCCTTTGCCTTTGATCGAGCGTTGACCATGCTTTCCGTGCCCTATCCGTCAAGGTGCCCGGCACCCGCCGGGCACGACACGCACGCATTATAACCGAAAAGCCAACGGGCAGCAAGCAGGTCGCCAGCCTGGGATTAGGCCAGCCACAAGGTCGAGAGCACCTCTTCACACGCTAACCATCGGGCGCTCAAGCGTGCAACGCGCGGGATCCCCGGACCGAGGCGCAGAGGGAGTCCCGCGCGGAGACAGGAGCAAGGCGCAGGTTAAGCTGGCCGGCTAGATCGCTGCGCTGGACCTCGCGCTTTCTTGTGACTCCTGAAGCTGGCAGGCCCCGGCGGTGTTTGTACCGAAGAGCCTC
>JBFYTF010000254.1:0-2909 GCA_041300865.1 Anaerolineae bacterium
GTAGCGGTTCTGGCCGAGGAATGTCCGGATGAACTCTAACATTCGCTGCTGCCGGTCAGAAAGGTCTTTTGCCATTCCAGGCCTCCCTTCCTCTGTGTACCACTAGCTCATCTGTTCGACCTCATTATACACGAACATTCGTTCGGTGTCAAGCCCCCAAATGAAGAAATTACATAAACTGCTGCCATTTGGCCCGCCATTCCCCTCCTCCGCAAACTTGAGACTTTGGCCCAGCCATGCTACAATAGCTTCATGATCTACTTCAGCCTTGCCCGGCGTGTACCCGAAGCCTCGGCCGTCGACCCCAAGGTCATGGCCGGGCTGTACCGTGCCGTCGCCCGGCTGCCCGTCGTGCGCAACGTCCACCGGCGTTTCCTGGCAGCGACGCCGCTAGGCGCCGACGGCAGCCGGGGAAACAGGTGCCCCCGCGCGCTCGACGTGGGCACCGGACCGGGCTACGTGGCCGTAGAGCTTGCCCGCCGGCACCCTGGGCTGCAGGTGGTGGGCCTCGACCTGGCGGCCCACATGGTGGCCTACGCCGCGCGCCGTGGCTCGCACGCTGCCCTCGACGGCCGGGCCCTCTGGCCCCAGGGCGACGGGCACCGCCTGCCCTTTGCCGATGCCAGCTTTGACCTGGTGGTCAGCTCTTTTGCCCTGCACCATTGGCGCGAGCCCCTGCGCGTCTTTAACGAGATTGCGCGCGTCCTGGCGCCCGGGGGGCAATACCACCTCGCCGATGTCTGCCGCGAGCCGACCCTCTTCCAGCGGCTCTTTGCCTATTCTAGCATTCCCGTTGTCAGCCTCGCCTTTGGGAGCTACCTGGGCTACGGCGGCTATTACGAGTCGCTGCGGGCGGGCTACACCCGCGCCGAGGCACGGGACCTGCTCCACGCCTCGGCCCTGCCTCCCGGCAGGGTGGACCTGGACTTGACCGGCTTCGTGCCTATCCTGACCATTGCCTCGGGCGCGGACCCGTCGCAGCAGAGGAGATCAGACAGTGAAGCAGCCTGACTATGACGTCATCATCGTCGGCGCGGGACCGGCCGCCATCATGGCTGCGCTGGCCCTGACGCAGTCGGCGCGACCAAGGGTGCTCATGCTGGACAAGGGCCCGCCCCTGGACAAGCGCCGCTGCCCTTCGCGCGAGCAGGGGCACTGTGTCCAATGTCCCACCTGTGCCCTGATGACCGGCTGGGGAGGCGCGGGCGCTTTCAGCGACGGCAAGCTCACCCTCACCACGCAGGTGGGCGGCCTCCTGGCCGAGATCCGCGGCGAGGCAGAGGCCGCGGCCCTCGTCGACGAAGTTGATGCCCTCTGGGTGCGCTTTGGCGCCAACGGGGCGCCCTACAGCGGCGACCTCGATCAGATCGAACAGGTGGCGGCCCGGGCCTCCCTCGCCGGCCTGCGCTTGCAGCACTATCCCATCCGCCACCTGGGCACCGAGCGCAGCGGCGACATCCTCGGCGCGATGTACGTCGCCCTCCTCGACTGCGGTGTCGAGGTGCGCACCCGGACGGAGGTGCTGCATATTCTGACCGAAAAGGACGGGGTGCGGGGCGTCGAGACCGCCAACGGGGAGACCCTGACGGCGCGCCACGTCGTCGTCGCTCCGGGCCGCGAGGGCGCGGATTGGCTGCGCAAGCTGGCTGCTGACCTCAACCTGAGCCTCAGCGTCAACCCCGTAGACATTGGCGTGCGGGTCGAGCTGCCGGCCCACATTCTCCGGCCCCTGACCGATCTGCTCTACGAGCCCAAGTTCATCTACTTCTCCTCGGCCTTTGACGATCGCATCCGGACCTTTTGCGTCTGTCCTGCCGGCGAAGTCGTGACCGAATGGGCCGGCGACGTGCTCACCGTGAACGGCCACTCTTACGCCGGGAAAAAGACCGAGAACACCAACTTTGCGGTGCTGGTCAGCAAGAACTTTACCGAGCCCTTCCGTGAGCCCATCGCCTACGGCAAGTATATCGCCCGCCTGGCCAACCTGCTCTCCGGCGGGATCATTGTCCAGCGCCTGGGCGACCTCCGCGAGGGGCGGCGCACCACCGCGCAGCGCCTGGAGCGGTGCATCACCCGGCCCACCCTGCGCGAGGCCACCCCCGGTGACCTGAACCTCGTGCTGCCCTATCGCTACGTCGTCAACATCCTGGAGATGCTCGACGCTCTCGACCAGGTGGCGCCCGGCGTCGCCTCGCGCCACACCCTGCTCTATGGCGTGGAGGCCAAGTTCTACTCGTCGCGGCTCAAGCTCACCCGCGACCTGGAGACCGAAGTGACCAACCTCTTTGCCGCGGGCGACGGCGCCGGTGTCACCCGCGGCCTGGTACAAGCTTCGGCGTCCGGACTCATCGTCGGGCGCGAGATCCTGGCCCGGCTATGAGCCGGCGATCATGGGGAGGATAGCAGCCATGCCCTTCGAGTTCGAGCGCCTTGCCCTGCCCGAAGTCATCCTCGTCCGCGCCGTCCGCTTCAGCGACGATCGCGGCTTCTTTATGGAAACTTTCAAGGCTTCGGCCTTTGCCGCCGCGGGGATCGACTTGCCCTTTGTCCAGGACAACCTCTCCCACTCGGAGCGCGATGTGCTGCGCGGGCTGCACTATCAGAAGCACCCGCGCGCCCAGGGCAAGCTGGTCTCGGTGCTCCGCGGCCACATCCTGGACGTCGCCGTCGACATCCGGCGCGGATCACCCCGCTACGGGCAGTGGCTGGCGTGCGAGCTGTCGGCCGCCGAGGGTGCCATGCTCTACGTGCCCCCCGGCTTTGCCCACGGCTTCTGCGTCCTGAGCGACCAGGCCGATGTCCTTTACAAGGTGACCGCCGAGTTTGACGCGGAGCTCGACCGCGGCATTGTGTGGAACGACCCGGACGTCGGCGTCGAGTGGCCCATCGCCGAACCGGTCCTGTCGCCC
>JBFYTF010000203.1:0-18852 GCA_041300865.1 Anaerolineae bacterium
GCCATCTTGACAGCCAGGGTCCGCCGTGATATAGTTTTTTCAGCCTTGACCTCCCGGGCCTCAAGGGCGAGGAAGGTTGATACTGGCAAAGGAGTCACAACGGGATGAGACGTCTCCTCTCATGGCTTCTGGACAGGCGCCTGCAGATCGTGCTGGTTGCCTGTTTTTCTCTCGTGGCCGCCCTCACCGTGGGTCTCAATGCGCTGGCGGTGTCTCGCGTCATCACTGACTACCTGGAAACGGCCGAGACCGCCCTCGTGGCCCGCGACATGGACCTGGCAAACGCCTTCTACCAGCTGAAGCTGGACGAGGTGGCAGCCATCAGCTACCGGCTGGCCCTCGACCCGTGGGTGAACGAGGCCCTGCCTGACGCCATCCGCGACAAGCCCGAAGCGCAGAACCTCATCGACCAGCAGATCACCAACAAGATCACGGTCCTGGCCCTGGGCGGCACCCACGTCATCGCCGTGCTGGATCGCAGCGGCAACATCGTCGTCGGCCGGGTGGTGTCGGCCGAGAACGAGCTGCTGCCCATGGCCACGTCGGGCAGCCTGGCCGGGCTGCCCATCGTCGACTCGGTGCTGGCCACAGGCGAGGCCCAGGCCGCGACCGAGATCGCGCCGGCCGAGCTTTTGCAGCAGGTTGGCCTGGACGACCAGGCCCTCATCTCCCTGGTCGACACGCCGCGTGCGATGGCCCAGCCCTTCGACCCGCGAGAGGGCACAGCGGGGCTGGCGCTCATGGGCGCCAGGCCGCTGCTCGGGGCCGACGGCCAGGTCGTGGGGGCCGTGCTCTCGGCTCACCTGCTGAACAACGACTTTACCCTCGTGGACCGCATCAAGGAGGTTGCCGGGGTCGACACCGTCACCATCTTTTTCGGCGACATGCGCGTCTCGACCAACGTCATGACCGAAAGCGGAGAGCGAGCGGTGGGTACGCGCGTCTCGGAAGACGTCTACGAACAAGTCCTGCTGCAGGGGCAAGACTACGTGGGGCGCGCCTACGTCGTCGACAAGTGGTACATCACCCGCTACGAGCCGCTGCGCAGCCATAGCGGGGAGGTGGTGGGCAGCATTTACGTCGGGGCGCGGGAGTCGGCCCTGCAACAGCTATCCACCAGCTTCTCCAACCAGGTGGCGCTCATTGCCCTCGTCTCGATCGTCCTGGCCGGCGTGATCGCCATACCGGTCTCCCGGATTATCCTGCGGCCCATCGCCGAGATGGTGCGGGCCAGCCGGCTGGTGGCCCAGGGCGACATGACGGCTCGGGTCCAGTTCCGTGGCCAGGGAGAGATGGCCGTGCTGGGCCGCACCTTCAACCACATGGTCGAAGCCCTGCAAGAGACGCAGCAAAAGCTGCTGCGTGCCTTCGAGAACATGGCCGAGACGCTCCAGGAAACCCAGCAGGAGCTGCTGCAAAAGGAAAAGCTGGCGTCCATGGGCCAGCTCGCCGCGGGCGTGGCCCACGAGCTGAACAATCCCCTGGGCACGATCCTGCTCTACTCCAACGTCGTCCACAAAGAGACCCCCGCGGATGACCCGCACCGGGAGGACCTGCAGCGGGTCATCGCCGAGACGAATCGCTGCAAATCCATCGTCCGCAACCTGCTGGACTTTGCCCGGCAGAACCAGATCATTGCCCGGCCGACGGACCTGAACGACCTTCTCCGCCGTCTCGCCTCGGAGCAGGAACCCAACCCAAAGTTTCACAACGTGCGCATCGCCCTGGAGCTGGACCCGGAGGTGCCGGCCATCCAGGCGGATCCGCTGCAGCTGACGCAGGTGTTCATCAACCTCCTGGAAAACGGAGCCGAAGCTATGGAGACTAAGGGCGGGGGAACGCTGACCGTCGCTACTCGTCTTGCACCCCTGGGCCAGGGAGTCAGGGTCCTGGTGACGGACCAGGGCACGGGCATCTCCGAGGAAAACCGCGCCAAGCTGTTCAACCCGTTCTACACCACCAAGCCGGTGGGCAAGGGCACGGGCCTCGGCCTGGCTATCGTCTACGGCATCGTCAAAATGCACCGCGGCCAGATCCAGGTCCATAGCGAAGAGGGCAAGGGGACGACCTTTACCATCACTCTACCCCTGAAGCTGTCGGGGATGCCGACGCCCGAGGTCGGGTTCGGGACCATCTGAGAATAGACGACTGCGATTGATCGCGTCCACTACGAACGATTGCTGTCAGGATGCAGGCGCAGCCGGCAGGCGGAAGGTGAACCGCGTGCCTTTGCCGACCTCTGATTCCACGGCGATCTCGCCGCCGCATTCGGTCACGATCTGGCGGACGATGGACAGGCCGAGCCCGGTGCCATACTGGGCGAAGGCTTTGGCCTTTTCGGTGCGAAAGAACTCCTCGAAGAGACGGGGCATGTCCTCGGGAGCGATGCCGATGCCCGTATCCTCGACGTCGCCGACCACGGACCCGTCTTCCGCGCTCAAGTGCACCCGCACCTTGCCACCCTGGGGCGTGTATTTGATGGCGTTGCTGATGAGGTTGGTCCAGAGCTGCTTGATGTGGACAGGGTCGGCCAGGATGGGCGGGGTATCCGCGCAGCGCACGTCGAGGGCGATCCTCTTTTGCTGAGCATCGGCAGCGTGCAGGCTGAGAACCTCGTCGAGGACCTTGTTGAGAGAAACCTCCTGTCTCTTGAGCTCCAGCTTGGCGTCCTTCAGCCGCGACAGGTTCAGCAGATCGTTGACCAGGTCGAGCAGCTCGTCGGCGCGGCGCACGGCCCGTTCCTGCATCTCGCGCTGCGCCTGGGGCGAGCCGTAGCCTGCCAGGATGGAAACCAGGAAGCTCTGGATAGCGGCGATGGGCGCCCGCAGCTCGTGGGCCACCTTGCGCATGAAGGCGGTTTTGACCCGGTCCAGCTCCTCGAGCATCAGCTTTTCCTGGCTCAGGCGCCGTGACTCTTCCTCGGCCTGCTGCATGCGACGCGCTTCTTGCTCCAGCCGCCGCTTCTCCAGCCCTTTTTCGACGGCCAGCAGCAGGTTGTCGTCGGAGAAAGGCTTGGCAATAAAGTCATAGGCACCGAGCTTCATGGCCTCGACGGCGAGCTCGACCGTGGCATAGCCGGTGATGATGATGCACATGAGGTCCGGGTCATCGCCGCGCAGGGTGTGCATCAGCTCGATGCCGCTGACGTCGGGCATCATCACGTCCAGGAGGACCAGGTCGGGATGGTTCTGGCGAAAGAGAGCGAGGCCCTCGCGCCCCGTGGCCGCCAGATCCACCTGAAAGTGGTACCTGCCAAGGACGCGGCGACAACCTTCGCGCAGGCCCTGCTCGTCGTCGATAACCAGTATGCGGTCCCAGCTCTTTTCCCCGTTTGTCATCTTGGCCATTTCCTCAGCAGGGGTAGATTGGCAGGAGCTCATCGCTCTTGCCAATCTACCCCGTGTTCTAGTCAGGCGGTCTCGAGCCGAACGGCTGCAACCTTGTATTCCGGGATCTTGGCCACAGGGTCAACGGCCGGGTTGGTCAGGACGTTGGCTGCGGCTTCGGCAAAGTGGAACGGGATGAACAGGATCCCGGGTGGCACGCGGCGCGTGATCCAGGCAGTCGTCTCGATCTCGCCGCGGCGGCTGATGACGCGCACCTTCGCCGACTTGACCACGCCCAGGCGCGTGGCATCTTCGGGGCTGATCTCGACATAGCCCTCGGGGACCTCCCGATCCAGCTTTTCGGAGCGCCGGGTCATGCTGCCGGTGTGGTAGTGGAACATCATGCGGCCCGTCGTCAGGATCAAGGGATACTCCTCGTCGGGGAGCTCGGCCGCCTCTTTGTAGGTGATGGCGCTAAAGTGGCCGAGACCGCGGCTGAACTTGTCCTTGTGCAGCGTGGGGGTGCCGGGATGGTCGAGGGCAGGCACGGGCCACTGGAGCTGGCCGAGCTCTTCCAGACGCTCGTAAGATGCGCCGGCGTAGGACGGCGTCAGGGCGCAGA
The DNA here is from genome assembly GCA_041300865.1 of Anaerolineae bacterium. Classification (GTDB taxonomy): domain Bacteria; phylum Chloroflexota; class Anaerolineae; order JAAYZQ01; family JAAYZQ01; genus JAAYZQ01. The sequence goes on from JBFYTF010000203.1 coordinate 3,949, forward strand.
TCTCCTGGGCGATATCGGCCGGTGAGGCATACGAGTAGCCGGCGAATGGCGCCGTGCTCGTCTCGCCGCCGTTCGACGCCTGCATCCGCTGCGCCACCTGGGCAATGATCTCCCAGTCGGGCCGCGAGTCCCCCAGGGGCTCGATGGCCTTGCGGATACGCTGGATGCGCCGGTCCGTGCCGGTAAAGGTCCCATCCTTCTCGGCGAAAGTCGCACCCGGCAGGACCACGTCCGCCAGCTGCGCCGTCTCGGTGGGAAAGATGTCCTGGACCACCAGGAAGCTGCACTCCTCCAGCGCCGCCTGCACGTGGTGCAGATCGGGATCCGAAACCATGGGGTTTTCGCCCATGATCCACAGCGCCTTCAGGCTGCCATGATGGACGGCATCGAGCATGCCGGTGACGGTCAGGCCGACGCGCGTGTGCGACGTGGAGCCCCAGGCATCCTGGAACTTTTTCTGGATCGCCTCGCCCGTCACGGTCTGGTAGGCAGTGTAGACGTTGGGCAGGCCGCCCATGTCGCAGGCACCCTGGACGTTGTTCTGGCCGCGCAGGGGGTTGACACCGGTGCCTGGCTTGCCCACGTTGCCCGTCAACATCGCCAGGTTGGCGCAGGAGAGGACATTGTCCACACCGGTGGTGTGCTGAGTGATGCCCATGGTGTACAGGATGGCGCCGGCGCCGGCCTGGGCATACATCCGCGCCGCCTCAACCAAGAGGGCCGCCGGAATGCCGCTGATGGCCTCCACACACTCGGGCGTGTAGTCAGCGACCATCGCCTTGAGCTCCTCGAAGCCCTCGGTGCGGTTCGCCACGAATTCCTCGTCGTACAGGCCTTCCGCGATGATGACCTGCATCATGCCGTTGAGCCAGGCCACGTCGGTGCCGGGCAACTGGCTGAGATGGAGGTCGGCCATGCGGGCGATCTGGGTATCACGCGGGTCCACGACGATCACTTTGGCCCCGCGCCGCTGCGCCCGCATCACGCGGGTGGCGATGAGGGGATGCGCCTCGGTGGTGTTGGACCCCGTGATCAGAAAACAGTCCGTGTAGTGCTCGAATTCGGGGATGCTGTTCGTCATTGCCCCGCTGCCAAACGCTGTGACCAGACCGGCCACGGTGGGGGCATGTCAGAGGCGGGCGCAGTGGTCGACGTTGTTGGTCCCCACCAACGACCGCGCCAGCTTCTGGAACAGATAGTTCTCCTCGTTCGAGCACTTGGCCGAGGAGAAGAACCCAACGGCATCGGGCCCGTGGTCGGCCTTGATCTGGTTCAGGCGAGACGCTACCAGGTCCAGCGCCTCGTCCCAGGAGGCCGGCCGCAGCTCCCCGCCCTTCTGGTCGCGGATGAGGGGCGTGGTCAGCCGGTCCGAATGGTGCACAAAGGCGTGGGCATTCCAGCCCTTGATGCACAGCTTGCCCTCGTTGATGGGATGGCCCTTGGCGGGCAGGCTGCCCACGACCTTGCCGTCCAGCACCTCCAGGTAAAGCCCACAGCCCGTACCGCAGTAGACACAGGTGGTCAGAACGTTCTTGTATTCCACAGGTTCACACTCCTTACCACAGCGTCTCGACCACCAACGGTGGCTGGTCGTCCACGCTGCGCCCCGGCACGTAGCCGTACATCGTTTCAGCGTCGCGGCGCAGCAGGGTATAGAGCACCGTCAGCGGTATATCGGCCGGGCAAGCGCGCTCGCACTCGGTGCAGCCCACGCACTTGGCCACGGTGTGATAGGCCCGGATCAGGTGGTAGGAAGGGAAGGGGGGCGCCATCACACCCGTCTCGACCCACAGGCTGTCTTCCAGCGTGCAGTGCTCGCAGAAGCACTGGGGGCAGACAGTGCGGCAGGCGTAGCACTTCACGCAGCGCGCAAACTGCTTCTGCCAGAACTCGGTCCGCTCGGCCAGGGTAAGCTTCTCGTGCTCGGCCACGAGGGCATCGGCGATGCCCTCGACCTTTTCGCCGACGTCAATGCGGCTGGGGTAGGGCCAGGCACAGCGGCACTCGTCTCGCTCCTCGGCCGTGCAGGCCAGGTTGATCATGTCGATGCGGCCCAGGTCCACCTGGTTGTGCTTGGCCAGCTCGATAAAGCCGCGCTCTTCGCAGCCACGGGCGACCATGCCCAACCGGACATCGGGGCCGGCCCCCAGCAGGTGGTCGAGGATCTTGGGCAGGGCGTATTTGGGCCAGAGCACCAGGTCGCTCAGATCGTCGCCGGCCCGATACAGATGGGGGGCAGAGGCCGGCCAGGCGGCCCGCAGTGCCAGTACGCCCGCCACCTCGCCGCCGTCCAGCAGCTTTTTTACCGCGTCGCGTACGAGGGTAACTCGGTCCATCTCAGGCCACCTCTTTCGTTTCGAGCGGGCCCAGGGCCCGGACCTGGTCGGTGAACTCCTGGACCACGTCGGCAAAGCGCCCTGCCTCGGACGACGAGACCCAGTCGAGGCGCAGCCGCCTGGGGTCGATGCCGGCATAGCTCAACAGGTTGCGGAAAATGGGGAACCGCTTGGCGGTTCGATGATTGCCACTAACATAGTGGCAGTCGCCGATGTGTCAGCCAAGGACCATCACCCCATCGGCACCCTCGCGGAAGGTGCGCACCACCAGCTCGGGCGAGATGCGCCCCGAGCACATGACGCGGACGATGCGTATGTTGGGAGCATATTTCAAGCGCGAGGTTCCGGCGGCATCGGCACCGGCATAGCTGCACCAGTTGCACAGGAATCCCACAATGCGGGGCTCGAATCCGTTATCACTCATTCTCGTCTTCTCCTACTCCTTACCACACCGCCATCGGCTGCCGCTCAAAGATGCCCTCGATCTGGGCAATGAGCGCCTCGTCGGTAAAGTGGTGACCGATGATGGCCTTGGCGAGGCAGGCACCCACACAGGTGCCACAGCCCTTGCACAGGGCGATGTTGACCTGGGCCTTGCCCTCCACGCGCTCGATGGCGTGGTAGGGACAGGCCAGGATGCATTCCCCGCAGCCAGAGCAGCGTTCCGTGATCACCTCGGCGACGGTCGGCTCGATCTCGACCTCGCCCTGGTTAAGCAGGATCAGGGCGCGCGCCGCGGCGCCGCTGGCCTGGGCCACGGTGTCGGGGATGTCCCTGGGACCCTGGGCACAGCCGGCGAGAAAGACGCCCGCCGTGGTCGTGTCCACCGGCTTGAGCTTGGGGTGGGCTTCTGTGTAAAAGCCGTCCTTGCCCACCGACACGCCAAAGAGCTTGCCGACCTCGCGGGAGCCTTCGGACGGCTTGATGGCCGTCAGGAGCACTACCAGGTCGGCGGGCACCTCGACAAAGCGGTTCAGGAGCGTGTCCTCGCCCCGCACCAGCAGCTTGCCGCTGCCGTTGGGGTCGGGCAGCACCTCGGCTACCTTGCCGCGTACATAGCGGATCCCTTCTGCCTGCATGCGCTTGTAGAATTCCTCGTAATCCTTGCCGGCGGTGCGCATGTCGATATAGAACTGGTACACTTCGCCCCCTGTCTTGTCCTTGGCCAGGTGGGCTTGCTTGGTACCGTACATACAGCAGATGCGGGAGCAGTATTCGTGCGCCTGCTCGTCGCGGCTGGCGATGCAGTGCAAAAAGACCGTCGCTTCGGGCACGCGACCGTCACGGGTGACGATCTTGCCCCCGGTAGGGCCGGCAGCGCTGGACAGTCGCTCGAACTGCAGGCCGTCGATGACGTTGTCATAGACGCCGTAGCCGTAGCGGGCCAGAGAGGGGTGATCCGTCAGATCGTAGCCGGTGGCCAGAACGATCACTCCGGCCTTGACGTCGACGAACTCTTCCTTCTGATCGAAGTCGATGGCCCCCGCTTCGCAGGCCTTCAGGCACTTCTGAGCGCATTTGCCCCGGGTGAGAAAGAGGCAGGAGTTGGGGTCAATGACCGCCTTCATGGGCACGGCCTGGGCAAAGGGAATGTAGGCCGCGCTGCGCAGCCCCATGCCGACCTCATACTCGCTGTAGACACGGTCGCGCCAGTTGCAGGCCTCCATGCAGGCCCCGCAGCCCGTGCACAGGTCAAAGTTCACGTAGCGGGGTTTCATCTTGACCTTGACGTTGAAATTGCCCACGTACCCGGTGACCTCTACCACCTCGCTGTAGCTCAGGAGCTCGATGTTGGGATGCCGACCGGCATCCATCATTTTTGGCCCGAGAATTCAGGTGGCACAGTCCAAGGTGGGGAACGTCTTGTCCAACTGGGCCATTTTGCCGCCGATGGACGGTTCGCGCTCCACGAGGTAGACCTTGTAGCCGGCATCGGCCATGTCGAGGGCTGCCTGTATGCCCGCGATGCCGGCACCGACGACGAGGGCCGCCGGCTCCACCGGCGATTTGCGGGAGTAAAGGGCCTGGTGGAGGTGTACTCGCTGCACGGCGCCCGCGACCAGGTCCTTGGCCTTGTCCGTGGCCGCATCGCCGGCCTGGTGCACCCACGACACCTGCTCGCGAATGTTGGCTATCTCCAGGTTGTAGGGGTTCAAGCCAGCGCTGTCGAGAGTGCGGCGGAAGGTTGGCTCGTGCATGCGCGGCGTGCAGGCGGCGACGACCACGCGGTCCAGGCCATAGTCCTTGATGTCGTTGCGGATGATCGCCTGCCCTGGATCCGAACAGGTGTACTTGTTGACGCGGGCCAGCACCACGCCGTCCAACCCCTCGGCAAACTTGGCCACCGCCTCGGTGTTCACCGTGGCGGCAATGTTGGACCCGCACTGGCAGATGTACACGCCAATCTTGGGTTTGCTCATACCGTCACCTCGATTCATTCTTGCGCCGGCTGCGCCACGCCCCACTTTTGGGGCTTGGCCGCTTTGGACGGTTTGGCAGGTGCAGCCTCAGCGCTGGTTTTGCCTGCCTGGGCATTCTGGATCGACATCCAGACCAGCTCTGTCAGGTCGATGGGCCTGATGCGGATTTTCGCCTTGCGCGCGCCATCCGCCAGGGTTCGCTTGCACTGCTGGCAGGACGAGACGATGTAGCGGGCACCGACGATCTCTGCCTGGCGCATGCGGCGCTGGGCCACCTCACCGGACACGTCGCCGGCATACATGGCAATGTCGCCGCCGCCGCCACAGCACAGGCTGTCGGCGCGGTTCTGGCTCATCTCCAGGAAGGTCAGCCCCGGTATGCTGCGCAGCACCTGGCGGGGCGCATCATAGACACCGCTCTTGCGGCCCAGGTCACAGGGGTCGTGATAGGTGACCACGTCCTCCACGGGCCCCAGCGCCAGCTTGCCGTCCTCAATGAGGCGGGCCATCATCTCGCTGGCGTGGAGGATCTCGACGGGCAGCGGGTGCCCCAGGACCTCCGGGTAGAGGTGGTGCCAGGTATAGTAGCAGGAGGGGCAGGTCGTGACCAGGATCCTAGCCCCTGTTTCGGCCAGGCGCGCGCAGTTGTGCTCGGCCATGTCCTTGACACGGGCCTTCATTCCCGCGCCATAGACCGGGTAACCACAGCACCATTCCTCGCCGCCCAGCACTGCATAGTCCACGTCCGCCTGTTCCATGATCTGGACAAAGCTCTGCGGGACGCCATAGGTCTGCGGAAAGAGGGCGCCAACGCAGCCCACAAAGTACAGGACCTCCGCCTGCTTGGCGTCGAGGCGCGATGGCCGCTCAGGAAGATTCTGGCTCCAGATGAGGCGCGTCTCGTTGGGCTCGTTGGCGATGTTGTGCACACTCTCGACGGCGCTCAGCACCCCGCTCAGGCCGGCGTGCAGGGGGCCAACCTCTTTTTGGATGTACAGCTCGCGCAACTCGCGCATCGACTCCGAGATGGGGATGTCGCGCGGGCAGCGCACGGTGCAGCTATAGCAGGCAGTGCACATCCAGAAGGTGTTGGAGCGCAGCACTTCGTCGTGCGCTCCGAGCTCTACCAGCCGCCACAAGGCCCGAGGGGTGTAATCCATGGCGTGGGCAGTCGGACAGGTGGCCGAACAGGTGCCGCACTGGTAGCAGGGCGCGATGGCTTCCTCGATCGGTTTCATTTCTATCGGAGGTCTGCCCTCCAAGCGGATTGCCGCTTGTTGAGTCATGTTTCTCCCTTTCTAGACGGCCAAAGGGACCTGTGGAACCGGCGAGCCATCCGCCCGGTCAGGCCCCAGTGGGTCTCGTCGCGATCTTGTCCAGCTCGGATGTGAGATGGAGTGGCACCCGGTACAGGGGGTGCCACTCCAGGCAGCAGTCTTGAGCCTACGCCGGGCGGGCTGCAACCTTGTCGCCGCTCGGCGCCTTCTGCGAGATGAACCGCCGGACCGTGTTCAGAAGATGGTCCGGCTTGGCCGGCTTGCTGATCCAGGCATCGACCGGGATCTGCAGGTCATCGGGCAGCGCACTGGCGTACTGGGTGCTGTCGATGCTGGAGATCATGATGATCGGGATCTGCTTCAGGACAGGATCGCCGGCCATGGTCTTGGCGACCTGGACGCCTTCCAGGGGTGTGGCCATCATGACGTCGAGCAAAACCAGGTCGGGCTTGTTGGCCTTCATGGCCTGCAGCGCCTGCGTGCCGCTGGACGCGGACGTGACCTTGTACCCCTCCTGGGTGAGGATGGTGGTGGTCACCGAGACAAAGTCGGGGTCGTCGTCTACGACCAGGATGCTGGCCGGCTTGGCCTTGGGAACCTCGGCCACCCTCTGCGGGCGCAGGTAGACGTACCAGTAGACCAGGCCGACAAAGCCGGCGCCGCCGAGGATGTTGCCGATGGTGACGGGCACCAGGTTCTTGATAAAGAACCCGTACCAGGTCAGGTTGGCATAGGTCGCCGCGGTAATGGGCGGCGTCGCACCGGCCAGGGCCGGGAGCTGCCAGAAGGCGTCGGGCGCAAACTGCTTGATGAACAGGCCGATGGGGATAAAGTACATGTTGGCGACCGAGTGCTCGAACCCGGCGGCTACAAAGGCGGTGATGGGGAAGATGATCGCCAGGATCTTGTCGGTGGTCGACCGCGCCGAAGCGCACAGCCAGACGGCCAGGCAGACCAGGGCGTTGCACATGATGCCCAGGAACAGGGCCGGCACAAAGTCGAGGCCGGTCTTGGCATTGGCGATGCCCATGGCATTGATGCCCACGGCGCCGCCCGCGAACATGTACTGGGCGCTAAAGAACATCACCACGGCGGTCAGGATGGAGCCGACAAAGTTGCCCGCGTACACGATGCCCCAGTTCCTCAACAGGGCGCCCAGGCCCACGCGCTTGTCGGCAAAGGCCATGATGATCAGGTTGTTGCCGGTGAACAGCTCGGCACCGGCGACGACGACGGCGATAAGGCCGAGGCAAAAGACCAGGCCGCTCAGCAGCCGCACCACGCCGTAGCCCATGCCCGCCGCCGCCAGCCCGGTGCTGACCGTCGTGGCAAAGATGGCGCCGGTGCCGATGAAGGCTCCGGCCAGGATGGCCAGGGCAAACATCGTGTCCCACTTGAGCTTGGACTTGGCGATGCCCACGTCTTCCATGCGGCTGGCCATTTTTGCCGGAGGGAACGCGTCGATCTGAATTTCTGTAGACATTTTTTCTCCTTCTGTTTTCATCGCCAGGCGCTCACTCCTGGCTGGATATCAATGGTCAGGAAGCGTTATGTATTGCCTATCGAACATCTGCTTCAATAGTCTCTTGCGCCTCCAACGCACCGGGCACCAGGTCAACCTCGGGACGTGGCAAGGGCGCCCCCGGGCATGACCCGCATGTCACGAGACAAAGCGCCTGATCGCCTTCAGGAGCGCGGACGGCTCGACCGGCTTCGGCATCCAGGTATCGATCGGGATGAGCTCATCCTCAGGAAAATCGCTGGCATACTCGCTGCTGGCGATGGACGAGATCATGATGATGGGCACATCCTGCAAATCCGGATCCGACCGTACCTCGCGGCACACTTCCAGTCCTTCCAACGTTGTAGACATCATGACGTCCAGCAAGATCAGGTCGGGCCTTTCCCGCCTCATGAGCGGCAAGGCCTGGCTGCCGTTGCTGGCGTCAATGACCTCGTACCCCTCCGCCTCCAGGATATTGCGGCTGTTGAGCACAAAGTCAGGATCATCATCTACAACCAGGATTTTGGCCATTTCCACTCCATTCTTGCGCCCGCGGTCCAGCAGTTCCGCGTCATCGCCAGGCGGCTAGGCCAGCACCCGGGCCAGGTCAGACGGTGCAACCCCCGGACTGCTGATGCCATGCTGTTCATAGAAGCGAGCGATCGCCGCTTCCGCTCCCTCCGGGCGCACTCCCAGCAGGGCGGCTTCCAGGTCCGCCAGTCGCTCTGCCGGGTAGAAGAAAAAGTCACCCGACAGTGCCACGGCCGCCAGGACCCCGTCCTGCACCTCGACGGTGGCCCGGATCAGGCCACCCGGCGCCTTGTGCGTTTTTTGCCGCACCTGCACCCCGGAGCGGATGGTGACCGCCCGGTGCGGCTTGGGCCGGCCCGCGCGATGCAGCCACTCATCGCCGAGCAGGGTGCCGGCCAGCGCGTCGGCCGCCGCCCGCCATTCCGCGTCAACGACCGTCTGAACGGGCAGTGGCCCCAGCAGCGCCTCGAACTGGGCCGCCAGCAGATCCCACAGCTCTTCCCGTGGCGGGAGAGAGCCGATCTCGCGCTTCACCGTGGAGAGGTTGTCCTGCAGGGTGTGGTACACCTTGTCCCGGAACTTTTCGTCAGGCACCCGCAAGACGCGCGCCATCATCTCATAGTCAAAGTCGGCGATCAGATTGCCGACCAAGACATAGTAGTCGCCAATCTCGCCCGCACCATTGCCCGAGACCTTGCGCGCCCCGCTCACGATGTCATTCACCGGCCGGTACTCGGCCGGGATTCCCAGGGCCCGATAGGCGCCGATGGGTGCCTGGAGAAAATGCCGGTAAAACGCCTCCCAGCCGGCGGGCACGAGGGGATTGTCGCGATGGATGACCAACTGGTAGAAGAGCTGCTCGCCGTCCAGGTAAACCGCTCCACCCCCCACCTCGCGGCGAAAGATCGGGATGCCCGACTGCCGGCACATCTCGACCTCCACCTCCTGCTCGGCGTCCTGAAAGTAGCCGATGCACACGTAGGGCGAGCCGGGCGAGAGGAGGATCAGTCCCTCTCGCCCGAGCCGTGGCAGGGCGTGGTACAGGACCTGGGAGTCCTGCCAGCTTACGGTGCCGAGACGGTAGAGCTTCACGGAACGTCCTTGTGTACCTTACTTGCCGTACTTGGCGCGCTCGGCGGCGATAAAGGCGCCAAAGTCAGGGTCGCTCGGCTTGTACAGCCCCTGGGGCTCACCCGCCAACTTGACCTTGGCAAACCAGCCGGCGCCGTAGGGGTCCTGGTTAATGACCGCGCTTTCCCATTCGATCTCTTCGTTGGCCTCAGCGATCTTGCCGCTGACGATGGCCTTGATGCGGCCAACCCACTTGCCCGATTCCAGGGACATGAACGGCTCGCCCTGGACCAGGTCACGGCCGACGCGCGGCACCTCGGCGTAGACGATTTCGCCGGCCAAGTCCTGCCCGAAGGCGGTCAGGCCAATGGTCGCCGTATCGCCCTCGATGCGGGCCCAGTTGTGCTCCTTGTCGAACATCAGGTCATCCGGGAACTCGTACTGATCGATCTTCATCTCATTGGGCTCCTTTCTCTGATTGGATCCAAAGCCAACTATTCCTGCATTGCCTGCCACACCACCTCGGTGATGTCCATGGCTCGCATTCGAATCCGGTTCTTGCGCGCTGCTTCGGCCAGGGTGCGGTTGCACTGCTGGCAGGCCGAAACGACGACCTGCGCGCCCGTGGCCTGCGCCTGCTCGATGCGGCGCTTGCTAACAGCGGCCGTGACCGAGGCGTCGGCCATCTCGGCGTCGCCGCCGCCGCCACAGCACAGCGAGAGCTCGCGGGTGTCGGCCATCTCGGTGAACTGGATTCCGGGGATGGCGCCCAGGACCCGCCGCGGCGCGTCAAAGATGCCGCTGGTGCGCCCCAGGTCGCAGGGGTCGTGATAGGTCACCGCCTGCGAAAAGCCGTTCAGCTTGATCTTGCCCTCGTCGATGAGCTCGTCCAGGAGGTCCACGGCGTGATAGACCTCGAAGCCCAACGGCTCTTCAAGGATGCGCGAGTACTCGTGCGCCCAGGTGTGATAGCAGGACGGGCAGGTAGCCACCAGGCGGCGGGCGCCGATGGCCCGCACCGCTTCGACGTTGTGGCGGGCCAGGTCGTAGGCGTGCTTGCCCATCCCTGCGATCTCGAGCGGAAAACCGCAACACCACTCGCCGCTGCCCAGCGTCGTAAAGTTCTCTCCCGCCCGCTCCAGGATCTGGGCAAAGCTCTGGGGAACGCTGTAGACGCGAGGATACATGGCGCCTACACAACCCATGAAATAGACGGTTTCGGCGCCCTTCTTGGCCTCCAATCCTTCGGGGACGCGATCCATGTTCTGCGTCCACACCAGGCGGTTCGAATTGTCATCGCCCGAGATGTTGTGCTGGGTGGTGATCCGGTCGCGCAGCGTGTCAAACACCTCAGGGTACAGGTCCCAGTCCACGAGCTGCTCCCGCATAGAGATCCACAGGGAGCGTGTGTCAATCTGAACGGGGCAGACGACGTGGCAGCGGCCGCACAGGGTGCAACGAAAGACGCCGTCGCTGTGGGCCTGGAGCTCCTCGTCGGTCGCCGGATGGATGCCAAACAGCCGGGCGAGCAAGCCCAGGTGATCCGCCTTCCAGAAATCCTTCACCCGCGAAATCTTGCGCTGAGGATGGATCTCGGCGTTCTCGTCCGACTCGGCGTAGGTCGGGCAGGCAGAGACGCACTCGGCGCAGCGCGTGCACGCCTCCAACTCCAGGAGCTGGCGCAAGGTGTAGTGCGACAGGTCAACTTTTTTGCTCATAGCGCCCCCTCCTCACAGGGCCGTCTGAGGAGCCTTGCGCTCCGCTCTGGGCTGGCTGCCATGCTTGCTCCGGTCCAGCATGCCGTTGTAGGCGACAATGACCGGGCTCAGGATGACGTGGAAGAACCGGCTGAAGGGGAGGTAGAAGAGCAGGGTGGTGACGATGACAAAGTGCAGCCAGAAAAAGACATTGTGCACGACCGCCCACACGGCGGGACCCAGGCCGAGGCCGCCCAGCAGGTGCGCCGAGAAGTAGCCGAGAAAGCCCCATTGCGGCCCCCAAAGCGGGTAGAGCACCGGCGGCAGCTTCTCCGGAGACAGCATGGTGGGATCAGGCTGGAAGACGCCCGCGGCTGTGGTATAGTCCGCCAACAGGCGGAATGTCTCGGCCGGGAAGCCGCTGATGGCGACCAGGGTCAACAGGATGATCATGAGATTGTCGGCGGGAATGCCCCTCATCTTGGGGTCCCGGGCGATAAAGCGGCGGTAGATGACCAGCAGCATACCGGCCAGGACCACCAGGCCCAGGATTTCGTTCACGAAGGCTACCCACCATACGTCGGCGTGGAACATTGGGCCGATGATAGGCAACGACGCCGCTGCTTCAGGGGTCATGCCGAAGAGGGGCAGGAACTCGACCACGACGCCGGTGATCGTCGACAGGATGCCCAGGAGAAGCCAGGAGCCAAAGACCGAGATGTGCACCGCCCAACGCCGCAAGCTGGTGCGGTACAGCCGGCGATGAACCATGCCGTCCACGACGAGCGCCTTGAGCAGGGTCCACAGCCTCCTGCTAAAGATGAGCCGCAACGCAAAGACGATGGTCGCCCACAGCTTGCGCCACCGGGAGGCAGTGATCGGCACTCCCGGCACCCTGGCCTTGTACCAGACCGAGATGACAAAGAGCATCTCCAGGGCAAACAGGCCGAGCATCAGCACATGAACGATCCAGAAGACCGTCAGTCTTACATCGTGCTCCATGAACCGTCTCCTTTGTCGGTCTTGCCCTACGGGTCCCGCGCTTGTCCTGACGGACAGCGTCAGGAGGGGGACCCTCAGGGTCCGGGAGGGCAGAAGGTTCTGCCCGGGCTACAAGAAACTCGGCTCAACACTGTGCCCATCACCGCCGGTGGGCAAGCCGCTTCACCTCGGCAACCAGCTGCGGGATCTCGACCGGCTTGGGCAGAAAATTCTCCGCCGCCAGGTTCCGTGCTTGCGGCAGCAGATCGGCAAAAGCTGTGTGGTGGATGGACGAGACCAGCAGAATGGGCACTGAACGCAGCTCGGCGTCGGCCTTCATGGCCCTGCTCGTGCGCACCCCGTCCAGGATCCCCTTCATCATGATGTCGAGGATGACCAGATCCGGCTTCGCAACACGCATGGCAGCCAGGGCCTCGGTACCGTTGCTGGCCACGACCACCTGGTAGCCTTCGGCAGTCAGGGCGATGCGGACCACCTCGCAAAAGTCGGGATCATCGTCGACGACCAGGACACAGGGAGGAGACTCGGAAGGGAGGATCCAGGTGCTGCCATCCTTCAGGGTGCGCAAGACGTGAGAGGTGGCTGCCTGCTTGATGCCCGGGATGGAGGCGATCTCATGGGTCAGGAAGCGCAAGAGATCTTCGCTGGAGCGGAACCACGCCTCGACCATCAGATCGCTTTCGCCGGTAGTGTAGTAAAGCGAGCGCACTTCGGGCGACCGGCCCAACTGCTCGGCAATCCGATCCAGGAAAGAGAGATCGACGTGCAGCGTGATAAAGGTCACGGTAGCGAGGCCCACCTTGGTGGCATTGGGCACCGCTACAATGCGGACCGTGCAGTCCGCTACCAGTCGCTCCAGGCGTTTGCGAACCGTCGCCTCCGAGATCCCCACACGACGGGCGATCTCCACATTCGCCGTCCGCCCATCCTGTTGCAGTATGCTGATAATCTGGCGATCCACCGCATCCAGGCCGTAGGACATCCTTGCCCCTCTCCACTTTCCGTCTGCGATTATAGCAGAGGCAACGAATGATGTCAAACACAGGCCATCTTGTGGCTTTTTTCGCAATCTCAACGGGGTAGCAGACGCCCCGTAGCCTGCGGCATGGCGCCCCGAAGCCGGGGGCTTACCTGGAGACGAGCGGCACATAGAGGATGTGGGCTGCGCAGGAAGGCAGGCGCAGGCCGGGCTGGGCCACCGTGCCGGCGGTGACCAGCACAGGCAGACGGATGGTAAGGGCCGGAGAAGTGAGGTCGACAGAGATGGTGTATTCGCCGGGCTGCAAGTCCACGGCCCCAAACCAGCCGTTTCCGTCGGCGAGCAGGCTCCGGCTCTCGGGGCCGTCGACCTGGAGTCGCAGGCCGTCGACAGGAATACAGGGCAGTCCCACCACTTGGCCCAGGATGTGCCCGCGCTCCGGCGCCTCCTTCCAGGCCAGGGCGGGCGGTGGGGCCCACTGGGTGAGAACCTGGCCGACGAAGGCGTTCGCCAGCTGCCTGCCTGTCGCCGTGGTGTCGCTTGGCGTGGCATAGCTGTAGCCACAAGCACCCAGGGCCTGGTAGCCAAGGATCGAGGGCTGTCGGACGAGCTGCCACTGGGCCATGCTATCGCCCAAGGCGTTCTTGTACAAGCCGGTGCCCACCACCGTGCCGCGCCCATACTGGTGGTCCTTCTGCCAGGCGATCCATGCCGTGAAATCGGCCGCCTCCCAGTCCACCTGCGCGTCGCGATAGCTCATGGGCAGCCCAAGGTCCAGGATCCCCTCCTGCTGCCAGGCGCGCCAGTCTTGGAGGTGCGCCCCGTAGGGCGTTGACGTTAGCCACGTGGCGAGGCTGGTTGGCGCCGAGCCCGCGGCCGAGAGGGCAGCGCTGACTTGCAGGCTCGGGTTCGCGGCCGAGGCAGCCAGGTAGATGCGGCGGACGAGGGCCGTCAGCTGGTCGCGCCGCCATTGGAGCCAGACGGCGTCTGCGGGCAGGGGAATGTCGCCGCGGCCGGTGACGGCCTGAAAACGAGCCACCGCCGTGGGATTGTAGCCCCAGTTCTGGCCCGGATAGCGGACGCGGTCCAGGTGAATGCCGTCCAGATCGTAGCCGGCCACCAGCTCTGCCACGAGGGCCACGAGATAGTCGGCGACGGCGGGATGGCCCGGATCGAGGTAAACGACGTCGTCCGCGTCGTACGAACCGCTGTCGCTATCCATGAGCCAGTAGTCCTCGCCTGAGGCGCCCGGGCCATGGAGGTTGAACGTATGCTCGGCTGCTGCGGGCGGAACGTCGCCGCCCCAGATGGCCAGAGCCGGCAGCCAGGCGTGGACGGCGAGGCCGGCGGCGTGGGCTTGCTGGACGAGATAGGCGAGGGCGTCAAAGCCGGGGACGGCGTCCGGCGCCCAGGGATCGATGCCGGACGGATAGTACGTGTCACCCCGCCGCCTGACCTGGACCACCAGGGCGTTGAGGTTGCCTGCCCGGGCCGTCTCTACCAGCTCATCGATCTGCTGCGGCGTCTTGAAACCAAGGTGGTAGGCGTCGACCCACAGGCCGCGGAACTCGGCAGCGCCGGGTGGTCCCTGGCTCTGCACGCTCAGGCCGTCGACAAAAAAGGCCGTGCCCTGGGAGGCGGCTCGCAAAACGAGCTGCACCGTCTGCCCGGCAAAGGCACTCAGGTCGAACTGGCTCGTCTGCCAGCTGCTCGCGGGCGACGCAGAGCTGAGCGTCAGGGGCGTCGCGAGCAGGGTCCCGGCCAGGTCGTAGAGGCCCACGGCCAGACTGTCGCCCGGGGCCGGGCTGGTCCCCGGCTCCACCCGCCAGGCCAGGCTGAGGGTGACGGCCGGCTCGCCGGCGGGCAGGGCCACAAGCTGGATGAGGGACACGCTGGAGGCGACCCCGGCCTGGTACCCTCCCAGCCAGGCGACCCAATCCCCGCCATAGGGCTCGACGCCGGCGGGCAGCGCATCACGCGGCGCCAGGAGCGGCTGCCCGGTCGCCTGCACCTGCCAGGCCGACTGGCTGAGCCCGGCCTCAAAGCCGGGGTTGATGAGACGCTCGACGCCCGGCGCCGGGGGCGGG
>JBFYTF010000208.1:0-3370 GCA_041300865.1 Anaerolineae bacterium
CTCCCCGGCAATCTGCTTATTCGATGCTCCGGCGGCCAGCAGCCGGAGGACTTCAAGCTCGCGCCCTGTGATGGGCTCCATGGCGGGCCTCAGACGGGGGCCAGAGAACGGAACCGCTCCGGCCCGGCCTGTCGCCGTGCCGAACGATGCCAGCAGGCCTGACACGTAGTCTGGCAGGATTTGCCGCGACAGGGCAGACCGCAGCAGCTCCGCCATCGGCTCTCCTGCGTCGACGAAGACACGTATGTACCCCTCGGGTTCCGCCAGCGAGAGCGCCCACTGCAGCGTCGTTATGGCTTCATCGGTTCTGCCCTGGGCACGAAGGGTCGTGGCCAGCAGCACCAGTATTTCGATGACACTGCCCATTCTTCCCTCTGCCTCCGCGCGCCTGCGCACGCGGTCCAGTATGGCTGGGACGCCATGCAGTTGGCCCCTGGCGATCTTCAGCCGGGCCACCATGAGATACTCGAACTCCAGCGAGAATTCCAGTCCCTCGTCAGAATCGGTCTTTGGTTTCTCCCTGGCAGCAGCCCATTGCAGAGTTTCGCTCATGTCCCCGCGGGCCAGCGCCAGCCGTGCCCGCCACGCCCCGGTGACCCTGGCCATAATCACGCTGCGAGAAGCCGCAGCAACGCCCTCCAGCTCATCGAGAGCGTCAGAAAGAGCAGTGGTCTGCCCGGTCAACTCCGTTAGCGGCGCCAATCCTGGGACCGCCATGACGGCAATGGTCAGTTGCACCCCCTGCCTGCCAAGCTCAATCGCCCGGTTGACATAGTGAATCGCCTCTTCAATCTCATTCCATTGGTATAGTATCTGAGCCAGGCATATGTGGGCATAGCTTGTCGCCGGAAGAGGTTCCCCTCCACCCCACTCGGTGCCCAGACGGATGGCCTTGCGGCTGGTCTCGGCTGCCAGGCGAAGCCGCCCCTGCCTGACATAGATATCTGCCAGGTGCCCCATGGCCACGAGGGTGATGAAGAAGTTGCCCGTCATCTGCCCATAGACCGTGGCCTCCTCCAGGTAGGACATCGCCTTGGGCATGTCTCCTCTCATCCAGTGCGCCAGTCCCAGCATGAGTACGAACATGCAGCGTGCCGTCGGTTGGTCATCCGGCAACCGTTCCAGTGACTCGTGACACAGGTCGATAGCTTCGTTGACCTCCCCGCGGGCCAGCATCAAAGGTATGCGGAGCGACGTCAAGTGGTTGCGGATTCGGCGCTCCGTCTCCGCATCCTGAGGCGTCTCGTCGGTGCGACCCGGTGATAGCATCGATTCCACTGCCTCAACCAGCGGCTCAACCGCGGCAAGCTGCCCGCGAGCCGAGCGCACATTGGCCAGGCCGATGCACAACCACGGTCGAGACAGGATGACATGCTCGGGCAATTTCTCCAGCCAGCCTTGCGGCGCCGATATTCTACCCTGGGATATCAGGGGTACGGCCACTGTTTGGATGAGGTCAGCCGCCCGGTCGAACTCCCTGGCTGCCAAAGCGTGGTGGATGGCTTCGGAAGTCAAACCCTCGCGTTCAAACCACTCGCTAGCCCGGCGATGCAGTGCAGGGATACGGTCAGCCTGCGTTTTATGCAGGCGATCGCGCAACAAGTCTGAGAACAAGTGGTGATATCTGAACCACTTCCGGCGCCCGTCCAACGGCACCACGAAGAGATTGGCCGACTGTAGATGATCCAGCATCTCCTGTGCGTTTTCCCCCCCGGTCACGGCATTGCATAGCGGGGCGCTCAGGCGATCAAGAACAGAGGTCCGCACCAGAAACTGCTGCACGCTGGCCCTTTGACGTCCGAGCACTTCTTCCACCAGGTAGTCCATGATATGGCGATGGGTGCCCGCGAACTCCGCGATGAAGCTGGGGATGTTTTCGCATCCCTGCATCGAAATCGCCGCCATCCGGATGCTCGCTATCCAGCCCTCCGTCAGAGACTCCAGTGCCCTGACGTTGTCAGTGGTGAGTCCCAGTGCCATCACATCGTTGAAGAACGCCGCAGCCTCATCTGTGGTGAAACGCAGGTCAGCCGCCCGCAGTTCGTTCAACTGCCCCCGCACCCGAAGCCGGGCCAGCGGCAGAGGCGGATCAACTCTGCTGGCCAAGACCAGATGGGCCTGCGGCGGAAGATGGTCGACCAGAAAGGCCAGAGACTCGTGTACCGATTTCGATGAAATCTCGTGGTAGTCATCCAAAACCAGCACAACATCACGCTTGGCCTCGCTGATATCATTCACCAGGGTGGTCAACACGGCCCTGATAGAAGGTGCCTTGCCGGTCTCCAGCATGTCCAGTGAACGTTGTCCCAGATCGGATTGCACTGTCTGCAGGGCAGCGACGAAATAGGTCCAGAAACGGTCCGGATCATTGTCTTCCTTGTCCACGGAAAGCCAGGCAGCGGGAGGGGCAGAACCGGCGTTCCTGCCCGCTTGAAGAGCGATCCACTCGCTCAACAGCGTGGTCTTGCCAAACCCGGCGGGGGCGCAGACGAGCGTCAACCGGCAGCGCAACGCTGCGTCGAGCCGTTTACTGAGCCGGGGGCGCGTGAGCCATCCCGGGGGGGCGGGAGGAACATGGAGCTTGGTGATCAGCAGGCGTTCGGACGTTGTATCACTCTCCTCGAGTCGGGCATGCATGAGCCAGCTAGTCTTCATCAGCCGTCCTGCGTTGCTGGCTCATGGACAGCGCGATTCTACCACTGGCCCGCTGTTTGGGCAAAACGCATCCGAGGTGCAAGGGAATGAACTGTATCGGCACGCCAAGGACAGGGAAGTGGTGGTCCAGGGTGTACGATATCGAAAGATCCACGCTTCGAACAGGCCTTCAGCCTATGACGCGTGCAGTTCCTCCAGCGCCTTCTCTGCCCTGGCCTCCTAGTACCCCGCCCGTTCCAGTAAATAGAGCATGACGACGATGATAGCTGCCAGTGGAATGATGACCGCCCAGTTGTTGACTTTCAAAACCTGTGGGAGAGTCACGTTGCCGAAATAGCCCCTCTTCAGGATACCTTCTTTCAACCTGGGGTAGGCTGCTGCCAGCAATCCGGAACCCAGTACTATTCCGGCCAAGCCGGCCGTCAGGGCATCCAGATAGCCATTGCCGATTGCGCCGGCAATAGTCCCCGGGCAATAGCCGAGCAAGGCGAAACCTATGCCGAAGATCAGCCCGCCGATGGCATTCCGCCCCCACGAACCGGCTTTGGGACGCAATTTGATCCACCCCAGACCCTGCATCAAATACAGTCCGATCATACCCGCTACCACGGCAGAGAGCATTATCTTCAATACGGTGAAATCAGTAAGCAAGAGCTGGTTGATAATGACGTCGTACTTGGTGACACCACCTTTCTGCAGTAGGAAACCAAATACG
>JBFYTF010000221.1:0-5037 GCA_041300865.1 Anaerolineae bacterium
CCCGAAACAGCGCATTATCGCCGAAGGCGAGGGTGCGCTTGGCCTGGAGCGAGAGCGTCGCGATGCCCGCGGCGGTCGCTGCCGACACGATCACGTCATCCAGCGGGGCGCCCTCGAAGGCCCGTTGCAGCTTGACTCCGGTCGCAATGGCGCCGGACGGCAGACCGCGCACGGCCCCGCAGGTCAGGGTTGCGGTCAGGTAGTCGGCGGCGATCCAGCTTTCAAGATGGATACCGGCACCGCCGGTGGCGAGGGGGCTGGTCATGGACGAGCTTCGTCTAACAGTCGAAGCACGAGTTGGATGCGTCTCGACCAAATCCGACCTCTATTCATCGAGACCAGCCCAGGAGGCTTCGAGGCGCGTCAGGCTTTCGCGAACTGCTCCGCTCATCCACGGCGCGTCAGGGAAACCCTCGAAGCGATCAATTGGTAACGAACCGCGCAGCCGTATCGACTCGACGAAGCGCAGCCGTGCATCGTTAGTGCGTAGGTTTCCGCAAAAATCGAAAATCCAAGAACGCGATAGGGTCGTTGGCCACTTGAGAGACATTAGTGCAGAGCGATCGCGAACTCCAGGAATAGCCATCGTTAATAACCAAATAGCCCCCGTCAAGTATGTGAGCATGACGGATACAAGAAACAAATCTGTACCGAGCAATCGCCAAAGTAATGGAACGACGGAAGCGAAAGCAAATGCAGAAACCATAAAAATGGCGGCGAACAGCGTCAGGAACACCACAGTCCAAGCGAGTAGGCGTTTCAGTACGGACGCTTTCAGTTGCCCGTGGAGGAACGCCAGGGCGGTCGTGAGCAACGCGCGCCAAAACTCCCAAGGGACGATCAGGAGCAGAGTCAGAGTTGCCCATTCTGGCGATACCTTGAGTACCTCGATGCCAACATACTTCTCACAGACGAAGCGACTAAACCAACCTGACCCCGTGCAGCCAGATAGAAACAGTTCCCTCTCAGGGAGGATGTCGCCAAAGAAGGCTTTCAATATAGAGGCTTGGAGTGCCAGGAAAACGAAAAACCCAAGAGTCAACCTAAGCCAGCCGTCGAACAATTTGGGAAAAAAGAGGCGAATACTGCTTCTGATTCTGCGGGAATACGATGCCAACAAGAACGCGAGGGGAAAGCTCCCAAGAAAGAAAACAAATCCGGCTTCGGACCCTGTAAAACTCAACACGAACATTGATGGCACGATGAGCAAAAGGAGCGTAAGTGATATCACGTCAAGCCTGATGGCTAGCCGCTGTACCCGCATATTTTCAGATAGGCTTAGGCCGAAATTAAGGTCTTGATAGCTACCGAGGAACTCCAGTCTCGGCATAGTCCGTATGTAGAAGCGAATGGCATTCTGCGCCGCATCATCTAGCCCGCCAAGATGGCGACAAGCAAGCAACGCCGATTCCTTGATCCATGCACCGCTCTTCTGGAATGCCACGCATAGGCCCTGGGAACGGGACGGAGAATCTAAGAGCCCCAGCGCCTCGGACGCCGTCTTCGCCGCCAAGGCATTGTCGCTTCCAATCCATTCCAGAATTTTGGTGCCGAGGGGTTCCTCGAATACCGCGAGGCATTCCAGTCGAGACATAAACCCATCCCGCAAAAAGCGCAGGCAATGAATCAGGGGGCGTGCAACGACCGGAGTTCCGGAGTCGAGTAGCTGACTATTGGCCTCGATATACTGCCAACAAAAGTCGGCGATGGGTTGCACCTTTTCCACTGGTGCCACGCCACAATACAGGGCTAGACAATCTCGCCAGCGGGAGTCCTCGGGGATGGAGTCCATGGGCAGTGGGTCATCCGCGGCCAGCAGGGCGCGGACGACGAAGAACTCGGCAAAGCGCCGATGAACGAAAGACAGGCGCTGGGCGCGGATGCCGCCGACCCGGATGATCCGAGCCATACGCAGCGCCTCGATCAGGTCATCGAGCCGTTCCATCGGCACCAGGGCGGCGAGGTCCCGCTTATCGACCTCCAACCCGATGTCGGGGTTCGCGTACATGGCCCGGGCGATGCGGGTGGCCGCGTCCATCACGGCGGCTTGATCGAGGCCATGGGTGCGCAGGTCCGGGGCATCTTCCGCCAGGCGGGTCTCCAGATAGTCCTGATAGATGGCGAAATGGCTCGGCGGTAGCTCGCCCTGGTGTTGGATCAGGTAATGTGCGATGAGGTCGGCGAGGAAGGGGTTGCGCAGGGCTGGGACCAGCTCGGGCCGGTCGCGGAACAGGGTGCGGACGAGTTGATCCGGGTCCAGGGCCTGGCCCTGGAGCCAGCGATGCATGGCGGCGCGGATCTGGGATTCTTTGAATGGGCGGATGCTGAGTCGGCGCCCGCGAAATCCCCGCGGCTGGCGGAAGCGGCGGGAAGCGAGCACCCCCCGGCAGCCGTGCAGATCATGGAAGAAGCGGTCGAAGGCATGGGAGATGGTCTTGATGCGCTGGTCAGCGTCGTCGCAATCGAGGACCGATGGCATCTCGTCGAAGGAGTCGAGCAGGAAGA
This sequence comes from Anaerolineae bacterium, assembly GCA_041300865.1. GTDB lineage: Bacteria > Chloroflexota > Anaerolineae > JAAYZQ01 > JAAYZQ01 > JAAYZQ01. The sequence goes on from JBFYTF010000221.1 coordinate 2,506, forward strand.
AGAAGCGCCCGTCGGCGAGCATGGCCTCGAACCAGGCGTCCAGGAAGCGCTTGCCGGCGCGCCCGGCGGAGCGCTTCAGGTATTCGCGGACAAAGACCTGAAGGTCCTCGTCGCTGGGATCGGCCGTGCCGTGCCAGTCGCGCAGGTTGACATAGACCGGGACTATGCCGGTCTCCGGGACCTCCGCATAGAGCCGGCGACAGAGCCGGCGCAGGGACACGCTCTTGCCCGACCCCGGATCGCCGAGCAGCAGGAAGGCGCGGGTCTCCTTGTCTCGGCGGATGGCGTCCACCAAGTCGCGCTCGACCCGCGGGCGGCGCACGCCGTGACGGTCGGCCTCGACCTCCGCCTCCAGGGTCGAATAGTCGCTGTCGCTCCAGTTGAGCTCGGTGTCGTATTGGTCGAGTTGCCCCTGCATATAGCGGCAGAAATCGTCGCGCAGGGTCTCGTAATCCTTCTGCGGAAAGGGGCTGTCGTTTGCCACATCCGGCGCCGGCAGCACTGGGCGCCGTGCGGCCAGCCGATTGACCAGGTAGAACAGCAGGGCGGCGATGGCCAAGACCGCGAACCGAAACCAGTAGGGCACGACGGCTGGAAGCGACAGTTCAGGCAGGTTTGGGAATGGGCCGCGCAGCCCGGCATAGAGATCGGCGATCCAGGGTAGCCAGAAGGTGTCGGCGAAGGCGGCGATGACGAGGCCGCCGAAGACCAGAATCGAGATGGCCTGGACCCGTGTGCTGCCCCACCAACGCGGCCGGTAGAACCAGGCGACCAGGACCGTACCCAAGGTCAGCAGGCCCAGCACCGTCAGGGTGAGTACGATGCCGCCTAAATGGTAGGTCAGTAGCCCGCCGGTGATGAAAACCATCGGCAGACCGAAGATGACCAGGTTCCGGGTACGCGCCTCGGAGAGCTTTGTCAGCATGTCGATTCCCTGTGCTCGGGCGGGGGTGCGCGACAGTCTACACGGAGAGGTCCTGATCGCGATGCCTGAGGTTGGGCGGTCCCTAGCATCGGGGCAGGCCAACCGAGAGTGCGCGGCGCGGGGGTCGGGTTGGTTAGGCGAAGGTCGTCGGCAAGGGCGGTCCCTGGGCACGTGCCCGGAGCCAGATCCTTCGATGCTGGCTGCCGGCGGTGCCGGGGCCGTCAATCGGCCAGTTGGAAGGCTACGACCTGTAGCCCCGGTACCCGACCGAAATCGTCCACGTCGGTGGTCAGCGCGGCGTGGCCGCCAGCCAGGGCGCGGTGGCGGCGATCACGAGATCGTTGGTAACTGGCGTCCGGCCGCGCGGGGGAACTGGGGTCCGGGGAAGCCGGCGCCAGACCACGAAATGGCGGCCGTTGTTTTCGTCTCGACAGCCCGTTCGTCCGTGGTGACCGGTTTTCGTCGCTAAGCTGCCACGCGGTGCAGCACCGTGAGTGCCAGCTCTGGGTCGATTGCGGCCATAGCGAGGACACCAGGGATATTGGCATATTTGTCAAGGCTCACGAGCCTCGGCAACAGCGGTGGCAAAATGCGGCAGATATGGCGCGGATTATACTGGGAAAAGCTGGTGGATAACGTGAGCGACAACAATGCGGGAAATATGAGAGCCACTTGCGCTGTGCCGTTCCCGGCTGCCGTTGGCGACCGGTTACCCGAGTGCGGCAGTGGGGCAATAAGCGCGCGCGGCGGTTTGCGGGTGCCGCCCACCGTCGCGGGGATCCGCTGGCGGTGAGGTGGGAATCGGGGACAGGGAATCAGGGAGCCTTGACCCTGGGATGCGCGGAGGGAGATACTCCCCCGCAATTTCTGAATTAACGAGGATTCTTATGATGAAGCGCGGCATCACCATACAACCGGTCAAGGTGGCGGGGCTGCTCCTTGCCATGGCCTCGCCTGTGTTTGCCCAGGCACCCCCGAGTGAGGCGGACATGCAGCGGATGATGCAGGGCATGCAGGAGATGCAGCGGTGCATGGCCCAAATCGATAAGGTCGGGCTCGAACGCCTGGAGAAGCGAGCAAATCAGATTGAATCCGAAATGGATGCCCTCTGTGCCGGGGGAAAACGTGATGAAGCGCAAAAGAAGGCGATGGCCTATGGCATGGAAGTCGCGGATGACCCGACGTTAAAAACCTTGCTTACCTGTACCGAGAAAATTCAGGGCATGATTCCTCCAATGCCTTTCTTGGGGTTGAGCGACGAGGATGCGAATAGCCATGTATGTGATGGTTGATATGGCGTAACCGCGAGGGCAGGGTAGAGATCTTGGAGTCCTTGTTTCTTCATCTTGCGCGGTTTGGCCCGCGCTACGCGCCTGCCCTGCTTCACCACCCCGCTGGCGCCGCTCCGCCTTATAAACTAACCCGACACAGGATGGCGGAGCCATCCACGCGCGAGATGACCGCATCCCATCCGACGGCATCTTGCGAAGTCGCCAGGCTGTGCCCCCGAGGTCGCCCGCCCTGGCGGGACCTCCGCGGGTATCTCAGGCGATATCGACCTCGGGGGCCAGATAGACGTCCTGGATGGCATGGAGCAGCGCGACACC
>JBFYTF010000226.1:0-3347 GCA_041300865.1 Anaerolineae bacterium
GCGCTGCCCGGCGGGCGCTCCGCGGGCCGGCCAAGTGGCAGGCTGATGCGGGTCAGCCCCAGGCTGAGGAGGCCCAGTGCTGCCATAGCCAGCCAGGGTGCGCGCCATCCAAACCGCTCCATGAGCAGGCCCGTGGCCGGCACGCCCAGCAGCCACGCTGCCGACCAGGCCAGCTCCACAGTGCCGACCGCCCAAGCGCGGCGCTCGTAGGGCACGGCATCGCCTAGGTAGGCATGCACGGCCGGGTCGTAGAGGACCTTGGACAGTCCGAACAGGGCAAAGGCCAGGACGGCAGCACCCAGGACGGCAAAGCCCAGGGCGGGGCTCACGGCCATCAGCACGCCGGCCACGGCAAAGATGGCCAGGCCCACGGACATGATGCGCCGCCGGGGCTGGCGATCGGTCCATGGCCCTAGAAACGGCGCGATGAGCCCGGCCACATAGCGGGCCGTGACCAGGCTGCCCGCCGTCGCCACCGATATACCCAATCCCCGGGCAATGGCCGGCAGGAAGGGATAGACGATGCGGTGCGCGGTGTTCAGGACCGTGCGGGCGACAAAGATGACCGCCAGCTGCGCGCGGAGCGACGGTTCCGGTTGCAGGCCGCGTCCTGGGGAAACGCCCGAATCTGGCGACGGTGGGTGCAAGGTCGGCAATGCCGCTAGAGCTCGACCGCGCAGCCCAGCCCCGGCACGTCTCGCGCCACCAGCCAGCCGTCTTCAAAGGTAAAGCCCGGCAATGTCGGGTCGTCGATCAGGTCAAAGTGGCCGTCCAGGTCGCCATAGCGCACGTTGGGGCTGCTCAGGGCAAGGCCCAGCTCGGCGGCGATGAGCAGGGCCGGCTCGTTGATGCAGCCGACCATGGTCGACATCTTGGCCGCGCGGGCGATGGCGTCGATCTGGCGGCCACAGTGCAGCCCGCCACAGACCGACAGCTTGATGTTCAGGCCATGAGCGGCGTGGCGGCTGGCGATCTCCAGGGCGGAGGCAGGCCCCGTGACCGACTGATCGGCAAGGATGGGCACCGGCGACTGCCGGGTGACATCCGCCAGGGCGTCCAGGTCGGCGGCGGGCACCGGCTGCTCCAGCATCTCCAACCTGCCCTCGAGAGCCCGTGCCACGTCCAGTGCCTGCTGGATGGTGTATCCCTGCTCGGCATCGAGGCGCAGGGGCAGTTCGGGCAAAGCCCGAGCCACCGCTTTGACCCGCTGCACGTCCTCCTCGGCGTTGGCGCCGCCCTTGAGCTTCAGGATCCGAAAACCCTGGCGAACCCGCTCGCGGGCCAGCTCGACGGTCTCCTTGACCGGAGCCAGGCCCAGGGTGATAGACGTCTGGATGCGGTAGCGGTAACCACCGAACAGGCGGTGCAGGGGCAGGCCTGCCGCCAGGCCCAGGAGATCGTAGAAGGCGATGTCAAACGCACAGCGGGCCGCGGGACTGTCTTTGGTCAGGGGCTCCAGCTCGGCCAGGGCAAACTCGGTGTTCAGGGGGTTCAAGTCCTGCGCGCGGTCGGCGCAGGCCTGACAGGCACGCTGAGCTTGTTCCAGGGTTTCCCCGCTGCCGAGCGGATCCAGAGCGGCACAGCCCCAGGCCACCCGCCCGTCGCGCGTTTCAATGCGCACGAATAGACAGTCGACGGCTTCGATCAGGCCCACCCGCGCTGCCTGGTATGGCAGCCGCAGGCTGAGCTGCAGCGGAACGACCTCTACGTGGGTGATCTGCATGGCACTCCCTCCTGCTCCTCACCGCGGCCGGGCTGCCCCCATTATAATCCCACTCAGCCCAAACCGTCAAGCGCGCAGCGGTAACCTGACCCCCGGCGCCCGTCCTGATGAGGCGTGGAACCAACGCTTGTGCCTGCGGCCAGGTGCAGGCGGGCCGCAGCGGGCTGAGGGAAGGGTCGCCCGCGAGTTGACAGCGCGGCCGGATGGGGGCATAATAGCGGCAGGAGCCTGCCGGAAGCGTTGAGTCACAAGGAGCGAACATGATCGACGATGCTTTGGCCTATGCCCGTGAGCACCGCGGGGAGTACCTGGCCTCCCTCGAGGAGTTCTTGACCATTCCCAGCATCAGTACCCTGCCCGAGCGGGCGCCCGACATGCAGCGGGCGGCCGGCTGGCTGGCCGAGCACCTGCGCCGCAGCGGCCTGGAACGGGTCGAGCTCGTGCCCACGGCCGGCTATCCGGTGGTCTATGGCGAGTGGCTGGGCGCCGGTTCCGGAGCGCCGACGCTGCTTGCCTACGGCCATTACGATGTGCAGCCCGTCGATCCCCTCGAGGAATGGCAGACACCGCCTTTTGAGCCGTCTCTCCGCGGCGACCAGATCTTTGCCCGGGGCGCGTCGGACGACAAGGGGCAGCTCTTGTCCGTCGTCTCGGCCATCGACGCCTATCTGAAGACCGCGGGGCGCCTTCCGATCAACGTGAAGGTGATCTTTGAGGGGGAGGAAGAGATCTCGAGCCCCCACATGGCGGCCTTTATCCGGTCTCACCGGGAGCGCCTGGCCGCCGATGCCGTCCTCATCAGCGATGGTGGCATATTGGGCCCCGATCTGCCCATGATCACGCACGGCGTGCGCGGCATGGCCTACATGGAGGTCGAGGTCCGCGGCCCGGCCACAGACCTGCACTCCGGCACCTTCGGCGGCGCCGTGGACAACCCCTTCAACGTGTTGGTGCGCCTTCTCGCTCGACTCCAGGATGAGGAGACGGGGCGGGTGGCGATCCCCGGCTTTTATGACCGGGTACGGCCGCTGGACGACGAGGAGCAAGCGCTGCTGGCGCAGGTGCCGGCGGACGACGAGACGATGCGGCGGCTGACAGGTGTGCCCGAACTTGCCGGCGAGGCGGGTTACAGTGCCAACGAGCGGACGACCGTCCGTCCCACCTTTGACATCCACGGCCTGGCCGGTGGTTTCACCGGGGCGGGCAAGAAGACCGTCATCCCGGCCCGCGCCGTGGCCAAGGTCTCCATGCGTCTCGTGCCCGACCAGGACCCGGAGGAGATCGCCCGCTTGTTCACGCGGCACCTGGAGTCGTTGGCGCCGCCGACTATCCAGCTCACGGTGCGCACCCTGGGTCTCGCCCGGCCGGCCTTTGTCGATTACCGGGCGCCGGCCATCCAGGCTGCCGCCAGGGCCTACGAACTGGGGTTCGGCCGGCGGCCGGTCTACATGCGGAGTGGTGGCAGCCTACCCATCGTCCCCGACCTCCAGGACGTCCTGGGCGTGCCGGTGGTGCTTATGGGCTTTGGCCTGCCCGGCGACAACGCCCACGCCCCGAACGAGTGGTATCACCTGCCCACGTTCTACCGTGCCATCGAGAGCCTGATCCACTTCTACGACCTCCT
>JBFYTF010000230.1:0-13407 GCA_041300865.1 Anaerolineae bacterium
GCTCTCTATCTCCGCCACGGCCAGGATGGCATCGTACTCGGCAACGGCGGCCGCAGGGTCGTTCATGGCCAGGTAGATCCCGGCGATACGCTCCCGGAGTGACACCTGGACACTCCGGTCGGTTGTGGCAGCCAGCGCCTGGCGATACGCAGCGACGGCCTTCTCCTGCGACGGTCGCGGCAGGGGCGCCAGAGCCGCAAGGGACGCGTGGCAATCCCCCACTTCTTCGTGGATCAGGTCCGCCAGTGTCGTGTCGCCTGCCAGGCTCGCCTCGTAGAGGAGCAGAGCCTTCTCGCACTGGCCGGTCGCCTGGTAGGCGCGGGCAGCCATGAAAGCCGCACGGGCGTAGGCCTCGTCTTCGGGGTAGAGGTTCAGGAACTCTTCCCAGGCTGCCGCCGCAAGGCCCCATTCCTGGTCGGCAAGGTAGGTCTCCGCGAGCCCGTATCGGGCGGCGCGGTGCACCTCGGCCGGCGCGTCCTCGCCCAGCAGGGCGCTGAAACCGGCAATTGCGGCCTCGTAGTCGCCGTTATCCTGATCGCGGCGCGCGTTGTCGAGCAAGGTGTTGGGTGGCAGGGTGGGCGTCGGTGTCGGTGTTACTGTCGGCGTCCGTGTGGGGGTCGCGGTAGCGGTCGGTGAGGGGCGGGGCGTCCGGGTAGCCCTGTCCGTCGCGGTAGGGGAGGGGCCTGCATCAGAGACCGTGGTGGGTGCGGCCGTACCCCGCGGAACCGCGGTGCTCGGTGCGCTCGCGACGGAGGCCGTAGTGGACGCCGGGAGTGGCGTGTCCAGGGCGGGTGTCGGTGGTGCATTTGCGCAGCCTGCCCCGATCAAGCAGACCAGAAGGGCCAGCCACAGCAGCGCTTGCCTGTTGACCTTTTGTGCGTGCATGGCGCCCATTATGCCCGCAATTGTGGCCGTTGTCAACCCGGCCAAAAGTCCTAGCAGCTTGTCGGAGAGCCCGTTTGTAGCGCGCGCTTCAGCGCGTTTCTCTGGCGCTAAAGCGCCAACTATGAACCTGGAAGTGTCTCTCCGACAGGCTGCTAGTGCGGCATGCCTCTCAGGACAAGTTGCGGCCCGGCCGCCTTTCGGTTAGAATAGCCGGGCCGGGCTCGCAGTCGACGGCTGGGACCACAGCACCCAGGCAGAGCGCGGTGGACGAGGGGGGCAAAGGAGACATGGACGGGTCCTCTGTCGGGGAAACGGCGTCGAGCGAGCGGAAGCCGAGTTGGCGTAACCTGCCGCGCAATGTTTGGGCGGTCAGCGTGACCAGCTTCCTGATGGACATCTCGAGCGAGATGGTCATCAATCTCCTCCCCCTCTTCTTGAGCAACGTCCTGGGGACCGGCACCGCCATCATCGGACTGATCGAAGGCATCGCCGAGGCGACGGCCGGCCTGCTCAAGATGTTCTCCGGATGGCTATCGGACAGGCTGCGGGCACGCAAGTGGCTCGCCGTGGCGGGCTACGGCCTCTCGGCCGCAGTCAAGCCCTTCTTCTACTTTGCTGCCAGTTGGCAGGCGGTGCTGGCCGTGCGCTGGGCCGACCGCGTGGGCAAGGGCATACGCACGGCTCCCCGCGATGCCCTTGTGGCGGACAGCGTCGACGAGAGCCAGCGCGGTCTGGCCTTTGGCTTTCACCGGGCGGCCGACACCGGCGGCGCCCTACTTGGTTTGCTTATCGCCCTCGGCGTGGTTCTTGCCGTCCAGTCTGCCGCCGTCGAGCTGAGCCAGAGCACGTTTCAGGCGATAGTTCTCATCAGCCTCATCCCCGCGCTGCTGGCTGTCCTGTCCTTGGCCGTGGGTGCGCGCGATGTGCCCGTTACCGGCGACCCCCAGGCCAGGCCGTCTATCGGTTTCAAGGGGTTGGGCAGGCGCTTCCTGATCTTTATGCTCATTGTCGGCCTCTTTGACCTGGGCAACTCCTCGGACGCCTTTCTCGTGCTGCGCGCGCAGGAACGGGGGCTGAGCGTGGCCGGCGTCCTGGCCATGCTCGTTTCTTTCAACCTGATCTACACCCTGGTGTCTACGCCAGCCGGCTCCCTGTCCGACCGGGTGGGACGGCAGCGGCTCATCGTGGCCGGCTGGCTGGCCTACGCCGCCATCTACCTGGGCTTTGCCCTGGCGCAAGCAGCCTGGCACGTGTGGGTGCTGTATGCCCTCTATGGTCTGTATTACGGCCTGGCCTACGGGACGGCCAAGGCCATGGTTGCCGACCTGGTGCCTGCCGAGCTGCGCGGTACGGCCTACGGCACGTACAACGCTGTCCTGGCCCTCATCGATCTGCCGGCATCCATCATCGCCGGGGTGTTGTGGCAGGGGCTGGGAGCGCCGGCCCCGTTTCTCTTTGGTGCCGTCCTGGCCCTCGCCGCGGCGCTCCTCATGGCGCTGTGGCGGCCGCAGGCTGCCGGCGACTGAACGCCCGAGGGCCGCAGACCCCTTGCCCACCGCACATTTGACAAAAGCATTCGGATGTGCTAACATGCTCGCCGTTAAAATCTAACTGGACGCTCATCCAGAGGGGTGGAGGGACCGGCCCGACGAAACCCCGGCAACCAGTCGAAGGTCAGGCGCAGGCCTTGTGGCGCAGAACCAACGGCACGGTGCCAACTCCGGCAGGCGGCCTGGCTCGAGGACGATAGGTGCCAGGCGCGCTCTGAAAGATGAGAGGCATTGCCTGAAAGGCTCTCATCTGGGAGCTTTTTTTGTTGAGGAGGGAGACGATGCGCACCGTGGAATGGGACGCCAAGGGCGCAGTCAAGATGATCGATCAGCGCCGGCTGCCTCTCGAGCTGGTGATCCTCGAGCTCAAGGACCCTGCCGAGGTTGCTGACGCCATCGAGGATATGGCCATTCGAGGCGCGCCGGCCATCGGCGCGGCTGCGGCCTTTGGCCTGGCCCTGGCTGCCCGGCAAAGCCCCGCCGGCAGCCGCCCGGCCCTGCTGGCCGACCTGGAGAAGGCGGCCGCCCTGCTGCGTGCCACTCGCCCCACGGCGGTGAATTTGTTCTGGGCCATCGACCGCATGCTGCGGTGTGCAGCCGGCGCCGGCGACGACGGTCCCGAGGCGGTCGTCGAGGCGCTCATCGCCGAGGCCCAGCGAATCGCCGATGAGGACGTCGACATCAACCGCCGCATTGGCGCCCACGGCGCTGCCCTGGTTGACGACGGCTTTCGCATCCTGACCCACTGCAACGCCGGCGCCCTGGCGACCGTCGATTATGGCACGGCGCTGGCCGTGGTTCGCACCGCTCACGAGCAGGGCAAGGGCATCCACGTCTGGGTCGATGAAACCCGTCCCCGTCTCCAGGGGGCCCGCCTCACTGCCTGGGAGCTGATGAACGACGGCATTCCCATGACCCTCATCGCCGACAACGTGGCCGGCCATTTGCTCCGCACCGGCCAGGTCGACCTCGTGGTCGTGGGCTCGGATCGCACGGTGGCCAACGGAGACGTGGCCAACAAGATCGGCACCTACAAGCTGGCCGTTCTGGCGCGGGAAAATGGTGTGCCCTTTTACGCCGCCGTACCAACCTCGACCATCGACCTGTCCATCCAACACGGCGACGATATCCCTATCGAGGAGCGGGGTGCCGAAGAGGTGACGCACCCTGGTGGCTGCCAGGTGGCCCCCGACGGCGTTCCCGTCCTGAACCTGGCCTTTGACGTGACGCCTCACCGCTACGTCACGGGGATCATTACCGAGAACGGTGTGGCCTACCCGCCTTTCAAGCAGAGCCTGCGCCGCATGGTGGAACATGGCCAAATTCGAAGCTGAGCTCCGGTCGCTGGCCGGTGGCAGCCTGCCGCACGTCGACCCCGACGCGGCCTGCCAGTTGGTGCTGGAGAACCTTGCCATCCCCACATGGCCCCAACTTCCCAAGCGCTCCTTCCTGGAGAACATGTACGTCCAGTTCAGCGAGGGTTTTCCCGGCGTCGTTGTTGCCGACGAGCAGTTCTACATCGGTCGAGACGATGACGTCGACGCCGGTCTCGAGCGGCTGTACGTGGCCTACCTCCGGGACGACCTGGAGTACGCCGCAATCAGCCCGCAGTACGCCGCCGGTCTGCACTGCTTCCTGGACCTTAACCTGCACCGCGTGCCGGCCGTGAAGGGCCAGGTGACCGGGCCGATCAGCTGGAGCATGATGGTCGTGGATGACAAGCGGGTGCCCGTCATGGAGGACGACGTCCTCACCGAGGCCATCAGCAAGCACCTCCGCCTCAAGGTGGCCTGGATGGAGCACGAGCTGCACAAGCTCTCGCCGCAGACGATCATCATGGTGGACGAGCCCTACCTGGGCAGCCTGGACTCGGACTCGATGTCCCTCAGCCGCGCCCAGGCGACGCTGCTGCTGCAAGAGGTCTTTGCCGGCATCCAGGGCCTCAAGGGGATCCACTGTTGTGGCTCGCCCGACTGGTCCATGATTCTGCCCGCCAACGGCGACATCATCAGCCTGGATGCATACGATTATCCCGGCACGCTCGTGGAGCATGCCGAGGCCGTCGGCGCTTTTCTGCAGCGCGGGGGCATGATTGCCTGGGGCGTCGTGCCTGCAGACGACCGGGCTCTGGGCGAAGACGTGGACGGCCTCGTCGACCGGTTCCACGCGGCCATTGACACTCTCGTGGCCCGCGGGTTGCACCGGGAAGATCTCCTGGCCGCGGCTCTGATTATGCCGTCCTGCGGCCTTGGCTCGCTGCCCATTGCGACGGCGGAGCGCGTGCTATCCTTAACCCATGACCTGTCTGCCGCCTTGCGAGAGCGGTACGCCTGACTAACCTGGTTGTTGGTGAAGCAAGGGAGCTTTGATGTCAATTATCGTTACCGGGTCCGTCGCCTACGACTACCTTATGTCTTTTCCCGGCCGTTTTCGGGAGCACATCCTGCCCGACCAGCTTCACCAGGTCAGCCTCAGCTTCCTGGTCGACACGATGCGCAAGCAGCGGGGTGGCTGTGCGCCCAATATCGCCTACAGCCTGGCGCTCCTGGGCGAGCGCCCGACGGTGATGGCCACCGTCGGCCAGGATTTCGGCGAGTATCGCGCCTGGCTTGAGGGCGAGGGAATTGACACCTCGGCCACCTTCGAGGTGCCCGACGAGTTCACCTCTTCCTTTTTTGTCAACACCGACGTCGAGAACAACCAAATCGCCAGCTTTTACATGGGCGCCATGGGTCGCGCCGGCGAGCTCTCCTTCCACGACCTGGATTACCGGCCCATCGAGATCGCGATTGTCTCGCCCAATGCCCCGTCGGCCATGGTCCGCTATCCCCGCGAATGCCAGGAGCTCGGCATCCCCTACATCTACGATCCCAGCCAGCAGATCATCCGCCTCAGCGGCCAGGAGCTGATCGAGGGCACACGTGGAGCGCGGCTGCTCATTGTGAACGACTACGAGTTCGGCATGATCCGCAACAAGACAGGCCTCGCGGAGCAGGAGCTCCTGGCCCTGCCCGAGACGACGATCATTACCCGAGGTGAGGCGGGCTCGACGGTGTACGACGGCGAACTGGTCTTTCAGATCCCGGCCGTGGCGCCCGAGGCCCTGGCCGAGCCGACGGGCGTGGGCGACGCTTACCGCGCCGGGGTGATCAAGGGCCTGCTGCGCGGCTGCTCCTGGGAGACGACGGGTCGCATCGCCGCTCTGGCCGCCACCTACGTGCTGGAGCAGTACGGAACCCAGAACCACCGCTACACGCTGGCAGAGTTTGTCGCCCGCTATCGCCGGGTCTTTGGCAACACAGGGGGGCTGGAAGCCCTTCTCGATTCTGCGAGCGCCGGGCTGGAAAACCATAAAGGAGTGCAACTGTGAACGAGTACGACGTCAAGGATTTGAACCTGGCCGAAGCGGGCCAGCGCCGCATCGAGTGGGCGGAGCAGGAGATGCCGGTCCTGCGGCTCGTCCGCGAGCGCTTTGAGCGCGAAAAGCCCCTGGCCGGGCTGCGCGTCGCTGCCTGCCTGCACGTCACCACGGAGACGGCGAACCTGATGCGCTGTCTCAAGGCCGGCGGCGCTCAAGTGCGCCTCTGCGCCAGCAATCCCCTTAGCACCCAGGACGATGCCGCCGCCGCCCTGGTCGCACGCTACGACGTGCCGGTCTTTGCCATCAAGGGCGAAGACCACGACACGTATTACCGCCACATCCACCAGGCCCTCGAGCACCGGCCGCAGCTCACCATGGACGACGGTGCCGACACCGTCGGCGTCATCCATAAGGAGCGTACGGACCTGCTGGCGAGCATCATCGGCGGCACAGAAGAGACCACGACTGGCGTCATCCGCCTGCGAGCCATGGCTGCCGACGGCGTGCTGCGCTATCCCATCGTGGCTGTCAACGACGCGATGACCAAGCACTTTTTTGACAACCGCTACGGCACCGGCCAGAGCACCATTGATGGCATTATCCGGGCCACAAACGTCCTCCTTGCCGGCAAGACGGTCGTCGTGGCCGGCTATGGATGGTGCAGCCGCGGCATCGCCATGAGAGCCGACGGCATGGGAGCGAATATCGTCATCACCGAGATCGATCCCTTGCGCGCCTTGGAGGCGGTTATGGACGGCTACCGGGTGATGCCCATGGAGCAGGCAGCGCGCATCGGCGACGTGTTTGTGACCTCCACGGGGGACAAGAACGTTGTCGACAGGCAGCACTTTGCGCTGATGAAAGACGGTGCCATCGTGGCCAACTCGGGCCATTTTAACGTCGAGATCAACATCCCTGCCCTCGAGGAGCTGGCGGCCTCGGTCTGGGAGCCCCGGCCTTTTGTGCGGCAGTACACCCTCGCCGATGGCCGGCGCATCGCGCTCTTGGGCGATGGCCGCCTCATCAACCTGGCTGCGGCCGAGGGTCACCCCTCCGCGGTCATGGACATGAGCTTTGCCAACCAGGCTCTCTGTTCCGAGTACATCGTCCAACACGCCGACGAGCTGGAAAACACCGTCTACGGCGTGCCGCAGCCCATCGACAAGGAGATTGCCCGCCTGAAGCTCAAGGCCATGGGCATCGAGATCGACGTCCTTACGCCCGAGCAGGCCCACTACCTGGCGTCCTGGCAAGAGGGCACCTAGACACAAGACAACCATGAGGATCAAAGGAGATAAACGATGTCAATGACGAGTACGTTCATCACGTCGCAGAAGTTCTACTTTACCTCCGAGTCGGTGACGGAAGGGCACCCGGACAAAATCTGCGACCAGATTTCGGACGCGGTCCTGGATGCCATCCTTGCCGAGGATCCGGATGCGCGCGTGGCCTGCGAGTGCTGCGTAACCACGGGCCTGGCCCTGGTGATGGGCGAGATCACTACGAGCACTTACGTGGACTTTCAGGCTCTGGTCCGCGACGTGGTCCTCGACATCGGCTACACCCGGGCCAAGTTCGGCTTTGACGGTGAGACCTGCGGTGTGCTGGCGTCCATCAAGGAGCAGAGCGCTGACATTGCCCTGGGCGTGGACAAAGCCCTCGAGGCCAAGGTGGGCGACATGACGGACGACGACATCGAGGCCATCGGCGCCGGCGACCAGGGGATGATGGTCGGTTTTGCCTGCACCGAGACGCCGGAGCTGATGCCGATGCCCATTATGCTGGCCCACAAGCTCTGCCAGCGCCTGGCCCAGGTGCGCAAGGATGACCTGCTGCCCTACCTGCGCCCCGACGGCAAGAGCCAGGTAACCATCGAGTACGAGTACGGCAAGCCCAAACGGGTGGACACCGTTGTTATTTCGGCGCAGCACTCGCCCAACGTGGATCAGAAAAAGATCCGCGAGGACATCATCCAACGTGTCATCAAGTACGTCGTGCCCAACGGCATGCTGGACGACAAGACCAAGATCTATGTGAATCCTACGGGCCGCTTTGTGACCGGAGGCCCCGCGGGTGATGCCGGCCTCACGGGGCGCAAGATCATTGTCGACACCTACGGCGGCATGGCCGGTCACGGCGGCGGCTGCTTCTCGGGCAAGGACCCGACAAAGGTAGACCGCTCCGGTGCCTACTATGCCCGCTACGTGGCCAAGAACGTCGTTGCCGCCGGCCTTGCGGACCGCCTTGAGCTCCAGGTCAGCTATGCCATTGGCGTCGCCCGGCCTCTCTCGCTGGCCATCGAAACCTTTGGCACCGGCAAGGTACCCGACGAGACGATCGTCGACCTCATCAACAAGTACTTTGACTTTCGCCCGGCGGCCATCATCAGGGAGCTTGATCTGCGCCGCCCGCTGTACAGGGCGGTCGCGGCCTACGGCCACTTTGGGCGAGAAGATCTCGACGTTCCGTGGGAATGCACCGACAAGGCTGCGGCCCTGCGCCAGGAGGCAGGCCTGTAACGACCGGCGGCCACAGTTGATGCCGGCCGTTGGCGAGTAGAGGTTGGCAGGGAGCTGCCTGCTGAGCCTATGGACACAGCTCAACTCTGCCGGTCCAGTGTCTTTGCCTGGGCCGGAGTTGATACAGGCGCCGAAGGCTGCCCAACGGGTCGTCGCCGCCTGCTCTGATAGGCCGCGCCAGGGTGCGGGTCCGTCCCGTGCCCGGCGCGGCCTTTTCGCGTCTCGCTTCAAGGTCTTCAAAAAGGTTGAATTGGACAATCGCTGTCCGCAGGTGTATAATCTGAGCACATGCTTCAAAGACGAGGCCACCGTGACAGGGTTTCCGTGGCAGGGGCGATGCCACGATTGGACTGTTGCTCCATGACACCTCGCGGCGCCCCGACCCTTGCAGGTTGGTGGCCTCGAGGTGTTTTGTTTTCTCAAAGGAGAGGGTTGACAACGTGAAAGAGATCCATGCCAGCGAGATCACAGAGACCGTCGCCCGTCTGTGTATCGAGAGCAACTACTATCTGGGTCAGGACGTTCTGGACGCCCTGGGCAAGTATCGCGAGGCAGAAGTCTCGCCCGTGGGCCGCGAAGTCCTTGACCAGATCCTGGAGAATGCCCAGATCGCCCGAGAGCAACAGATGCCCCTGTGCCAGGACACGGGCCTGACCGTCGTCTTCCTGGAGCTGGGCCAGGAGGTCCACGTGGTAGGCGGCGGCTTGAGCGAAGCCATTTTCGAAGGTGTGCGCCGAGGCTACCAGGATGGCTATCTCCGCAAGTCCATGGTCGCCCGCCCCTTCTCAGCGCGAATCAACACCAAAGACAACACACCGCCCGTGATCCATACCGATATTGTTCCCGGCGAGGACCTAAGGATCACCGTCGCACCCAAGGGCGGCGGCAGCGAGAATATGAGCCAACTGGGCATGCTCAAGCCGGCCGACGGGCGCGCGGGGGTTGTGAATTTTGTCGTCGAGGCGGTGCGGCGCGCCGGGGCGAACCCCTGTCCACCCATCGTCGTCGGTGTTGGCGTCGGCGGCTCGGCGGAAAAGTGTGTCTGGCTCGCCAAGCACTCCCTTCTGCGCGAGCTGGGTCAGCCCAATCCTGACTCAGAGCTGGCCGAGCTGGAGGCCGAGATCCTGGAGCGGGTCAATCGCATCGGCATCGGTCCCCAGGGCTTTGGCGGCTTGACGACGGCCCTGGCTGTCCACGTCGAAACCTTTCCCTGCCACATTGCCAGCATGCCCGTGGCGGTCAACATTCAGTGCCACTCGGCGCGCCATAAAGAAGCAGTCCTGTAACGGAGGGACCGGACATGGAGATCAGCACCCCCTTGACCGACGAGATCGTCGCCCAGCTGCGCGCGGGCGACAAGGTGAGCATCACCGGGATCATTTACGTTGGGCGCGACGCTGCTCATAAGCGCCTGGTGGCTGCCCTCGACGCCGGCCAGCCACTGCCCTTTGATCCCCAGGGCCAGATCATCTATTACATGGGGCCCGCACCCGCCAAGCCGGGCGAGCCTATCGGCTCGGCCGGGCCGACCACGAGCGGGCGCATGGACCCTTATGCGCCGCGCTTGATGGAGGTCGGTCTGAAGGGCATGATCGGCAAGGGCAACCGCGCCGTGCCGGTACGCGAGGCCATGCGCCAACATAGGGCCGTCTATCTGGGCGCCACGGGCGGGGCAGGGGCCCTCATCGCCAAAAGCATCAAGAGCTCCGAAGTGGTGGCCTACGACGAGCTGGGAGCCGAGGCGCTGCGCCGTCTCGAGGTAGTGAGCTTTCCGGCCATCGTCATTAACGACATCTATGGCGGCGACGCCTACGAGGACGGTGTCAAGCAGTACAACCGCGAGTAGGCTGGCCAGACCAGCGGGAGAAGGACAGATGAGAGTTCGAATTTCGGCCGAGTCGGTTCACAACGAGCTGGTGCGCCGCGTCGAGGAGTACAGCGGCCAGGATCTCATGGCCTGTTACCAGTGCGGCAAGTGCGCTGCTGGCTGTCCCGTGGCTTTCGCTATGGACATGCTGCCCAGCCAGGTGATCCGCTACGCCCAACTGGGGCTGGTGGACAGGGTACTGGAGAGCAAGACCATCTGGCTGTGCGCTGCCTGCCAGACCTGCTACACCCGCTGCCCCAAGGGCATCGACCTGAGCCGCATCATGGAGGCCCTGCGCGAGATCGTGATGTTCGAGGAGGGCAGCCACCTCAACTACGACGCCATCGCACCCGAAGATGCGGCCGAGTGGCCCCAGCAAGCGTTCATCGGCGGCTTTCGCAAGTACACCGTCTAGGATAGGGAGAGATGCCGGGCATGAGAGTATCCTATTTTCCGGGTTGTACGCTGAATACGACGGGCAAGGGCTTCGACAATGCCGTGCGCGCTTCGGCAGCCGCGCTGGACCTGGAGCTGGTCGAGCTGCCCGAATGGAACTGCTGCGGCGCCACCTATCCCCTCATCATCGACAACATGCTGGAGCTGGCTGCCCCGGCGCACGTTTTGCTCACCGCTCGCGATCAAGGTCCCGCTTCCGACGGCCTGGGGAACGTCCTGACCACTGCCTGCACCACCTGTTACAACGTGCTCAAGAGGACCAACAAGTTTGTGCGCGAGCATGAAGAAGAGCGGGAGCGTATCAACGCCTTCGTCGAGGGTGACTATGCCGGCGAAGTGGAGGTCAAGGACATCCTGCACCTGCTGCGCGATGACGTGGGCTTTCCGGCGATACAAGAAAAGGTGCAGATTCCCCTCTCCGGCTTGAAGGTGGCGGCTTATTACGGCTGCATGGTGCTGCGCCCGCCCGCCGAAGTGGCGTACGACGATCCGGACCACCCCACCTCCCTGGACGATTTGATGGTCGCCCTGGGTGCCACTGCCGTGGACTTTCCCCACAAGAACGAGTGCTGTGGCGCCTACCTGGCCGTCAAGGCACCCGAAGTCACGCGAGAGATGGTCTACACCATCGTCAAGTCGGCCCAGGCGGCGGGGGCGGAAGCGATGGTGACCAACTGCCCCCTGTGCCAGTTCAACCTCGACAAGCAACAGGCCGAGATGCGCAAAACCTACGCCGGCTACCGCCCGGTGCCTGTCTATTATTTCAGCCAGTTGATGGGCGTGGCCCTCGGGCTGGACGCGCAGGACTATGGATGGGAGCGGCACTATGTCGACGCCCGGCCCCTGCTGGAGGCCATCTCGGGATGAGGAAACTCCATTGGGAACGAGCATGAGTGAAGAGACCTACAGCAAGCGGGTCCTGATCGTCGGTGCCGGCATTGCCGGCATGCAGGCTGCTCTCGACATCGCCGGCTCGGGCTACCAGGTGGTTCTCGTCGACCGGCTGCCGTCTGTGGGCGGCCACATGCACCAGCTGTCCGAGACCTTTCCGACCCTCGACTGCGCCCAGTGCATCATGACGCCCCGCACCGTCGACGTGGGCCGCCACACCAACATCCGGCTGCACGTCTATTCTGAGGTGGAAGAGATTGCCGGCGAGATGGGTGACTTTCGGGTGCGCATCCGCCGCAACCCGGCCTACGTCAATTGGGATCTGTGCACTGCCTGCGGGGCCTGCACGGAAAAGTGCCCCACTTCCATCCCGGTGGCCTTTGACCGTCACCTGGAGATGCCCAAGGTGATGCGAAGCGGCAAGATTCGCCACGAG
Source organism: Anaerolineae bacterium (assembly GCA_041300865.1). GTDB lineage: Bacteria > Chloroflexota > Anaerolineae > JAAYZQ01 > JAAYZQ01 > JAAYZQ01. Next base: position 11,966 of record JBFYTF010000230.1, read on the forward strand.
GGCACGGGCAAGGCCATTTACACCCTTTCACCCCAGGCGGTGCCCAAGAAGCCGGTCATCGATGCGGCGCACTGTACCTACCTCACTGCCGGCAAGTGCGGGTTGTGCGCCAAGGTCTGCCCCGTCGGCGCCATCGATTATGAGCAGCAGCCTGCCTGGTTCGACGAGCGGGTCGGCGCCATCATCCTGGCCACCGGTTTCGAGCTCTACCCCCTGGAAAAGCTGGGCGAGTACGGCGGCGGCCAGGTGCCCGACGTCATCGACGCCCTGGCCATGGAGCGGCTCCTCAGTGCCTCGGGACCGACTTCGGGCGTCATGCGCCGGCCAAGCGACGGCAAGGAGCCCCGGGAGGTAGTCTGGATACAGTGCGCGGGCTCCCGCGACCCCGAGTTGGCGATGCCCTATTGCAGCAAGATCTGTTGCATGTACAGCGCCAAGCAGGCCATGCTCTACAAGCACAAGGTGCATGGCGGCCAGGCTTACGTCTTTTATATCGACATCCGCTCGGCCGGTAAGCGCTACGAGGAGTTCATCCAGCGGGCCATGGAAGAGGACCGGGTGCTGTTCGTGCGGGGCAAGGTGAGCAAGGTGTTTCGCGAGGGCCAGAAGGTGATGGTCTGGGGTGTGGACACGCTCACCGGCCTGCCTGTGGAGGTGGCGGCCGACCTGGTGGTCATCTCCCCGGCTATGGTCCCGTCGGAGGGCACGCGGCAGCTGGCCGGGATGCTGGGGCTGGAGGTCGACGAGTTCGGCTGGTGGTCCGAGCAGGAGGGCAACATGGCTCCTCTGGAGACGGCGCGGCCGGGTGTCTTCCTGGCCGGAACGGGCACCGGCCCCAAGGACATCCCCGAGGCGGTGTCGCAGGGCAGCGGTGCGGCGGGCAAGGTTCTGTCGCTCCTGAGCCGCTGGAGCAAGGTCCCGGAGCGAAGCGAAGTGGAAGGTCCCGGACGTCGTGAACGGGGAGTAGCCCGATGAAGCGCATTGGAATCTTTGTCTGCCATTGTGGGACCAACATTGCCGGCACCCTGGACGTAGAGCGCGTCGTCCAAGAGGTGGCCAAGTTCCCCGAAGTTGTCTATGCCATAGATTACAAGTACATGTGCTCCGATCCCGGTCAGCAGCTGATCCGCGAGCACGTCGCCGAAGACCGGCTGGACTCGGTGATCGTTGCGGCCTGCTCACCGGCCATGCACGAGACCACCTTTCGCCGGACGGCAGAGGCGGCGGGGATCAACCCGTATCAGACCGAGATCGCCAACATCCGCGAGCAGGCCAGTTGGGTGCACCAGAAGCAGCAGGAGGCGGCCACCAACAAGGCCATCGAGGCCATCCGCACCATTGTGGCCAAGGCCCACTACAACCAGTCGCTGACACCCTACTATTTGCCCCTCGTGAAACGGGCGGTCGTCGTCGGCGGGGGCATCGCCGGGCTGCAAGCTGCC
>JBFYTF010000263.1:0-3575 GCA_041300865.1 Anaerolineae bacterium
GGCTTCGATCCGGCCCTGCTGCGCCGCGCCCAGGACTTCTTGCACCAGCCCGGCATCAGCGTGGTGCTGGCTGCGCGCCTGGCTGTCGAAGCCGCAGCCGTCCACGCCATGCACGACCCCACCGAGGGAGGCCTGGCCACGGGCATCTGGGAGATGGCGCAGGCATCGGGCGTTGGCATGGACGTGGACTTCGACGCCGTGCTAATCCCGCCGGAGAGCCAGGCGTTATGCACGGCCTATGGGCTGGACCCGCTGGGCGTGATAGCCTCCGGCGCGCTGCTGGTGGCCCTGCCGTCAGGCGAAACGGGACGGCTGCTGGCGGCCTTCGAGCAGGTTCACATGCCAGCCCAGGTCATCGGCCAGGCCACGACGCCCGGCGGCCCGTTCAGCGCCCGGCGCAGCGGCGTTGCTGTGCCCTATCCCCGGTTCGCGGTAGATGAGATTGTCAGGATTTTTGGATAACGCGTAGGGCCGGCGTAAACGAAATCCCCGCCACTTGTCATGGCCAGCCCACAAAAATGGGTCTTGAAAAACGGATACCCTTGTGTTATGCTGTCATCAGATAAGTCACTCCCCTGCACGTGAAAGCCGGCTTCATGCCGTGCGTCCGGTAACCGGACCTAGCTGCAAGCGGGGTGATTTTCCCTCAAGGCCAATTGCACTTGACCAAACCGTCGAAGTAGAGGAAACTGTTGCTGAAAAGAGCGGCCGAACACTGCCCGTTTGGTGGGTGTCCTGATCCAGGGCTAGACCGTGCCCCCTATCCACGGGGGCATTCTCATTTTCTGCTCACCTCATGTACACGCCTTGGAAATCGGACTTGACTTCGCGCTGGAACTATTCTATGATTGGGCCATCAACCCCCCTGTCTCTTCGGGGACAGGCTGCGAGACCGTACTCTCCGAGTACGGTCTCTGCTTTTGCGGCAAGGGAATCTAGTGATCGCAAGCCAGTCGGTAATCACTGCGCGTTTCACGATACGTGTGAATAGCATCCGCTGCACAGGTCTAGATGTCGTCAGGCCTTCGTGACAGCACATCTGTGGATCGTCCAGGCCCATCCAGCAGCACGATCAGCTTGTTCAGGACATTGCGTCCCAATTACCGGCAGCACAGGAAAGGGCATGGAGTAGCTGGCATCATAGGGATGGCTCATAGTCATCGCTCCAGGCGGGGGCTGCGAATCTCGAAGACGGGCGGCTCTTGCCAGCCGGCCTGCACGATGGCCATTGGCCTCCATACCGGTCATGCAATCAAAGTCCCTGGTGACGAGCGGCAACACCTGGTAGCTATTGTATCCGTTGAGGGACTCTTGTCAATGCGCCGCCGGGATCGGCGCTGCTCCTTGTTCGTGCGGCCGGTCAGCGGGTTCCAGGTCGACTCGGTCAATTCGATGGCGCTGTTATATCCAGAATCGGTCGCGGCGTCTATTTACCGGATTTGGCGAACCAGCCGGCGTGTGCCATAATGAGGCAGCAACGGAACGTAAGTCCGGGCAAAGCAGGAAGGTGGTTCATCCACCCTCCCCGATGAACAGTCGGAGCGCGCTAGTCCGGGGGTTCCGTTCTTTTTTTACATCGTTTTCATCCATCGAGCTTTGATCTGGCGCCAGTCCTCGACCGCGGCTATGCTCATCTTCGCCTGGATCAGGTCAACAGCTGGATCGCCGACTTTGTGCCATTCGTAGACACTCCCTGCAACAAAGTCAGTCAACTGCACCAGAGGGCTGCGTTCACTGTCAACATGGACGATAGATAGCACGCCCTGCGCTGGCCAGTGGCGATGAATTGCTGTGTTCACGGCAGCTATGTGCGCTGGTGACGTGAAATGGCGATCAAGTGATAACGCCACGCTTGGAGTTGTGTGCCAGCTATGCCGCAGCAATTCACAAGCCAAGATGGCATAATTCTCCGGTGTATCATCGATTTTCCTCCCATCCTTGCGAACCGCCAGGCTATACACTGCCACGTCGGCTTGACCAAGATGATACAGCACAGCATTGCGAACACGTTCGCTGGCATTGTGCCACTTGAGCTCCCCGTGTAGCTTTCGCTCCCGTTTCAGCTTTTTGCCGGAATGCAACGCCGCTCGTCGTATCAGATCCTTGATCTCCTCCGGGTGGGAGGAAAACACGGCTGCCATGATGAACCATGGTGTCTCGGCCGTTAGAGACCCGCTCTCATCTAGACCGGCGTGAATGATCGATGGCATCTTACCTGTCACGCTGCTCACAGTCTCACTCCCGTTGGGGATGCCCTCTCTGCTGCGGAACGTCGCGCCTCGGTTGGAAAAAGTCGCCAAGCCGGCAGTGTTGCCAACTTTTCGGAAAAGTTGGCAACTCTGCCCTAGCCACCTCACACGAAATAATCGAACCCCGCCTCATAGTGCTGCCAGCGGCGGATCTTGAAGACGTGGGCCATCTTGCCCTCCGGCTCCAGCTTGACGTAGTTGGTCGGCCCGCGCCACAGGTAGCGCTCGTCGTGCAGCAGGTCGTGGGCCTGGTACAGCTCGTCAGCGCCCAGGCCAAACTCGTCCAGCGGCAGGTGTACCAGCGACTCCTGCACGTGGAAGGGGTCCAGGCTAACCACGCAGGCCACGATGTCGCTCTGGTCCTCGGTCATCTTGTAGTAGCCGATGACGTTGGGATTGTCCACCTCGAAGAAGCGCACGTCGGTGTAGCGCTGCAAGGCCGGCCGCTCGCGGCGCATCTGGTTCAGCCGGGCGATGATCGGCGCGATGTTGTCCGGGGTGTCTGCCTCCCAGTCGCGCTGCTTGATCTCGTACTTCTCCGAGTCCAGGTACTCTTCCTTGCCGGCGATCGGCTCGTTCTCGCACAGCTCGAAGCCGCTGTAGATGCCGTAGACCGACGACAGCGTCGCGGCCAGCACGGCGCGCATCACAAAGGCCGGCCGCCCGCCGATCTGCAGGATTTCAGGTAGAATATCGGGCGTGTTGGCGAAGAAGTTGCCGGTGTAGTACTCCTTCATCGGCCCCACCGTCAGCTCGGTGACGTACTCGGTCAGCTCCGGCTTGGTGTTGCGCCAGGTGAAGTAGGTGTAGGACTGGGTGAAGCCGGCCTTGGCCAGCAGGCGCATCATCTTGGGCTTGGTGAAGGCCTCGGCCAGGAAGACCGTGCCCGGATGCTGCTTGTGGACCTCGCCGATCACCCACTCCCAGAAGGTCACCGGCTTGGTGTGCGGGTTGTCGACGCGGAAGGTGGTAACCCCCTTGTCGATCCAGAACAGGAAGGTGTGCAGCATCTCGTTCCACAGCCCCACGCGGTCGGCCGTGCCGAAGTTCAGCGGGTAGACGTCCTGGTACTTCTTGGGCGGGTTCTCGGCGTACTTGATCGAGCCGTCGGGGCGGTGATAGAACCAGTCGGGGTGCTCCCTCACGTAGGGGTGGTCGGGCGAGCAGTTCATCACGTAGTCCAGCGCGATCTCGATGCCGTGCGCGCGACAGGCGGCGGCGAAGTCGTCCCAGTCGGCCCACGTGCCCAGCTTCGGCTCCAGCCCCGTGTGCCCGCCGTGTTCGTTGCCGATGGCCCAGGGGCTGCCCACGTCGTCCGGCCCGGCC
>JBFYTF010000275.1:0-7214 GCA_041300865.1 Anaerolineae bacterium
CGTAGGATTCCAGACCAGACGGTAGTCAAACAGGTCGTGGAACCTCGAGCGCAATCTATCGAAGGCGCCCACCAGGCTTTGCACGTTGCAGGTATTGCCGAAGGGGTCGGCGATTCCGTCCGAGGTCGCGAGCACCAACAGCCGCAGCCCAGGCGACGAAGGGTGCGGCTCGGGTTTCTGCGACAAGCCGGTCGAGCGGACGACGGGCGAAGCGACCGACAGGGCCAGGTAGTCCCGGCCATCGTGCAAGAACTCCCAGGGCATCGCCGCCAGCTCGGGCTGGTCGAACTCGAGACGCAGTCGCAGTCCCTGCAGCTCGACGTCCGCTTCCTGCTGCATGTGCCAATAGAACCCCTCGCGCCCGCCTTCGAACAGCGCCACGAACAGCTTTTCTCCGATGCTGCGCACCGGGTCCAACCTATCGGCGGCACCCTTGCGCAGGGCGAATGCCTGGCTGGCGCGGCTCACCATGTCGAGCGAGCGCTCGACCTCGTCGCGGCTCACCGGTAGCCGGAAGGCCTCCCAGGCCGCGTTATTCGGCAATCGTAGCTGCCCCCACCCAGGCCGCTTCTGTTCTAACCGCAGCTGGACCCGCAGCTCCCGATAGGTCCAACCGCCTGCTGGCTGCATGCCCATCGTTCTCTCTCCCTCGTGTGGCGTAGTCTTTCTCAGGCCGGCCCTTCAGGGTCAGGACCGGGTGACAAGGCTGTCTTCCCGCAGCCGGTCCAGGTAGGCCTGCACTTCGGCCCGGTGGCCCAGCGGCGCCCCCCCGTCCTGGTACATCTGTAGCGCCTGCGCCGCCTGCGCCGGCTTCTGTCTCTCGACCTGGGCCCGGATAGCCTGTCCCAGGTAGTAGTAAGCGGGCACGTTCTCTGTATCTCCTTCTTCTGGATCCACCGCTCTATCGAGGGCCACAACCGCCTCGTCCAGGTACGTCCAGGTTCATAACCCTGTGCTTGTAGCGGGAGACGCCCACAACGACCGCCCAACGGTCGCCGATGGGCTCGGAAGCAGGTGGTTGCGCGGTCAAGATGCTCTTCTCGCCAGGTGCCGCGGCCTTCTCGTCTACGGTCGACATCTTCCCCCCTCGCGATCCCAGGCCTGGAACAGCTCCTGATGGCAGCAGGAGATCCCTCCAAGAAGAACAAGCGCCACGCCGGTGTGCATTGCGTGGCCCTGTCGTCCGATGGTTACTGGTGCTTGATCCCCGCGCACGCCGGCCGGGCCTCGGCGGCTGTGGCCGCACGAGGTCTTGCTTTCACCCGTATTATATCACAATGCGGCGCTTTCTGTCCAGCAGCTTTTTTCCGGCACGCAGAACAATCGCACTTGGAACTCGATGCGGGTCGCGGACGCGGACACGACGCCGAGCCAGGCCGAGCGCAGTCTGCAAGGGTGAGGTCACTCGTCCCCAGGCTCGCCCCCCAGACAGATGTCAGCAGCGGAAACCGCGCCCCTACCCGACGTAGGGCCTGCGTCCCCGGCCTTGACAACACGATGTCCTGCGGCAAGGGAGAGCCGGTTCTGGCGTTGGGCGAGACCTAGCTGAGGATGGCGCGCACCTGCACGCTCTCGGTCCCTTCGGCCGGCAGCGGCACAACGTCGCCGGACACGGGCAGCCCGTCAACGGTGAGAAAGACGGTGTTGCCCTCTGCGGCGCGCTCGACGGTGATGTTGTAGGCCACGCCGCGGTAGACGCGCGTAGCGCGGAATCCGGGCCAGGCGCGGGGGATGACCGGCGCCACCTGCAGACCCTCGAGGGTGGGGCGGATGCCGAGGATCCACTGCGTAATGGCCACATAGTTCCAGGCCGCCGTGCCCGTCAGCCACGAGTTCTTGGCCTCGCCGTGGGTTGGCGCGTCGCGGCCGGCGATCATCTGCGCGTAGACGTACGGCTCGCAGCCGTGGACCTCGCTGGCGGCCTCCCTCACGGACGGGTTAATGCGCCGGTAGTAGTCGTGGGCGGCGTCGCCATCGCCGGCCCTTGCCGCAGCGATCATGATCCAGGGGTTGGTGTGGCAAAAGATGCCGGCGTTTTCCTTGTAGCCCGGCGGGTAGGAGGTTATCTCACCCAGCTCCAGGTAGTAGCGGGTATAAGCCGGCTGGTGCAGGACGATGCCGTGGGGCGTTGCCAGGTGTTCCTTTACCGCAGCCAGAACCCGACCGGCCCGCCCGTCCTCCAGCCCCAGACCAGCCATGATGCACATACCCTGCGGCTCGATAAAAATGCGCCCCTCCTGGCATTCCCGCGAGCCCACCTTGTGCCCGAAGGCGTCGTAGGCGCGCAGGAACCAGTCGCCGTCCCAGCCGTGGTCCGTTATCGCGCCCGCCATGAGGTTACCCCTCTCCAGAACCGCGGCTGCCTCTTCTTCGCGCCCCAGCCAGCGAGCGATACCTGCCATCTCCCGAGCGGCCAGGCAGTAGAGCCCGGCGATGAACACAGACTCCGCTACCTGCCCGTTAAGTGTTGTCGCCGTCTGGAACGACTCGCCAGGTTGGCTGGAGAAGGTGTTCAGGTTCAGGCAGTCGTTCCAGTCGGCCCGGCCGATGAGTGGCAAGTCGTGTGGGCCCAGCCGCGCGTCGGTATACCCTAGCGAGCGCTGCAAGTGCTGATAGAGAGGCGTCTCGGAGCCAGGTCGGTTGTCGTACGGGACCATCTCCTCCAGGATGCCTCGATCGCCCGTTTCCTTGAGATAGGCGGCGACGCTCAGCACGAGCCAGAGCGGGTCGTCGTTAAAGCCGCTGCCAACGGCATCGTTGCCCCGCTTTGTCAGAGGCTGGTACTGGTGGTAGGCCCCGCCGCTCTCCAGCTGGGTGGCAGCCAAGTCAAGGATCCGCTCCCGGGCGCGCTCCGGCACCATTTGCACGAACCCCAAAACGTCCTGGTTCGAGTCGCGAAAGCCCATGCCCCGGCCAATACCGGACTCGAAGTAAGACGCCGATCGGGACAGGGTAAAGGTCACCAGGCACTGGTAGGCGTTCCAGGTGTTCACCATGCGGTCGGTGTCCTCGTCGGGTGTCTGCACCTGGAGCGTGGCCAGCAGATCCGCCCAGTGGCCGCGCAGCTCCTGGAATGCCGCCTCCACCTCCGCCGGGCGGCTGTAGCGGGCAATCACGGGTGCTACGCGTCCCTTGGCCAGTGTCTGGGAGCCGGGAGGTTCGAACTTTCGGTCGTCGGGGTTTTCGCCATACCCCAGGAGGAAGATGATCTCGCGGCTCTCGCCCGGCTCTAGGGCCAGGCGAAGCTGGTGCGAGCCAATGGGAGCCCAGCCATACGCCAGCGAGCCGAAAGCCTGTCCCTGCTCCACCGCCTGTGGGGCATCCCAGCCGCGGTAGCGGCCCAGGAACGCTTCCCTCTGGGTGTCAAAGCCGGCGGGTGGAACAGAACAGGCAAAGTAGGCAAAGTGATTCCGTCGCTCGCGGTACTCGGTCTTGTGATAGATCACCGCGCCTCCCTGGTCGACTTCCACCTCGCCGACACTCAGGTTGCGCTGAAAATTGGTGGCGTCATCCAGGGCATCCCACAGGCAGAACTCGACCGCCGAAAAAGCAGACAGGGCAGCCGGCGTGGGGCGGGTGTTGTTGACGGTCAGGTGCCAGACCTCGAGGGTCTCGCCCGGCGGCACGAAATAGCAGATCTGGGCGCGGATGCCCTGGTAGGTAGAGCCGATCGCGGTGTAGCCCAGGCCGTGGCGGCAACAGTAGTCCTCCACCTCACGGCGTACAGGTTGCCAGGTGGGCGACCAGAAGCTGCCGCTCTCGTCGTCTCGCAAATAGACATAACGTCCGCCAGTATCGTATGGTACGTTGTTGTAGCGGTAGCGATTCAGGCGACGCAGACGTGCGTCCTGGTAGAAGGAATAGCCCCCGGCGGTGTTGGAGATGAGGCCGATGTACTCCTCGCTGCCCAGGTAGTTGATCCAGGGCAGGGGCGTGTCAGGGCGGGTGATAACGTACTCGCGGCGTTCGTCGTCGAAAAAGCCGTAGCGCATCGTGTACTCTCCTGTAGAAGGGGCGGCCTTTAGCCTCTGTCTCCGTACCACCGCCCGCTGGCCTTGACGGTGCGCTGCTGGGTCCCGTAATCCACGTAGATGAGCCCGAAGCGCTTCGAGAAGCCGTGGGCCCACTCGAAGTTGTCCATAAGTGACCAGACAAAGTAGCCGCGCAGGGGCACTCCGACCTCAATGGCCCGCGCTGCGGCGTCTAGATAGCCCTGCAGGTACGCAACCCGTCGCTGATCGTCCACCACGTCGCCCGGACCCACGCTGTCGCTGAAAGCCGCCCCGTTTTCGGTGACATACAGGTTGGCAAAGGGATAGTCACTGTGTACTCTGGTCAGGATCTCGAAGAGGCCATCGGGATAGACCTCCCAGCCCATTTCGGTCCGCTCCTTTGCGGGAAAAGTGTCCTGCCGGAGCCTGGCCGCCTCGCTGCGGATAATCTCGCGGATGTAGTAGTTGATGCCGACAAAGTCGAGGGGAGTCGCCATAGCCTTCAGATCTCCGTCCTTGATGGCCGGGAGCACCAGGCTCTGCCACTCTTCCAGGTCCTCAGGGTAGCCTCGCCCCGCCAGGGGATCCAAGAACCAGCGGTTGACCTCGCCGTCCCGCTGCCGCGCGGCGGCTTGGTCGGCCTCGTCGGGCGAGGCGGGGGTCATGAGGGTCAAGTTCATGGCGATGCCGACCTGGGCGCCCGGGCTGTTCGCCCGCAGCACAGGCACAGCCCAGCCGTGGGCCAGGAGCAGGTGGTGGGCCGTGGCCAGGGCTTGCCCTGTATCCGTCAGGCCGGGCGCGTGGAGCCCTTTCTTGTAGCCGAGGACGGCGACGACCTGGGGCTCGTTGAGGGTCATCCAGTGCTGCACTCGGTCGCCCAACGCCCGAGAAGCCAGATCCGTGTATTCCACAAACGCTTTGGCCGTGTCCCTCGCGGGCCAGCCTCCCCAGTCTTGCAGTGCCTGGGGCAGGTCCCAGTGGTAGAGGGTCACGAACGGCTCGATGCCGGCTTCCAGGAGGCCGTCAACCAGCCGGCTGTAAAAGTCCAGCCCTGCGCGATTGACCCGTCCTCGGCCGGCGGGAAGCAGGCGGGGCCAGGCGATGGAAAAGCGGTAGGCGTCCAGATTGAGCTCCTGCATGAGAGCCAAGTCCTCGCGCCAGCGGTGGTAGTGGTCGCAGGCCACGTCGCCCGTGTCCCCACCCTCGATTTTGCCTGGGGTGTGGCTGAACCGGTCCCAGATGCTTTCACCTTTGCCATCTTGGTCCCAGGCACCTTCGATCTGGTAGGACGCGGTGGCTGCACCCCAGCGGAAGCCGTCGGGAAATCGGGCCAGAAGCTCGGACTCCATGCGTGAACACCTCATCGCACGATTGTGGGGCAGCTCGTGCCGCCCCTGGCACGGTATACCATGGCTGCGGTCATTTGTCAAGAGGGCCGCTTGCCAGCGGCGGGGGAATTGCAACAGAACGTGACCGCCAGGCTGCGCTCTTACCGCTAGAGGCGATTGCCCGCTAGGACCCCCTCCATATAGGTGAAAAACAACACAATCACGCAAACATGTGCTGTCAGTCGTTTATCCGTTGGCAGAAGGCGTTCAATGACGCCTTTCACATCGGCCTCTCGCTCGCGGCGGCGACCAACGGAGACCCTAAGGGCGACCATAAGGGCGACCGTAAGGGAGTGGCGATCCCGCCGGAGCGGGCTTCCATGTGTGCTACCCTGCATCCTGCGCCAAATCCGGGCGACAGGTCCGACTCCCGGCGGCGCCTTCACCGCCAGATGCGATTGCCACGAGCAGGCTGCCCGGCAGACTTGAGCCCGGCTCGCTTTTGTGGTACACTGTGGCGGTTGCAGTCAATCTCGAGGTGTATCGGGGGTTCCATGCATCGCCTGCTGGTCATCAATCCGGGCTCGACATCCACCAAGGTTGCCGTCTACGAAGATGAGCAGCCTATGTTCGAGGAGAGCCTGCGCCATTCGACCGATGCGCTTGCCGCTTACCCCCATATCTTGGATCAGTACGGCTTCCGCCTGGAGGCCATCTTGCGGCTGCTGCAGGAGCGAGGCGTGCCGCTTTCATCCCTGGCGGCCGTCGTCGGCCGGGGTGGGCTGCTGGCGCCAATTCCCAGTGGCACGTATCGCGTCAATGACAAGATGGTCGAGCGGCTCAGCGAGCGGGACAAGGAGCGGGAGCACGCCTCCAACCTGGGAGCCCTGCTGGCCGACGAGATCTCCAGGCGTGTTGGCGTCCCGGCCTTTATCGTCGACCCCGTCTGTGTTGACGAGTTTGACGACGTGGCCCGCATCTCCGGCCTACCGGAAATCGAGCGCAAGAGCCTGTCCCACGCCCTGAACCTGAAGGCTGTGTCGCGGCGGGCGGCCGCCGACGTGGGCCGTCCCTATCCTGATCTGAATCTGGTGGTCGTCCACCTCGGGGGCGGCATCTCCGTGACCGCGCACCGCCGGGGCCGCATGATCGACGTCAACCAGGCGTTAGACGGGACTGGTCCCTTTGCCCCGGAGCGCTCCGGTGGGCTGCCGGTGGGTGACGTGGTGCGCATGTGCTATGGGGTGGCGCCTTACGAGGGATTTGACCTCACTTATGAGCAAATGTTCAAGAAGCTGGCCGGCCGTGGTGGGTTGGTCGCGCACCTGGGGACCAACAGCGCTGTCGAGGTGGAGCGGCGCATCGCTGCGGGCGATGCTCGGGCGCGCCTCGTGTATGAGGCCATGGCCTACCAAATCGCCAAAGAGATCGGGGCTATGGCCGCAGTGCTCATGGGCCGAGTCGACGCCATCGTCATCACTGGGGGTGTGGCCCACTCTGAGCTGCTCCTGAGCTGGATCCGCGAGCGGGTGGCCTGGATAGCCCCAGTCATGGTCTACCCGGGCGAGGACGAGATGCTGGCGCTGGCCCAGGGAGCGCTCCGAGTGCTGCGGGGCGAGGAAGCCGCCCGCACGTACGGGACCTGAAACCATATCGAGACGGCGTCACAGAGTGGTGTGGGCCCGAGGGAACGAGCCGGCAGGTGCGCGAGGATCGCACCGGCATGGGAGGTAGCATTGGCAGGCAGGCGGGTGTTGTGCATCGAAGATCATCCGGAGATGATCGATCTCATCCGGTTGATCCTCAGCAGGCAGGGCATTGTCGTCGAGGGCGCCATTGGCGGACGAGAGGGCCTGCGGATGATGCGGTCTAACCCGCCCGACCTTCTTCTCCT
>JBFYTF010000303.1:0-8747 GCA_041300865.1 Anaerolineae bacterium
GCCCTGGCTCTGGTCACGGTGATGATGGGTCATGAGTACGTCGGTAACGCGCTCGACCCCCAAGGCGGGCAGCTGCTCCAGCACGCCGCCCGCGCCAAAATCGATCAGAACTGCCTCTCGGCCGCAGCGCAGGACGTATACCCGGCACGTGTCGTGATAGCAATACAGGTCAGGGGCGATCTGGAGGAGGGGGGAAGAGGCCTTGCCCTCGCGCCCTGCCACGGGAGAGGGGGAGCCGTCCCCGTTAGCTCCGGGGACGAGAGGCAAAGAGCCCTGTGCCTCACCCGCTTCTGCGAGGAGGGGAGAAGGAGCCTCGCTCGCTGCTTGGGAGAGGGCGTGGGCGATGAGGGGCCGCAGGGCCTCGGCGCCGCTGTGGCGGGGGCGGACGGCCCAGTCCACTGACTCTTGCGCGGCGCGGGCGAGCTGCTGGTGGGGCGCACCCGTCTCCTGGGCGGCCAGCGTCTGCAGGGCCATCGTTCCGGCGCGCTGCCAATGGTCGAGCGACACGAGCCAGGGCAAAAGCTCGGCCCGCAGCGCGACGTTTTCCAGGCGGGTCATGAGGGTGTCGCGGGCATCATCCAGCTCGCCCAGGGACGACGCCAGGCGCTCAGCCGCCTCGTGACGGAGCTTGCTGCTGCCGTTTTGCAGGGCAGCGAGGAGCTCGCCAACAGTGCCTTCCAGCTGCCGAGCGCGGGCAAACGTGCGCAGGGCCGGGGCGCACGCTGCACCGGCGACCTCGACCAGCGCCGCCTGCCAGGCAGCCTCCGGGTCGTAGCCGGCTGGGTTCGCCAGGTAGGCAGCCAACGTGAGCAGCGGGATCTTGGACGCCTCGGCCTGGAGCATGGGGTTGGCCAGAATGCCCTTGACAGCGTTCGCCAGGTCGGCTGCCCGCCCGCGCACAGGCTCCAGGTGCAGCTCGAACTGCATGCCCAGGTCGTTGACCGGATAGTTGTCCCAGAGGATGGGTGCCCGCCGGACAGCGGCCGCAAAGCCCCGTACGTCAGCCGCCGAGATAGCCGGGGAGCAGACCTGTGGCCCGGTGTAAAAGACGTCTATGCCGGGCAGCAGGCAGGCGCCCAGCTCGTGGAGATAGCCGCCAAAGGGCGGCGTGCCGTGGTACTCGGTCGGGCACATGGCCAGGCTGCAGCCAGGGTCCAGGGAGCGCAGCCAGGCGACCAGCTCGTTGCTCACCGCCGCGTGGTCCTGGGCAAAGCTGCCATACCGCCGGGCATCCTCGGCGTGCTCGAAACGGGCCGCTACGTCGTCAAAAAAGATGGCGAAATCGCGCACGCCCAGGGCGTAGAACTGCCGGAACCGTTCGCGGACCAGGGCCAGGTCACCGGGCGAGGCATAGCTCATGGACACGGGGCTGAGGGCGTAGGCGAACCGGACGTCAAGGTCGTGGGCCAGGGTGACGCTGCGCGCCAGGCCGGCAAGCCTCTGCGGGTCATATGCCTCCCGCCACCGGGCGCGGTGGGCCCGGTCGTTCTTCGGACCGTAGAGGTAAAAGTTCATGCCGTGGGCGGCCAAGAAGCGCAGCAGGCCTTCCCGCTCGGCAGAGGTGTAGAACGGGCCGTAAAAGCCCTCGACGAGGCCTCGAATCTCAAAGCTCATGGTCTGTTGCCAATGCCCGGGCAAGGGGCAGGTATTCGCCTTCGAACAGCTCACGGTACTGCCTGTGGCGCCCGCCGTCGGGTGTGTAGCGCGCCGCCGGTGGTCCGCCCAACGCCCTCTCTACGTCCTCAATCAGGCCGGCGCCTCGCCCGGCGAGGAGCGCGGCGCCCAGAAGTGTCGCCTCCCGCTGGGACAGGACCTCGATGGGCACACCCGAGACATCCGCCTTGATCTGCAGCCAGGCCGGCAGGCGTGTGCCACCGCCGACGGCCACGAGCTTCTCGATGCTCGTGCCGTTGGCCTCTTCGGCCGCGCGCCGCAGGCGCTCGATCTCGTAGGCGGTGCCCTCAAGCACCGCCTGCACCAGGGCGGTCCGGTCGTGGGCGGCGCGCAATCCCAGGAAGGCAGCACCGTTCCGGCCGGCACCGCGCCCCTTGCCTGCCAGCTGCGGGAAGTAGAGAATGCCCGTGGGCTGCGGACCGGCCGCGGCGGCGAGTGCCTCGAGCTCGTCGTAGGACAGGCGGCCGGCAGCCAACACGTCACGGAGCCACTCCAGGCTGCCGCCCGAGTTGGAGAGGGAGCCGAGCCAGAAGTGGCGGCCCGGCACGACGTGCAGGCCGTAGAGCAGGCCGGACCGGCGCTGAGTCTCGTCCAGGAAGTGCCCCCCGCCGGCGCTCGCGGGCGGCGGCAGGGCGCCGAGGAGAACTTCGGCGGTACCCATCGAGTCCAGGACCGTCCCCGGAAGCGTGGCGCCAGCAGCCAGGGCGGCACAGACGTGGTCGTGCCCGGCAATGACCACGGGTGTACCGGCTGCCAGCCCGGAGAGGCTATCGAGAACACCGTCTGTCACGCGCCCGGCGACCGTGCCGCTGGGCAGAGCTGGGGGAAACAATGCGGGATCCAGGTCCCACAGGCGAAGCCACTCTTCGTCCCAGGTGCGGAGGTCGAGGCGAAAAGCCAGGGTGCGGGCCGCGAGGGTATAGTCGGTGGCCATCTGGCCGGTGAGACGGTAGGCCAGGTAGTCGGCCACCGATAGCCAGGTGCAGCCGCCCAGGTCCACGCCCATTTCGTCGCGCAGCCACAGGAGCCGGGCCAGGCCGCTCTTGTAGCCGGGGTGCAGCCCGGTACGGCGAAAGCGCTCTGCTGCCTCGCCGTGGGAGGCGATGCGCGCCGCCTGCCCGGCACTGGACGTGTCGAACCAGGGCAGGAACGGAGTGCGGGGCCGGCCCGTGCGGCACTCCAGGAGCAGCCCGGTCTCGGCCATGCTGCTGATGCCCACGGCAGCAACCTGGCGTGCCGCCTCCCCGGCCTGCGAAGCGCCCCGGCTGGCGACGTCTGCGAGAGCACCGGCCACGGCGGCCCATAGCTCTTCGGGGTCGAAGCAGGTGGAGGCGGCCGCGCTGTCAGGCCCCAAGCGCGACCGAGGCCTCGGCGCGATGGGGCGCATGGCGATGGCCAGAGCGCTGCCATCGGCGGCAAAGAGGCCTACCTTGCAGTGCGTCGTGCCGGCGTCGATTGCCAGCAGGTTCATACTACCCGTCAGCGTTCTTCCAGAATCCGCTTCAGTTGCTGCATACCCAGGCGGGGGCTGGAGAGAAACCTGTCCTGCAGCGAATCAGGCAGGACAGAGACGACGCGAGCCATTGATGCCTGGGCCAGGACGACGATGTCGTTTCGGCCGGCCAGTTCTTCCAGGGCGGCTGCCAGCAGGCGGTCGTGGCCGTCGCGGTCCCCGGCAGCCAGGCGCTGAAAGGCGGCGTCGACGAGCAGGGGTTCCAGGGCCACGGTCCGGCCCGCGGCCTCAGCCTTGCCGCGCAGCAGGCGCAGGGTCGGCTCGAGGGTCGTGCGCAGCGTGGCCGCCACGCCGATGCGCTCGCTGCGAGCCACGGCCTCTTCGGCCATGGCTTCGTCGATGCGCACGACGGGCAAAGATGTCCGGGCGCGCGCCCGCGGAACCAGCTCGCCCACGGAGGAACAGGCGCTGAGGACCGCCGCCGCGCCGACCTCCTCGGCGACCTGCACGTAACACAGCCACCGGGCTGCCACCTCCTCCAGGTTGCCGCCGCTGCGCTGGAGTTGGGGCAGGATCGAGTCGTCCAGGAAGTTGATCACCTCCCAGTCGGGCAGGATCTCGGCGGCAAGAGTCCGCAGGGGCTCGATGGTGATGGCTGTGGTGTGAATGATGGCTACGCTGTTCATCACGCAGAGCTGCTTTCTAGAGGCTCCCCTGCCGTCCCCTCGGGCGCCGAGGCGGTGGGGGCCAACTGCACGCGATACTCCGTCCAGACTTCCTGCAGCAGTCGATAATCCTCGGCTTCCAGGGGCTCCTGGGTTCTGTCGATGTGGCTGGTGTAGTACAGCGAGGGTACGCCCAGGGCCGGCTGAAGGCGGACGTACTCGCGCCACGTGGCGAGGTCACGGATGGGCCAGTTGTCGGCGTCGATGAGGGCCTCGGGGCAGGCGATGCGTGCCACGCGAGCCCGATGGGTCATGGCCGCCAGCACGTTGCGGTCGACGTTGATGTCGTTGAGGCGGATCATGTCCACCACGTCGGCCAGGTAGGGGTGCGTGGTGTGGGCAATGATCAGGGCCTCGGGCTTGACAGCCTTGGCCTCGCCGTGAATGATCCCGAGATAGCGCTTCATCAGCTCCAGACCCCACAACTCGCCGTGGAGGCGAATGCCTGGGCCGCTTGGGATTCGGGCGGTAAAGTCGATCTTGAAGCCGTCGGCATCATAACCCTCGGGCGAGAGCATGTGGCGCACCGAGCTCCGCAGGTGCGCTTCGAAGGCGGGGTTGGTCGGGTCGACGGCGATGGGCAGCCCCCCGGCGTTGGTGATGCACTCTGCCGCCGGGACGCCCTCCGGGTCCCAGGCTTTGAGCCAGAGGAGCACCTTGCGGCCCGCGGTGTGCTGCGCTGCGACAAAGCCAGGCAGGTCGGGCCACTTGTCTGGGTCTGCCAGGTTTTGGCCGTAGTTGAGCTGCCACTTGTCGTCGATGACGACCGTGCCGGGACGCAGCCCATGCGCCTCCAGCGTCTGCAGGAACTCCTCGTACAACGGTTGGCGCGCATAATCGGGCGCCTTGCCATCGACGCGGTGGGCCAGCGCGCACTGGGCGCCCCAGCCACAGAAAAGCGGCTCCTGCCACCAGCGAGGGCCGGCCGCGGCCATGGCGGCCGCCGGAGGCACGGCGCCCATTGTGCGCAGCGAGTCGACGTGGGCCACGAGCACCTGGTACTCGTTGGGGGCAAAGTAAAAGCCGATCCCCGGCAACCGGTAGCGGCCCTCCACGGGTTTGTGACCCTCGTAGAAGAGGGACAGGTAGAAACCGGCATCCTGGCCGTTGTAGCGAGCCTCGACGAACGAGTTCTCACCGGGCCGGGCCTCGATACCCATGCCCAGCCAGCCCTCCGGCGCCTGGAAGGCGAAACAGAAGGGTGGTGGCGTGAAGAACCAGTCGTCCCGGCCGGGCAGAGGCACGCCGGCCAGGTTGATCGTCGAACAGCTCGCCGGGGCGAAATAGTTCACCTCGCGGGCATTCGGCTCGGGGTTAAAGCCCAGGAGAAAGAGCTGGCCCGACCAGAAGAATCCGGAGCCCCAGCGCAGCTGGCCCGAATAGTAGCCTCCAAAGTAGTCGACCTCGGCCAGGGAACCTGAGCCCTCGACCTCCACTTCATAAGTGAAGCCCCGGGGCGTACACCGAAAACTATAGGTCTTGGCATCCCATGCCGAGCTTTTGGCGCGGAGGCGAAACTCAACGAGGTCCGGTTCCTGGCTCACTTGCCAGGGTTCAATGCTCACGGTGTCATCCCGTCCATGGAGGGGGTGAACGCCGGAAAGGACAAACAGCTCGGCGATCCGCGAGCCATCAGGTCCGGAGATGTAAACAAACGGCCGGTCTGCCGGAAAGGAGAGGGCATAACTCTCCGCTACGAGCTTGTGACCGTCATGGTCGATTTGTACACGCATTCCTCTTTTCAGTCTGCTGGGCAACGCCGCCAGAAGAACTGCCTCCTCGCAGTTGGACTCTCGAAAAGCCGGCCAGCTCTTACGTGATCGATGATAGCATTGATGATGTGCAGTGTCAAGTGGTATATAACTTCTGTAGAGTAGGAGTCTTGATTGTCAGGACCTGCGCAGGCGCGCCGCGCACTTGCGTTCCCGGGCCGAATGGTGTAGGATCGCGGCGCGGCGCAGGCGCGCACTCATAACTCGTGGAGGAGATGTCATGCGTGAAAGGCTGATGGAGATCTGGCCCGAGATCGAGTGGATCCAGAGTGCAGATCTCAAGGAAAAGGTGTACCAGACCTGGGAGTATGCGCTCGAGCACAGCGTACTGACTCCTGATGACTTGCTCACCATCCCCTTCACCCTCTTGGTGAAGGACTGCAAGGTGACCTTCATGGAGCACAAACGGGCGGTGGTCCACATCGCCGTCGAGTCGGCGCGGGCTATGGCCCGCTTCTTTGGCGACAAGCTGCCGATCAACATGGACTACCTTATCGCCGGCGGCATCCTTATCGACGTTGGGAAGCTCATCGAGTACGAGCTGCAGGATGGCCAGGCTGTGGTCGGCCCAACAGGCAAGCTGCTGCGGCACCCCTTCACCGGCGTGGCCCTGGCCATGCGCTTTGGCCTGCCCGACGCTGTCGTACACACCATCGCCGTTCACTCCCATGAAGGCGACCTGGGCAAGCGCACGACGGAGGGCTGGATCTTGCATCACGCCGACTTCATGAGCTTTGAGCCGTTCAAACCCGAGACTTTGAGGCTCTAACCTCGTACTTCCGAACCTGGCAGCGGCCGGGCTCTCGGTAGCCCGGCCGTTCTGTCTGGCAGCCCCTTCTCTTCGTCGGGCAAAGGTATATCCTCTTCTGTATCTTGCTCCTATATCCTGGTATATGGACAATTCGGCCCCCATGCGATATGCTTGCAGCATAAGGACCGGAGGAGCAAGAAATGCGTCGCTTTCGCCTCACCACCACCGCGCTGTTGTTCGCAGCCGTGCTGGCCCTGGTCGGCTGTGACTTGTCTACTGGATCCCAAGGCCGGGCAACTCCTACGGCCGCGGAGACCGGAATACCGCCCGATGGGGATGCTCCGGACGACACCACCCTGGCGGTAACCGTCGAAGAAGAGCCGTTTACGTTGTCCGACCTGTCAGCTATGTCCCCTGTGCAGATCTCTGCCGCGGGCGAGACGTACGAGGGTGTGCCCATCCTCGACCTCCTGGCCGCGGCCAACGTCACGGGTGTTCTGTCTATCACTCTCGTGGCGCGCGATGCCGTGACGATGGAGCTGGGCGTTGAGGCCTTGACCCCGGAAAGCATCCTGGCCCTTACCCCGGACAACGTCCTCATGGCGGTGGTCCCCGGGCTGAGTGCCGACCAGTGGCTGCGGGACGTGGTGGTCATCGACACCGAGCCGGAAGCGCGGGTGGCCCTGGCCGTGGGCGAAAATCTCTTTGCGCTTGAGGAGCTGCGTGCGTTGCAGAGCGTCGAGGTTGAGGCCAACGGCGAAAGCTACGAGGGTGTGCGCATCCTCGATCTGCTGAGCGCGAGCGGCCGTGCCGATGCCGTGACCTTTATCCTCGTGAACCGGCAGGGGCAAAATGCCGAGATCCCCGTGAAGGAACTTACCGCCGAAAGCATAATGGCCTTCGGCCAGGACGACCGTCTGGACGCCGTGCTGCCCGGTCTGGCGGACAAGTACTGGCTGCAAGACGTCGTCGAGATCCGCACCACACCCTGAGCGGGCCGGCCCGCGCTTTACATTGCTTTCCAAATCGGCTATACTAGCGTCGAGGGAGTCGCGTCGCTTTGGTACACGTACTACTATGGGCGCGCAACTGGACGCGCCCATCTGCGCGGTGGACGGAATGCTGAGCCTGGACCTTCGACTGGTATTACTCACCCTGCTGGTCCTCCTGCTGGCAAGTTGCCAGGCAGGAGGTGAGGTGCCGGCACCACAGCTTGGGCCTACAGAGGTGGCACCCCTGCCCGTCGTGCCGCAGCCCACCGAGCCGGAGGCGGCGGCACTGGCCCTGGAGCCCGCACCCGCGCTCCGGGACGCGGCGCCCGAGGTGCATCGTATCCAGACGCGCGTTGTCGGCGGGGCCGGCGAGTTTTACGATCCGGTGACGGGCGAGACGTTCGTTGCCCGCGGAGCCAATTACCTGGACGTCCGGGAGGTGGTTCCCGGCGAGTTGTGGGAAGATTACATCTTTGGTGCCGATACATTCCGGCCGGACCTGGTTCGGGAGGTCTTTCACCACCTCGCCGAGCAAGGCTACAACACCGTCCGTCTGCACCTTGATCTCTGTGCTCACGGCCCGTCGTGTATCGGCCGGCCGGTCGGCACGGGCCTCAACCCGGAGTTCCTTGATCACATGGTCGTCGTCATGAGGATTGCCGCTGCGGAGGGGTTGCACCTGATCATGGCGGCCAGCCGCGTGCCCGAGGACGGCCTCTACTGGGAGCGCTTTGCTGTGCATCATAGCTTCCAGGAAGGGCTGGAGAGCCTGGGTTCCCTGGACGAGAACGGCTACTATCTCCACCCGGCGGGTGTTGCCATGCAGGTCCAATACTGGAGCGACCTGATGTCGGACCTCGCACTAAGGGAGGCACCCTTTGAGGTGGTTCTCGGTTGGGAGTTGCAAAGCGAGTTCGCGCTGGAAGGCCACAAGCCCCCGCTGTCTCTGGACGCAGGCTCGGTGTCGCTGCCCGGCGGCGCGACCTATAACCTGGCGGATGCTGCGCAAAAGAGGCAGCTGGTAGCCGATGCTACGTTGGCCTGGATGGAAGCCCTGGTGGCGGCCATTCACGAGGTCGATCCGGAAGCGCTCGTGGGGGCCGGCTTTGCGCCGTCCGCCTTGCGCGCTCCTGAGACGCGCGCAGCACGCTACGCGGACGTGGAGCCTCTCCTGGAAACGGCGCCCCTGGATTTTGTTGACCTGATCCTCCCCAGGCGAGGGTGGGACCTGTCGCCGTATCGCGCCACTCTGTCGTCTTCCCCGTGGCAGGCCCGGCCGGCTATCGTGGGCGAGATTGCCGCCCTGCGCTCCGAGCTTCCCTCGCTCGATGTAGCGGCGAGGCGTTTGCAGCAATGGATAGCCGGATCGTGCCTCTACGG
>JBFYTF010000328.1:0-5129 GCA_041300865.1 Anaerolineae bacterium
GGTCCACGCCCGTTTCGTACGTCGGAACGGGAGCGTCCAGATCCACGGCGGCGCACGCGGCCAGAAGAGCTGCAAGCACGCTCAAGGCCGGGAGGAGGCGCTTCACCTGGCCACCTCAGTAGGAACCTCGTGAGCGGCTTCTTCAGCCCAGCGACCCAGCGGCCGGAACAGGTCGACGAGGCGCCAGGTCAGGACCGTTGCCAGGATGACCAGCAACATCCCCAGGCTGGAGTCGACCGCCAACGTTAGGGCCGTGACCAGCGGCTGCTGGGCGGCCTCGGAAACGAAAAGGCGCTTGGTCTCCAGGATTGTCACTGCCGCGAAGGCCAGGTCGGAGAGGAGGATGATCGACCAGCCGCACCACGTGCGGACCTTGTCTTTCAGGCCAATCATGTCGCCATAGTAGAGGAGGATGATGGTGGCGACTATCGCCGCCAGGACGTGCCAATGACCGGTCAGCTCGATGCGCTCCTCGCGCGCCGGCCACATTCGAAAGGTCTCGTCCAGGCGAACGGCAAAAAGGATGCCCACACCGCTCACGGTCAAGTTCATGAAGAGCATCTGCCAGAGCGCTCCAAAACGCAGCGGGTCACGGAGCAGCGCCCTGGTTTTCTGCCTGAAAGTGGGCCTGGAAAGGCAGGCCGAAGCCTCGCGGATCAAGCGGTTCCAACCGTAGATGACCAACATCAGGGCCCCGAGCATGGCCGGAGTCGCACCGACATAGATCACCATGTGCGCGATGGGCTCCAGCGGAGTGACTACGCCCCACACACCCAGGTTGAGTACAATGGTGCCCAGGATGATCAGCGGCATGGCGATTTTGTGCAAGATGCCCCGGAAATCCAACCAGCGCCCGATGACGAGCGTCAGCATGATGGCGATGAGCGCCAGCATAATGTGCAGGTGGCCGATGATCGAGTACTGCATTGTCGTCTTTTGCGGCAAGCGGATGATGTCTTCAGCCAGAAAGGCCGTGAAGCCGTTGCCAAAGTACGAGCCAGGGACAGCGCCAAAGATCGCAGAGATAACGGTGGTCAGCGCTGTGGCGAAAAAGGCCACGCGCTCCAGATCCAACCCGCGGCGGCTGCGGGCGTAGGCGCGGTCGGGTTGGTAGTAGGCCCGGTCCCACGGCCAGAGGGCGATCGTGAGCAGGAGACCGGCAAACAAAACGAGGGTCAGGCCGGCGATGTACAGCCCGTGAAACGCCCAGTTCTGGCCCCAGTAGGCGAAGGCCAGGCCAAAGACCCCCGCCAGCCAGTAGCCGGCGGTGATCAGCAGGCGCACGGTACTCGTGTAGACTGACCGCATTGAGAGGAGGCCGGTGATCATATAGGTCTCGATGGCGACGACGGCCACGGCGATCGAGTGATAGAGGATCACGATGCGGCCCTCGCGCTCCGCCGGGTCGAGGTCCATATGGAGGCCGCGCACGACGGCGCCCCCCACGCCCAGATCGGCCAGCGGGCCGGAGAGCGTTCCAAAGAGGGCGGTCTCCAGGGCTATGACGGCGATGGCCACCAAGATCAGGCCCCTGGTCGTCCCGAACAGGTATTGCAGGCGCGTCTGTGAACCCAATGCCACTCTAGAGCATCCCCCGTGACATACCGGTGCCGGCGCGGTTAGGCGCCTGTAGGCGCCGGTGCAGCCGGTGCGCGCGGTTCCGTCACCGCCGGTGCAGCCGATTCGGCCACCTTGAGCCAGAATCTCGGCCAGATGAATAGCAGCACCAGCACCAGGCAGATGATCGGAGCCAGGGCAAAGAGCGAGAACCTTCCCAGTGCTCCGCCTGTCTCAATGGCGAGGGGGATGCCCACCACGAGCTCGGCTGTGCCGGCGACCGAGCCGACGACGCGTGTCCATTCCCGAGGCTTGATAATAACACCCACCGTCACAACGGCCCACCCAACCATGGCCACCCAGTGCAGCTTTTGCACCAGACTAAAGATCGGCGCACCGATGGTAATCATCCGGCTCGTGCTCGCGACGCCGTTCATCCAGCAGGTGATATAGGCCATACCGGCCAGAAGCGCCAGTAAGGTGCGGGTCCACGAGACCTCTCCCACGACCTTAACCAGCAGAAAGTAAAGCACCAGGTAGGGCCAGAAGAGGGGGAAGTAGACGGGTGGCAGACCCGCTGCCATGAAGGGCACGTTGACGAACCAACTGCCCAGCAGCGCCAGGACGGTGGCGAGCACCGAGAGGAAGAACGCCCAATTCCTACCGGTCAGGAATCCATAGGCACTGACGGCGAATAGCACGCCGCCGAGGAGTCCCAGGTCGGCCATGAGAGGGTGGATTGTCTCCAGCAGGATTTCACACCCCGGTTCCGCGGACGGCGTGTTCATCCCGACAAAATACCACTTCTGGAAGAGGATGAAATGGCCGAGGATGCCAATCAGGGCGCCGAGGATGGCCAGTACTGCTCCAAGTGATTGCCGTTTGTTCATTCTCGATTCCTTTCTCGATCTTATGGCTCGCCGAGGCCGGTATGGCACGAGCAGCCCTTGTAGTAGGGCTCGTCGCCATGATCCGCCACATAGACGACGGTGCCGGGTTCGATCGTCAAATCGCAGTCTTTCAGGAATGTGGGCTGCCCCTCCCATGGATAGATCTGCACGTTGCAGTTGACGTACACCGTTCCGCTCCAGGTGCCGCGGCACAGCGGCCCCTCGACAACCCTGTCCACGAGCACGCTCTTGCCCCCGATCTCCACCTGGCTGGCTGTGGGAAACGGCTGGGGCGTAGGGAGCAGCTCCGGCGGGACCGTCAGGTAGTGGGGCGTACCGGCCAGCCGCGGACAGAAAAGCGGATCATTGGCGGCCGCGTCCTGCCCGCACGAAGCACAGGACCCGGCCAAGAGTGCCAGCCAGAAGAGCAGGTGTCTTTTCATCATGGACCTCGGCTACAGAGACGGTATGTTTGCGTACCGGGAGCAAGCCGGCCCTCTATGTTCAATATAGCACAATCACAGCCCCAAGTCTTGAACTTTTAGCAACTCGCAGCGACGTCGAACGGGATTTGCTGGAGAAATCGGGATATGGTACACTGCTGCATACGCCAGCATTAGGATGAAGGACGGTTGGATCTATGAAGGTCCTCGAAGAGTGGTTGGGCACCCATCCGGTCTTTGCCGCGCTGGGAGAGCGGGACCGCGAGTTCATGGTGGGGCAGTCGCGCGCGCGCGAATTGCGAAATGGCCAGGTCCTGGCGCTGCAGGGCGAGGTGTGGCCTTACCTGTTCCTGGTGGGCAGAGGGCGGATCGATGCGGTCAAGGCATCCAGCCAGGGGCGCAGCCTGCTGGTCACGACCTTTGGCGCAGGTGATGTGTTCTGGGGGCCGGCCTTTTTTCAGGAAGGGGCCCCGCTGCCGGCAACCCTCGAAGCGCGCGGCCGCACGCGCTTGTACGTCTGGTCGCGGCCGAGCATCCAGTCACTCCTGCTCGAGCACGGGAGCATTTTGTGGGAACTGTGCCGCCTCATGGTCCAGCGGATGCAGCGGGCCAGCACGGTGGTGGAAGAGCTCGCGTTTCAGCCCGTAGCCGGTCGCCTGGCGCGGCTGCTGGTAGAGTTCTCCGCCGGCCTGGAGGAAGAGTCGATTCCACGAGGTTTGACCCTGGACGAGATCGCCGCGCGCATTGGGACGACGCGCGAGGTGGCCTGCCGCTTCCTTCATCGCTTCGCCGACGAGGGTCTGATCGACATCACGCGCAGCGAGTTCGTCGTCCACGACCAGCGCCGGCTGGAGGAACTGGCCAGGCAGGTCAAAGGATAAGGCTATTCATCTTCCGGTAACGGTCTAATCGACAACAACGGCACGGCCATCTCGCATATCCGGCCCAGGATTCCGTGCAGCGCCGCTTGGTCGATCACCAGGCCGGGTATTGCCGGTGCCAGCCAGAAGGTCAGAACGAGCGACATCGAGGTCGGGAAAAATACACGGGCCATGACCTGCAACGGTGCGAGGTTGACAATCACGGAGAAGAGGACAAGACTTCCCCACGCGAGCGCAAGCCCGGCCAGCCAAGGAGAAGACACCATGGAAGAGGAATCGAACTCCCGCATGTGTTTCGTGTGCGGCATCGATAGTCCCATGGGGCTGCATCTGCACTTCCACACCGACCCGGCGCCATCTGCGTTAGTCTCCTGCTGAATACCAGGTCAACACTCGCAAGGCGCGCAACGTGTTCCACCGGCTCGGCCGGCCCTCACCCTCGTCTATCTCGACCGGCATCACGCCGGGATACCGGGTCTCGAGCGGCCACCGGCCGTCGTCGTCGCGCTTTGACGCGACCAGGTCGATCGCCTCGGCTACGCGCTCGTCGGGCGCGACGCCGGCGCTGCGCAGGTACTCGAGCCCCCGCAGCACGTCGTAGTGCCACCACGTCGGGAACGCAAAGCGCGTCCACGCGGCGCCCCCCTTGCGATCTCGTTCGATCACCTCGCCGGTCGACCGCCGCCGCAAGAGGCGGCGCTCGAGGAGGTACTCCTGTCCCCGGAGACGGGCTGCGGTCACCTCGGGACTGCTACCCACGGCCCGTTCGTGCTCGAGCAGGGCCTCCAGCACGCAGATCGTGGTGTTGAACGAGGAACGCGTCGAGCCGTTGGCGGCCTCGCAGTTCCAGCCGCCGTCGGGCAGTTGCTCGCTGAGCAGCCGGTCGACGATGCCCTGGATGTCCTGGCCAAAGTAGGCGCCGACCGCCCCTACCTGCCCGTTGATGCACGGCTCCAGCTCGCCTTCAAAGAAGGTGTTGCTGTCACATTCTTGCGGGCCACATCCCTGCCAGGTGACGTGGTCACGGACGAGGCCTACCGCGCGGCGCGCCTGGTCGCTGGCAGGATCGAGACCCAGGTCCCGCAGCAGCATCAGGACGTGCATCGTGGAGTCCCACCCGCGGTTCCATGCCGCGCCACCCCACCGACCGTCGGCACCCTGGAGGGCGAGCAGCCGCGCGCCCCAGCCTTCGGTAGCAACCCTCGAGCGCTCGGCCGCGACTTCGTCCGCGGGCGCGCCGGTCAGGTCGCGCATCACTTGCCAGCGGATCGATGGGTCAGAATCAAGCAGCCAGCGCATGACCGATCTCTGTAGTTCTGGCACTTGCCGTTTGGGTGGAGTGGTTGCCATCTGCTGGT
>JBFYTF010000273.1:0-9387 GCA_041300865.1 Anaerolineae bacterium
ACCATCTAGAACGCGGCGGTGCCGATTTGGCGCTTTTGCTCGCGTAGTCACTCAAAGAAAACGGTAAGCCTGATAACAAGGCGCCTACTCGCATCTGTTACCAAACTTCGAACAGTCACACGTGCCCTGTTGTGCCCTGTTGCCCGTTTTCACGGCTGTCGCAAAGCCTCTTGACGCATGTAGACGAAAGCGCCTACTTTGCATAACGGGGGGGCGAGCAACCCAAAAAACGAACGAGGGGCCAGGCGAAATCAGCGGTGCGAGCAAAGTGTCGCACCGCATTCCGCGTAGAAGGGCCGCCGCATCAGGTGCGCTGGTCTGATTCCGACTCCAGTTCGCGCCGTGCGGCCTCGCGCAGCTTCACCCGCTGCACACGGCGCACGGAGCTCATCGGCACCTCGGCCACAAACCGTACCTCGTCGGGCAGCTTGTAGGCTGCCAGCTTGCCGCGGCAGTGGTCCATGATCTCAACCGCCGTCATCTCCTGGTCCGGATGAAGCTGAATGTAGGCCCACACCCGCTCCCCGGCGAACGCACTCGCCACTCCAACCACCCCGGCTTGCGCCACCTTGGGATGGGTCTTGATGACGTTTTCCACCTCATCGGGATAGATGGTCATGGCCATGCGGCGGATGGTGTCCTTGGCACGGCCGACAATGCGGATGTACCCCTCGTCGTTGATCTGGCGGGCCAGGTCGCCGGTGCGGAAGAAGCCATCAGGCGTAAAGACCTCGGCATTCAGCTCCGGCCTCTGCCAGTAACCCTTGAACACCTCGCGGCCACGGACGATGATCTCGCCGATCCCTCCAAACGGCACGTCCTTCCCCTCCGAGTCCACGAAGCGCATCTCGACCCCCGGCACTATCTTGCCGTCGGACCCGGAGACCATCTCAGGCGGGGCGTCGCACGGAGTGCTCGCCGTGCCATGCGTCTCGGTCATCCCGTATCCAGTCTGCGTCCTGCAGCCAAACTTCGCGTGAATTGTCTCGATCATCTCGGTGGTGACCGCCTCGCCGCCAATGTACACGATCCGCATCGACGAGACGTCGAACTGGTCAAAGTTCGGCTGACCCATGATCCAGCGCATCATGGTCGGGTAGGCAAACATGACGGTGATCTTTTCGTCCTGAATCGTCTGCAGGATCGTTTGCGGGTGGAAGGCGGGAATGCCCACCAGCTTCGCGCCGAAGAGCAGAGGGTAGGCTATCTGGAGAAACCCGGCGGTCATGAAGAGGGGGGCCACGAGCAACATCGAGTCGGTCTCATCGACGTCATGTGTCGTCACGTCATAGCCATAGAGAAAGCCAAAGGTATCCCGCGGCACGCCCTTCGGCAGGCCGGTTGTGCCGCCGGTGGAAAAGATCACAATGTCGTCCTCTTCGGTCAGCCCAGGCTTCACGTAGGACTCCCGCTCCGGTACAGGAGTAGCATAGATGGGATCGAGAGGCAGAAAGCCCTTGTAGTCCGGTCCGCGAGCGATGACGTGTTTCAATTCGGGCAGGTCAAGCCGCGCTTCATCCACAACCGCTGTAAAGTCGCGGCCCATGAACTGGGACATCATGATCAGAGCTTTGGTGCCCATGTCCTTGAACTGGGCAACCATCTCGCCCGGTTGGAGCTGCGGGTTCGTGGGAGCTGTAATCGCCCCGAGCTTGGCAATGGCGATGAAGGCTACCGGGTAGTCCGGCCCAGGGGGGAGCAGCAGCGACACGCGGTCGCCCTTCTCGATCCCCAGCTCCTCGAGCTTGGTCGACAGCGCGTTGGCGCGGGCATCCCACTCTCGAAAGGTCATCCGCGTTCCGAAGAAGACCAACGCTTCCCGGTCCCGGAATTTGGCCGCCATCTCTTCAAAGACGTGGGCCACGTGAGGGTAGCTGTACGTTGCAGTACTCATGTTTGCCTTTCTCCTTTTTTCTATTACGTGATTCCATCCGGCATTCCGGCCGGTTCTTCAATTCCTCACCGCAGAACCGCTTCGGGTGCGCGACCATGCCGTCTCATGCTAGTGGTCGGTGACGTTGACGGTGCGGCCTTCGAGCGCCCGAACCTGCCTGGCCAGCTCGCCCATGTGGTGCAGCCACTTCAGGACAAACTCGTTTTCCAGGCGGAAGCGGTACTTGGCCGAGCCATAGTGGAGCGCCAGGGTGGCTGACAGGTATTGGGAGACGGCGGTCACCTCGCTCCACAGGAAGTCAAGCTCTCGCTCCGGGCCTTGCCACAACACCCGGTGGCTGGTCACCAGCAGCCGGCCCTCCCCGATGCTCTCCCACTCTGCGATCTGAAGCCAATTGGCCTGCTTCTTGGGCGCCTCGCGCCCGGCCCAGCCATCGAACAGGGGGTTGGGCCGGTAGGGCGACAGTGTCACGTCACGAGTTTCCAGGTATACCTCCTCTCCAGGCAGCAGCTTCACATCGGCCACCTGGATGGGCTTGGGGCAAAAGTTCCTGGTCATATGCTCGTACCAGGTCGACAGCGCCATGTCCAGCCCGACCACGTCTGGCGGACCTTCCAGCACCTTCATCCGGAAATCGTGCCCTGGCTCGCGTTGAAAGTCCCACAGCGTGCCGCATGCCTGGCAGAGCACGGTCTCGCGCTGGAAGACAGGCCGGCGGTGGATCAACGCGTCGTTGGTTCGGCACAGCGGGCACTGCCACAGGAGCTGGGCTACCCCTCGCTTGTTGAACTTGACCCTGGAGGGGGGAACCGAGGCCAGTGGCTTGGCGGGTGGCCGGAGCTGCACCGGTTCGGTCACCTCCACGCCACGGCGCCGCACCGGCCCGATCCAGCCCGCCAGGCCGCCGGGCCCGTAGTGGGAACGCTCAAAATGCTCGAGGATACGGGCATTCGCCTCCTCCACGTCCTGTTCGCTCACGCGCTCCAGCGGCTTGTCGCGTAGCCTGAAAGGCTCGTCGACGGTAAGCCTGAGTCGCCCCTTTCGGCTTGGCAGGCGCTGCCAGCGGGGCCAGATCTCATAGGCGCCGATGGAGCACAGGATCGGCACGATAGGTGCACCTGTGCGTAGCCCCAGCCACGCGGCGATGCGCCCGAAGGCTATGGGGCGGCCATCCCAGGTCGCGTCGCCCTGGGGATTGTGGATCACGATGCCGTTGTTCAGCAGCACGTGGTAGCCGTCCAGTATGCCCTTCGCCAGCTGCGGGGCTGAGTGGGGCACCAGGGGACGGAATTTTCCGGCCACGTCCTCAAGGTGCCTGAAGTAGGCAACCCGAAACAGCTCCTCGTGGAAAAAGCTCAGGTTGTCGGTGCCCTTGTCCAACTCGGGCTTGAGCACCTTGATGCTGACGTAACCGGAAACGATCATGCCCAGAAGTCCGGGCTCGGTCAACCAGACGATGTATGGTCCGTCGCTCGGGATCTTGTCCATCCCTTCGGTTTGGAAGCGGTACAGCAGCCTGCCCAGCCCGTTTGCCACGGTCCAGGGTGCCTCGATCAGGGCGCCCAGGAGGCGATTGTATCCTTTCCTCGGCTCCTCTTGTTTCGCGTTCATCTCTTTCACATCTCCTTCTGGCAGTTCAAACAGAACGGGCTCCTCGGCACTGCTGCGATAACGATATGTAACGTCCACGGTGCGGGCCTGGAGCGCGCCGGCCTTCCTGGACTGCCCGGTCATGGCGCGCAGGCACTTCACGACAGGCCGGCTGCCCACCTCAGAGCGGCGGAGGATGTGTCATGCAGCCGCCAGCATGCGCTCCTCCAGGTGCGGCGCCAAACCCCTCTCGACCAGGGAGACCACGGTGTCCCGCAGGGTGATCTCGACGGGTTGGAAGGTGAGGCCCAGTTCTTGCTGCACCCGCGAGCAGTCAAAGCGCTGGCCGATGGTAGTGTGCTTCAGCATCCCACGGGTGATCGTCGGGGCCGCACCCCGGAGCCCGGCGATCATCTCTGTCATATAGGCCACGCCCATCATGAGGCCGCCGGGCAGGTACAGGCGAGGCTCCGGCATACCCGTCAGGCGCGAGAGGTAGCCAAAGAAGTCGCGCAAGGGCAGGGTCGTGGCAACCACGAGATAGTCCCGGCCCGGGACGCCGCCCTCCATGGCCAGAAGGTGCGCGCGGGCCGCATCACGTACGTCCGTGAACTGAAAGGCGCCGTCCAGTGAGACCGGAAGCCGGCCATTGACGATATCCAGCACCCCCCTGCCCATCATGCTACCGGCAACTAACCCCGGTCCGAAAAGACCACCAGGCAAGATTGTCACCACCTCCAGGCCTGTTTCCCGGGCAAACTCGGCCACGGCGGGGTGCTCCCGCAGCTTGCTATGTACGTAGGCATCGTCGATGATGCTCGGGTCGGTAGGCGGCGAGTCCTCATTGGCCACCGACCCATCCTGTTGGTACCGAGTTGCAGACGTGCTCGTCACTACGGCGCGGGGCGTGCCCAGTTCCACGGCAACCCGCAGCGCATTCAGCGTGCCCTGGACGTTGGTCCGGATGGCGACCTGGCGATGGTTGGCGTTGCGGCTCGTATAGATCTCTTGCATCATCGCAGCCACACAGTAGATCGCACCGCAGCCCTGCAGGGCCGAGCGCAGGCTATCGATATCGGTCAGATCGCCACGGCGGGCCTCCACCTCGACGCCGGGCAAAGCCTGGGCGATCCTCTCCGGGCGACGGGCGATGGCGATGGGCGTGTAGCCCGCCGCCAGCAGCTGCAAAACCAGGTTCGATCCCAGGAACCCGGTGCCGCCGATGACGGCCACTTTCTCGTTAGCCAATGTTACCTCCTTCTCTTGTCAAGACAGTGGCTGTGCAGCCCCATCGGTGCAGCCTCTGCCCTGCGTGGGCCATCGTCCCTCGAGGCCCTGGCTTTGTCAGGAGCCCGGTTCAAGACCGCATACCGCAAAGGGCGGTGCGTGTCCCTCCGGCCAATTTGACCGCCTAGAACCTTGACACTGTGACCCCGCGGCCTCCCCTGGCAGCAGCTTCTTGGATCACCGTAGCCGCGTAGGTCAGCCACTTCAGACCGCTGTCCTCGGTGAACTCGAACCGATACGGTGTGGCTTCGTAGTTGATCTTCATCTGGAAGAAAAGCCGCAGGGAGATGTCTGTGACATGCTGCCACCAGAAATCCAATCCCCCGGCAGGCCCTTCCCACATCAACCGGCGATTGGTCAGGAGGAGGTCCCCCGTGCCCAGGGCTCCATACTGCCCCGCCTCGGAACGCCTGAGCACCCTGTCCCTGGGCGGCTCGCGCCCGGACCAGCCGTCGAAAAGGGGGTTGGAACAATAGGGAAGCAGCTTCACACTTCCCGTCCTCAGGTAGAGCTCCTCGCCTGGCACCAGGTCCACGCCGGAGGCTGGGATGGGCCTCGGCTGCAAGTCCTGCTTCATTTCGTCGTACCAGGTGGTGAGGGCCATGTCCAGCCCCACCAGATCGGGCGGCCCGTCCACGACCTTCAACCGAAAGTCCTTGCCATACTCTCGCTGCACCGTCCAGCGCGTGCCGCAGGCCAGGCACTCGAGGCTCTGGGCCCGGAGCCAGGGGTGCTTGTGCACCAGGGCGTCATCCGTCAGGCACACCGGACAGCGCCACAGCAGCAGCGGCATCCCCCGCTTCCAGAGCGAGATCGTGCCGCCGTCCGTCTCTGCCACAGCGCGTACCGGCGGGGTGCGCGAGACCGCAATCTGGTCCGTGGCCGACCGCAGGTCGAAGGGCTCCTCCAGGGGCTTGCCGTTCTTCTTCGGCGGGCCTGCCCACTCGGCCACGCCACCCGGCCCGTAGCTCAGGCGCTCGATCTCGGCCGCGATGCGGGCATTGGCCATGGCCACCTCCTCTTCCCCAACCTTTTGCAGGGGCTTGTCCGTGACCTTGAACGGCTGTCCCACCCGTTGGACGATCCTGCCCCTAAGGCTGGGCAGAAGCTGCCAGGGAGGCCAGGCATCATAGAGACTGATGGCAGGAACGATGGGCACCATGGGGGCAGCGCTGTGCAAGCCCACCCAGGCCGCCCCGCGCCCCATAGGCATCGGCCGCCCATCGCGGGCCATGTCGCCATCGGGGTTGGTGAGGAACACCCCGCCCCGGTTCAAGTAGTCGAGGGCTTCCAACAAGCCCAAGCCCAGCAGTCCGCCGCCATGAGGCTGGGAGGGGACGGTGGGGGCGACGGATTCAAAGTTCTTGCGGAAGAACTCGATGGACCACAATTCCTCGCCCACAAGGTTCAACACCTTCCCTTCGAGATACAGCTTGCCGAAGAAAGTGGGGGTGACCGCAGCCTCCAGCAGCGTCGTGAGCAGTGAGGGTTCATTGTACAGGATGACGATCGGCCCATCCTTGGGAACGTTCTCCTTGCCCTCGACGCGGAAGCGGTACAGGAGCGTCAAGAGAAGCTTGATCGCTCGAATGGGGAGCATGGCGTACTGCAGCTTTAGCCTGTCGCCAAATGTCAAGGTTGGGGCTGTCATGGTTCTTCTCCTTTTCCATAGAGAGAGTCTAGAACGGTGACATCGTGACCTTGCGGCCGTCCCGGGCGGCAACCTGCTCGGCCAGCGTAGCCACATAGGTCAGCCATTTCAGGCCGCTGTCCTGGGTGAACACGAACAGGTATGGCGTGAGGCCGTAGTTGAGGCGCCCCAGGAAAAACAAGCGCAGGTTCACGTCCGTGACGTGCTCCAG
Source organism: Anaerolineae bacterium (assembly GCA_041300865.1). Classification (GTDB taxonomy): domain Bacteria; phylum Chloroflexota; class Anaerolineae; order JAAYZQ01; family JAAYZQ01; genus JAAYZQ01. Next base: position 6,634 of record JBFYTF010000273.1, read on the forward strand.
CCAGAAGTCCAGTCCTCCTTGGGGGCTTTCCCATACCAGCCGGCGGTTCGTCAGGAGCAGCTTGCCCGTGCCCAGATCCTGAAACTGCCCCGCCTCCGACCGCTTCAGGATCGCGTCCCGGGGCGGCTCGCGCCCGGTCCAGCCCCCAAGCAGAATGTTCGAAGGATAGCCGATCAACCTCACTTGCCCGGTCCTCAGGTAGAGCTCCTCGCCTGGCTCCAGGTCCAGATCGGTGGCCGGGATGGGCGCTGGCTGAAAGTCCCGCTTCATCTGGTCATACCAGGCCGTGAGCGCCATTTCCAGGCCCACCAGATCCGGCGGCCCCGCTGCCACCTTCAGCCGGAAATCGCTGCCCTGCACCCGGCTCACGACCCAGCTCGTGGCGCAGGCCTGGCAGCGCAGGCTCTCTGGATGGAACCGGCGATGCTCATGCACCAGCGCGTCGTCCGTCAGGCACACCGGACAGCGCCACAGGAGGAGGGCGAGCTTCCGCCCCCACAGCCACCGCATGCCGCCCGGCGTTGCCCCTGCTGTACCCTGGCGCGGGAGTTCGGCGACGCGAACCTGCGCCGCCGCCGAGCGGAGGTCGACCGGCTCCTCCAGGGGCTTGCCGTTCATCGTCGGCTGGCCGACCCACCCGGCCACACCCCCGGGCCCGTAGGCGAGGCGCTGCATCTCCTCGGCGATGCGGGCCTTGGCCCTGGCCAGATCCTCGTCGCTGAACTTGTTCAAGGGTGTGTCCGACAGCCTGAAGGGCTTCCCAACCCGGGCGATCAGTTTGCCTCGCAGGCTGGGCCGCATCCGCCACGGGGGCCAGGTGTCATAGGCGTTGATAGCCGGAGCGACGGCTACGATGGGCGCAGCACTGTGCAGGCCTACCCAGGCCGCCCCTCCCCGCATGGGCACGGGGCGCCCATCCCGGGCCAAGTCGCCGTCGGGGTTGGAGACCCATACCCCCCCCTGTTCCAGATGTCTGAGGACCTCCAGCAGGCTCGCCCCCAGCAGGCCGGCGCCGGTGGGCAGCGATGGGCGGGCGGGGGTGATCGTTTCAAAGTTTTTGCGAAAGAACGATATGGAAAACATCTCCTCGCCGATGAAATAGAGCACCCTATCCTCGGAAATCCACTTGGCCAGGTAGTTGGTGTTGACGACCATCTCCAGCAGTTGGCACAGAAACGAAGGTTCGTTGTAGAGGATGATGAAAGGGCCCTCCTCGGGGATGTTTTCCCCGCCCTCAACCTTGTAGCGGTACATGAGCTTCAGAACAAGCTCAACGGTCCGGGTGACCAACAGGTTGGCTCGGGCCAGGCTTCGATCTTGCGTTGTCATCGGGTTGCTCCTTACTAACAGGCGCGCAGAGCACGCACCCTCAAGACCGTCCCTACGGAACGGAACCTTGCCATTCCAGCAGGAGCTTCGTGCGGCCGCCGTGGGCGAAGCTCAGACTGGTCGAACAGCCACATTCAATCCTGAAACGGGATCGTCACCGGCCCGGCAAAGGCCCGGCCATGTTCCTGACCTGCCGGATCGTAGCTCGCCAGAGCATAGAAGCAGATGTGCCCAGGAACGGCGCTCGCATCTTCGTACATTCCCACACGACCAACGGCTGCCAAAGGCAGCAGGCCAAACTGCCCCTCGGTTTCCGCACGATAGATGTGATAGCCGGCCACGAGCGGACTGTCGTAGGCGCTCCAGGTCAGGTGAACCTTGGACCCCGCCGTCTTGGCCCTCAGGTCACGCGGCGCGGTTGCGATCTTGGCCACGATACGGTGCGCCTGCACATCCGCGCTCAGCCCGGGACCAAAGATCTGGCCGTAGCCCCCTGTGTCGCCCCGTAAGTAGTAATTGAACCAGGCCGCCGTGTATTCCTCGACGAGGCGCAGCCGCTCCTCACTGAAGGCCCGGCCGCACGCGGCGCTGCAGGTCTGCATGGCGGCGTGCGAGGAGTTGGGCATATCCATGTAGTCACAATGGCTGCCGTTGACGAGCACATACTCGGCCTTGTGACCCGATCCTGCGGCGGCGTACATCCTCCGGTAGCCGGCAAAGAGGTTGCAGCGCTGGGCCGGCGCAGCGATCACCGCCAGCGGCGTGGTGAGGCCCGGGCCCTCGGCCCGATAGTCCCAACTCCCCTTCCACCAGACGCCGGGTGGCCTGACAGGATCCAGCGCCACCGCGGCCTTGATCCGTCCATCCCGGGCGGCTACCATCATCGTCGTCAGTCCCCCCAGCGAATGGCCCACCAGGCCAAAGCGACGCGCATCGATCTGCTGGAAGAAGCGCGAGCCCCCGTCGGCGTTCTGGTTCGCCAGATAGGAGAACAGATGCCCTACATCCGAGGCCCGGTGCTCCACATGCTCGTCGGGGAAGTGCGGGACGGCCACGAAATAGCCCCAACTGGCGAGATGCCGGCCGTTGCCGGCATACAACCGCGGCCAGGCGAGGAAGCCATGAGCAAAGACCAGCGCGGGATAGGGCGCACCGCGCGGATCTATCGCACCGTTCAGGACGGGATGGTAGATGTCCGTTTCCAGCCGGTTGCCTGTGTGCGGATTGGTAGTCTCGGTCCGGACGCGGGCCACGGCATAGGGCCCCGCTTCCGCGGACTTATTGTCGGATCTCGCTGGCAAATGACCCTCGCTCCTTCCAATGACAACGACGTTGTCCCTGCGGGTTGCGCTGTCGCGTTGCACCTCCGAGTGCCCGCCGACCGCGCAGGCGATCGCATCTGATGCCACGGCAGGGACCAAGCTG
>JBFYTF010000351.1:0-10359 GCA_041300865.1 Anaerolineae bacterium
GCATGGCGGCGTGCGAGGAGTTGGGCATATCCATGTAGTCACAATGGCTGCCGTTGACGAGCACATACTCGGCCTTGTGACCCGATCCTGCTGCGGCGTACATCCTCCGGTAGCCGGCAAAGAGGGTGCAGCGCTGGGCCGGCGCAGCGATCACCGCCAGCGGCGTGGTGAGGCCCGTGCCCTCGGCCCGATAGTCCCAACTCCCCTTCCACCAGACGCCGGGTGGCCTGACAGGATACAGCGCCACCGCGGCCCTGATCCTACCAGCCCGGGCTGCTACCATCATCGTCGTCAGTCCCCCCAGCGAATGGCCCACCAGGCCAAAGCGACGCGCATCGATCTGCTGGAAGAAGCGCGAGCTCCCGTCGGCGTTCTGGCCCGCCAGATAGGAGAACACATGCCCTACATCCGAGGCCCGGTGCTCCACATGCTCGTCGGGGAAATGCGGAATGGCCACCAAATAGCCCCAACTGGCCAGATGCCGGGCGTTGCCGGCATACAACCGCGGCCAGGCGAGGAAGCCACGAGCAAAGACCAGCGCGGGATAGGGCGCACCGCGCGGATCTATCGCACCGTTCAGGACGGGATGGTAGATGTCCGTTTCCAGCCAGTTGCCTGTGTGCGGATTGGTGGTCTCGGTCCGGACGCGGGCCACGGCATAGGGCCCCGCTTCAGCGGACTTGTTGTCGGATCTCGCTGGCAAATGACCCTCGCTCCTTCCAATGACAACGACGTTGTCCCTGCGGGTTGCGCTGTCGCGTTGCACCTCCGAGTGCCCGCCGACCGCGCACGCGATCGCATCTGATGCCACGGCAGGGACCAAGCTGCAAACGCATGGCCAGGCTCACGGTCAGGCGTAGATGTCGGTCAGGTGCGACGCACTGCACCAAGTGCATCGCACCTGAAGCGTCGCTGGACTGCAAGTGACAGGCCCGGATGTCAGTCCCAACGGAGTGGCGCCCGCGCGACGCACCGGCCAGGAGTCTGGTCCCCCTTTGTTCGGCCGCAACCGCTCTAGGCCGCTGCCGCGCCAAGCTGATTCTGGTAGAATTTGTAGGCGTCGCCCACCGTCAGAATGTCCCAGGCCGCGTCTGCCGACACCTTTCTGCCGAGCTGCAGCTCAAACTGCAGCATCAGCTCCACCATCTTGAGCGAGTCGACGGCCAGGTCAGACAGAAAGTGCGTGTCCGGACGGAGGGTCACCTCTGCCACCCCAAGCGTGTCGGACAGAAAGCCTCGGAACTCGTCGAAGGTCATGTTGCCGTCTGGGCTACTGGTCATGTTTCACTTCCCCTTTCTTTGCTTCTCTGTGCTCCGCTTCCATACCGGGCTGGCGGCTCAGCTCTTGGCTACGATGCGGCTACAGGGGCCGCCGCTGCCGCCAGTTCCTTTGTGGCCATCTCCTGCAGAGGGAACTTCTTGATCTTGCCCGTCGGTGTCAACTCCAGCTCCTCGACAAAGCGGACCTGGCTCGGCACCTTGTATGGCGCCAGATCGCGGCGACAATAGGCCAACACGTCCTGTACCGTCAGTGTTTTGCCGTGGTCCAGCTGGACAAAGGCCCAAACCGTCTCGCCCTGCATCTCGTCCGGCACACCGACGACCGACACATTCTGGATCCCCGGCATGGTGATCAGATGGGCCTCGATCTCGGCTGGAAAGATGTTTTGCCCGGCGCGGATGATCATGTCCTTCTTGCGGCCCACGATGCGGGCGTACCCCTGTTCGTCGATGGTCGCCAGGTCGCCGGTATAGTACCAGCCTTCGCTGTCCAGCGCCTGCGCGGTCGTCTCGGGCGCCTTCCAGTAGCCGAGCATCGTGCTTCCCATCTTAACCGCCAGCTCACCTACCTTGCCTTTTGCCATCTCGCGCCGGTCCTCGTCGACGACCTTGGCCTCCATCCCGGGATAGAGGCGTCCCACCGTCTCTGCCTGCATCTGCTCGGCGTCGAACGTGTCGGTGACCAGGCTGCCGCCGCCCGTCTCCGTGGCGCCAAAGCCGATGATCACCGGGCAGCCAAAGGCCTTGCGAGCCCGCCGGACTAGGTCTGGCGGGCAGGGAGCGGCACCCATGCCGATGGTGAGGAGTGAGGAGGTGTTTCGGCGCGGCAGCTCCGGGCTGTTGAGCAGAGCTGCCACCTGCGTCGGGGCCAGGGCCAACGTGTTGAGGTGCTCTTTCTCGACCAGCTCCAGCACTTTGGCTGGATGGAAGCGATCGATGATCACCAGGCGCGAACCCAGGAGCAGGGCGTAGAGCAAGCCGCTGTAGCCCAGAAGGGCGTGCATGGGTGAGGGGGACATGTACGATTTCTGCTTGCGGCCCCACTTGAGGAAGCGCGAGTCATACTGCCGCAGCATCTTGATCAGGCGCCGGAGGGACATCTGCTGCATTGACTCCCTGACCCTCTCCTCACTAGTCGAGATCGCTGACAGCGTGCTACGGCTGCTGTGCATCACCGCCTTGGGTGTGCCTGTCGTGCCCGAGGTGTACACCAGCGCCGCCAGATCGTCTGGCGCCATGCGATCCACGGGCAGGGGGTTGCGATCGACCTTGAGTTCCTCAAGGCTGAGGAAGCCAGGCGCTGCTTGGCCCCGCAGCACGATGTGCTTCAGATCGGGCAGATCAGGGCGGATGGCTTCCAGGATGCACTTGATGTCGTTGCCCATGTACGCCGGCTCGGCAAGGACCACCTTGGCCTCCGAGTCCTCCAGGATGTGCTGGAATTCCTTCTGGCGGTACACCGGGTTCAGGGGTACGATGACTGCGCCCAGGGCTGAGGGTGCGAAGAAGGAGTACACCAGCTCAAAGCTGTTGGGCAGGATGAAGGCCACCTGGTCACCGGCCCCCACACCCAGACCCTGCAACTTGCGGGCCAGGGTCTCAACCTCCTGGGCGACCTGTGCATAGGTCACCGTCTGGCCACCAAAGGTGATGGCCGGGAGTTCACGGTACGCGGCGCATGCTTTCTGCAGCGCCCTGTAGAGCGTTAGATCAGGGGTGACAATTCTCTCCACCATGTCTAGTCTCTCCTGTGGTACTTGCTGCGGGCCTCCGCCCGCGAGAAGGCAAACCTTACATTCTGTGCCGACGCCTCTGCCGGAGCAGCGGTCCAAAGTCACGCCCGTGGCGCGGCTAGAACCACTGGCGCAGACCGAGTAACCTGTGCCCATCGGGGCAGGGGAGCCTCGACCCGTATGGGGGGGCGGAGCTCTTTCCCTTTGCCTGTCCTACTTCCAGCCATCCATTCGCTCCTCTTGAGCTTGTCTTCTCAACCTGGTGGTGCGTGATGCTCATGGGACTTGCCCATGCACGATCTCCCTCCTTTCTGCGTCCGCTACCACCTGCCTCCAGCGAGCTAGCCCATTTTGGCTCGAGGGAGCAGACCTGATGCCGGTGCCCGATGCTGGCTTGTGGAGCGGCTTGCGATGCGCGACCATGCCGTTGTCGATCCACAGCCCAAATTCGGTCTTGCCTATCTTGGGCGCCCCTATCATGGTCTCTTGGGGCTGGTCGCCCCGTTCATTTCCAGTCTCGTGCGCTGCTGGCTTGGAATCCGCTACTCGAATTGGATTGCCTCGATCACCTCCAGGCGCGCCGCTCGACGCGCGGGCAAGAGGGCTGCCACCTGCGAGACGACGATGCCAATGAGCAAACCGGCGACGAGGGCCTGCACGGGTACGGTCGATGACAAGCGAAATCCTTGGGTTGTGTTCGCAGCCCCGATAAACACCTCGGACAGGAACAGGCCGTACACCATGCCGAACACGCCGCCCATGACACCTACCACTGCGGCTTCTGCCAGGATCATCCTGACCACCTGCCAACGGGTCATCCCCAACCCGCGCAGCATACCGATCTCGCGCGTGCGCTCCAGGACGCTCATAGTCAAGGTGTTGATCACGCCTAAAGCCGCCACAATCACGGCGATGAGCGCCAGCACATCGAACATCCCCCAAGTCTGCGTTGTCAGCGCCGTGATGTCTTCTTTCATCGCTTCATTGGACTCGATGGTCAGGTGCTGCCTCTCCCCGTATAGCCGGTCTATCTCTTGCTCGACCTGGGTATGCGGCGAACCGGGGTCGAGCTTGACCAGGAATGCGCTCACGTCGTTCACTCCAAAGTAGCGGCGCAGGTCTTTCCAGCTCCCCTCGATGGCCATGCCAAGCTGGTTGTAGTCGACGACGAGGGCTCCTACCTCAAAATCCCTGCGGCCACGCCGCGTCTGCAGCCGGATCATATCTCCCGGCTGGAGGTCATACTTGTCGGACACGACCGTGCTGATAAACACCACGTCGCCCTCCGCCAACTTGTCCATGAGCTGCTGGGCGTCTGCCCCCGTGTCGGCAAAGACGAACGAGCCGACGCGCTGGAAGGACTCTACATCGTAGGCGCTGTAGGCGAGAGTCTCCTCGCTGCCATCCTCGCGGAACACCTTCGCATCCACAACCCGCATCGGCGTCACCGCAGCAACGCCCGGCACAGCCTCCAGGCGGCGAGCCAGGTCGAAGCGAAGCGATTGCGAGGAGTAAATGTACAGGTCTCCCGCCAAAAAGCTATCGGTAAAGTCCTGGATGTCTTTTTGGAACGCTGCCGTCATCGCCTGTATGCTATACACCATCCCGATGCTGACCATGAGCGCCATCACCGTCATGGTCGTACGCTGCTTGCCACGTCCGACGTTGCGCGCGCCCAACGGCCCTTCCTCACCGTAGAGGCGCCGTGTGACAGGACTCAGGACTTGCAGCCAAGAGCGGACCGTCGAGGGAATAATAAGCAGCGCCCCCATGGCCATGATGGCGATCGCAACGGTCATCGTGTAGTACCGCATGGAGGCCGGTATGGGCAGGTAGAAGCCTACGGCCGACAGGCAGAGCAGGACAATACCCCACGGCCAACCGCGGTGGATCCACCATGGCTCGTGTGGATTGCTGCGCGCTCGCAACGCCTCCAGCGGCGAAATGCGGCCCGCCTGCAGGGTCGGGACAGCCGATGCCAGGAGCGTTACGCCCATCCCGACCAAAATGCTCGTGGTGAGGCCGCCTAGTGGCACGTGGACAGCACCCACCGGCTGGGCGAGCAGGTACTCCATGACCAAGATCAAGCCCCGCGCCAGCAAGATGCCTGCGCCCACACCCAGCGCGCCGCCCACTATGCCGAGGATCACCGACTCGCTCATGATCAGCCCCATAACCTGCCGGCTCGTCATGCCCACGGTCCGTAGCATTCCGATCTCGCGTGTCCTCTCCACAACCGTCATAGCGAACGTATTGTAGATCAGGAACGCCCCGACGATGATGGCGATCGCACCAAAGACGCTGAGCCCCATCTGGTACATAGACACGCTCTGCAATACGCGTGCGCCCTGGCCGGCAGGATACGTGACGGTGTAGGAAGTGCCAAGGCGTTCTTGCAGGGTCGATTTCAGGGCATCGACACCTGCCTGGTTGGTATAGCCGGGGGCGGCCAGAACATCAATCTGATCGAGATCCCCCATGCGGCCATAGATCTCTTGTGCTGCGCCCAGGGGCACGACGCCAAAGGCCCCGTTGTTGGTCTGGCCTGCACCCTCCTTCGACATCAGCCCCGTCACGCGCAGCGTCTCGTAGCCCGACTCCGTGAGGAACTTCACGTCGTCGCCGACCCTGATCTGAAGGTCATCGGCATAGTCCTTGACCAGGACCACCTCGTAGGCATCCACGTCGGGGGGCAAAAAGCTCCCCTCGACGATCGTGTACTCGCGGATCTTGTCGTCGATGGCCGGGTCAATGCCGAATACGACGAGCCGATCGACCGACTCTCCGAGATAACTCAATTCTCTCTGGCTCTCCAGGTCCTCCTCGGTCATAAAGACCGTGGCCTGAAGCGAAGGGATCGCGTCTTCTACGCCGGCGGTGTTGAGGACGATGCCCCTCACGCGCTCGGCAAAACCCTCTTCGTCATCGGTTGCACTGAGCACCACCAGGTCGGCCTTTCCGGAGGCCGCGGCGAAGACGCTGCTGAGCGAGTCCAGGGTGCTGGCGTTGGCGATGCTGACCGCAAGGATCACCGCCACGCCCAGCACGATACCCGCGACAGTGAGCAGAGTACGCATAGGTCGCGCTCGAAGCGAGCGCAGTGCCATTTTGAGTGTGTGATTCATTCTAGCTCCCTGCCATTCAAGGTTATCAAGTCCTCCATCGTCTCCAGCACGCGCCGGAGTCGTTGTGGCCTGTCTGCTGGGTCCCTCAATTCCTTACCCTGGACTTTCCTTACTCCAGACTTGGGCGCGAAATGACCCTCCCTGCCCCTGCCTGGTGCGGCCCTTGCGCGTCGGCCTCGGTGCTCAGCAGCCCTCATTTCGCCGGAAGAGACGCTGTCCTCCCCTGTGCACGGACAATGGCCTCTTCGAGTCCGCCCAGTGTTTGCTTGTGCATTCCATCCTGTCATGCCCAGCCTTGGAAAATGCGCAATCGAGAAGTCAACTGTACGACAGGACATTGCCCAAAGGTACAAGTGGATACGGTCCCCAAGGACGATGCGCATGTCGGCACAAGCTGGTACAATAGTGTTAGAAGGTAAAGAGGAATCCATGGACGAGCAGATGGCGCAACGACCAGCCGGGGGAATGGCCGTTGCAGGAGGGATAGATTCAAGTGGATAGTCGAGCGTGGTTCGCAATACTACGTTTCTGTGTTCGGATAATCCTTTGGGGCGATCCGACTGAGCCCAAGGCGAAGCAACGGTCGAAGGCGGCACCTGTAGGCCACTTGAAACCACTGATTCAGCCCGAGTAACCTGTGCCCATCGCGGCAGGGGAGCCTCGACCCGTATGGGGGGTCGAGGCTCTTTCCTTTTGACCGTTCTGTCTCCAACCATTCGCTTCTCCCAGTCCCCTTTCTCCACCTCTGCCAACCCAGTAGGGCGTGACGTGCACTGGGCGGCCGTGGAGCGTCCCGGCCTGCCCGGCCAGTTTGCCCGTTGGCGGAAGCCAAGCCCCGCGCCCCCACAGCATGCCTCAAGAGCCAATTGTACGACGGGACACTGCCCAAAGGTACAAGCAGAATGGTGTACTACCGGACGTTGTAGGCGCTGAGGAAAGCCGGTATACTTTGAGGGAACGGCGCGAAGCCAGCGGCACCAGGTCGCTGGCGCAACGACTGCTCGGGGGAGTGGCCGTTGTAGACGCAGGGCACTGATAGATGCCGGGGCCGGTTTGAGATTGTTAGGTTCTACGTTCTGGTGGCGTTCCAGGGCGAGCCGGAAGAGCGCAAACCAAGGGCGAGGCCCGTGGCGCGGGCCAAGCCGGTAGCCATTGCCCAGCTCAAACCATTGATCGGCGTCAAGCAGGCGACAATCAAGCAGTGCCCATCCAGGCAGCCTCGACTCGGCGCACGGGTCGAGGCTGCCTCCTCTTTGCCGTTCCCCCCTTCGCCCGGGATACCGAGCTGGCCGCGCTGGGCCAGGGGCGAACTCCATAGAGCCCCCTTTCGACTGTCCTGTGACTCGGACCGGCTGCATGGGGCCGGTTCTGGTTGCTCCGACATGGAGCGCCTCGACGTGCGCAACCATGCCATTGTCGCTCTATCATCTGTCCATTCACGCACTGTGGTCTTGACCTGGACGCCCGCGAGGACCGTAGCCCTCTTGTCCGGTGTCTTGGCAACCACGACGGGGGTGTGCGCGGTCTCCAGAAACTGCGGGGCGACATGCGAGCTCAGGAACCCCGTACCGCCCATGACGGCAACCTTCTCTCCTGCCGTTCGCCCTCCCCAGTCTCCATTCTCAACCTGGTCGTGCATGACGTTCCCTGCAGCCTGCGGCGCGCCGGCTTTCTTGACCAGCTCGCCCCTGTAATATAATGTCCTCGCGGACGTCTTGATCGATGCTGGGGTCAATGCCGGGAGCCGGTTGATCGCCAGCCCGAGCATGCTCGTTTCTCTTTTGAGAAGTCCTCGTTGCCAGGAGGGCCGTCATCTGGGAAGAGCAAGACAGCGGTGTGTTTCATGGGACGCACCCCTTCGACTCGGTCTCAAATGCCAGCTTGGACCTTTTTTCGACGCGCGCCTGGAGGTGGGGGTACCGTGCACTTTCCGGACCACGAGCCCCTACTCCGAGCTTGCTGGGCCTGTCCCGGAGGCTCCTGTGCTCCAGGAACCAAGCTTGTCGGAATCGTTAACGGTCGTCCACAACGATCGTCGGGATATGATTCTGCAAAAAAGAGAGTTGCCTGAGGTATGATGGTCTTTGCCACGAGCCTACCACCCGAGGGGCAGACAGGAACCTCACGCCGGGTATAGGATGTGTCCGAGTCGGCAAATTGCCAAGAAGCTTAACGAGTTGTTGAGCCATCCTCCTGCGCCATCATGGAGTGATGCCTGTGTCCCCGCGATAGCACAGAACGGCTCGAGCGGACTTGTTTTCGATGATGAGAGTGCTACGTCCCAGTTTCTATTATATCAAAAGCACCGACGTTTGTCAATGACTTTAGGCCGGTTTTGAACACCAAAAACAGCGCCACTTGATCGCGCTGGTAGCTCGTCGTGAGCATCTCGCTGCACGCGCTGGAGAAAGCTGGTGCTTCAGTGCATTTCACCTCGTTCCCACGCGGAGCGTGGGAACCTCTGCCTGGCGCTCTGCGCCGCGCTCCGCGCACCGCCCCGTGCGGCACACCCATCTCCACGACTCGCTGGCCGGCGCTCACGCTTACCAGGCGCACGTCACCTCGAGCAACCCTGGCAGCCCGGCATAGTTCCTGGCGCTCGAATATCGCCGGTGGATGGCCTCGTCCACGTACCCCCTCTTCATCGGGTTCTGGTGGATGTAGGTGGCTTTTTGGCGCATGATCGCCTCGCCCTGGTTCAGCTCCGGGTGGCTTCCCTCCTGCCACACTTGGTCTTGCGGTCCGTTTTGTGGGCAAGCTTCTGCCTCGCAAGCTCTGCAAGTACACGCCGTGCGTCACGTGCCTGGAGCCAGTTCACCATCTGCCGGGCTGTAAACGACTTCAATTCTCCGATCTCCTTGCTCAGGTCATCGGCCGCCGCAATCAGGTGTACATGGTTCTCCATGATCACATAGGCGTAGAGCACCATCCGGCCGTTGTTTTGCAGAAAGCGCCAGGATTCGAGAATGAACTCGGCAATCGGCGGGCTGCCAAAGAGCGGCAGCCAGTTGACGATCGTGCAGGTCAGGAAGTGAGGGAAATGTGTGTCATAGATCTGTAGCGGCTTCGGGGCACGGTTCCTCCTGTCCCTCATTTGACAGTTGCGGCAGCCGGGTAATCCGCTCCGCGTCCTGCATATCCTGCAACGGCCCGGAGCGCCGGCCAGATCTTCCCACGCGGAGCGTGGGAACGAGCGACTCCCGCCGCACTTCGATGCGCTTCGCGTGTGGATCTCACGGGGAGGCTGCGCCCTGCGGTCGAGCAGCGGGCCCGAGGTTATGGTAATTGCTGCGATGGTGGGCGCCCGCGAATCAGGGCTGAGTAATGCTGAGCTCGGCCACATCAATCAGACACATCTGCCAACCTTCGGCGAATCGTGCCAGCTAAGGGAAGCCCCAGAGACTCGGAAAGGGGCAGGGCATGGCTCCAGAACTCACGCGCGCGACCAAAGTCGCCCGCCCGGTGTGCTTGCAAGCCAAAGTCGTAGAGAAGAATGGCACGGACCCCTGGATCCATCCCGCTGGCCTCAACCATCAGGGCCCGCCCTTGGTATTCCATCGCTTGCTCTGGTTGCCTCAAGACACGATAGGCATTGCCCAGGCTACGCAGCCACGCTGCTTCAGCGGGCTGGTCTCCAACCTCTTGTGCAATCGCCAGTGCTCGTTCATAGTATGGGATGGCCTGCCGCATCCTTCCCAGGCGGTGATATGCACTGCCTAGATTGCCCAGCCAGCACCCTTCTCCTCTGCGGTCGCCAATCTCGCGGGCAATGTCGACAGCCTGCTCGTAAAATGGCATTGCTCGACGTACAGTCCGTGAGAGCCGAAAGAGTCGGGGCACGTCACGCAAGCGAACGCGGTGTATGTGCCAATCTATGACCGTGGCCAAGACCGCGTTGCCTAATCCCCCTAGCGACTTTGCCTCATTTTCGGGATCGCCCGTCTCCCGGGCGATGCCCAGCGCGTCCTCGAAACACTGGCTGGCCTGTTCGAGCTCGCGTTGCGCGAACAAACCATTTCCCAGGCAGCCCAGATATTCTCCTTCCGCTTTCCGATCGCCGAGCTCACGCGTCATAGCCACGGCTTCCAAGTAGCAGTCGACAGCTCGGGAGGCGTCGGGCAGCGCGAAATAGGCATGCCCCAATTCTACCAGGGCGTGCGCCTCTGCAACGCGGTCTCCCCTCATACGCGCGGACTCCACGGCAGCCTCGCATTGCTCAA
>JBFYTF010000276.1:0-13332 GCA_041300865.1 Anaerolineae bacterium
AAAAAAGCCCGCAGCCCCTCAGGGCCAGGCAGGCTCTGGATGAGCTGCACCGCCTCTCGCGCCAGCGGAACGACGAGGACGGCAACGATCAGCAGGAGGAAAAGGATCTCGCCGATAATGACCAACAGCACTGCCAGGCTGCGGGGCAGGACACGGTCCAACCCTTCGACAAGCGGCGCGGTGATATAGGCCAGTACCAGCCCGACGACAAACGGCAGGAGCGGCACGAAGGAGCGCGCCAGCACCCAACCAACGAGCGCCACTGCTCCGGCGAGCAGCAACAGGCGCACCAGTCCTGACGGTGTCGTGCTGCGCAAGCGCAGGCCCAACCGCCGCCACGCTGCTTTCGATTTTTGCACCGAAGCCGCCAGCCTTTCGTCGCTGCTGGGGGCGGGTGTTGGCTCCACAACCGAATTCATGAAACCTCCCATCAAAACCCTGTTCTATCGCCACCGCGAGGCCAGGCCCAAGGCCACTCCGGCCGCAACGCCGGCCGCCAACTCGTCATTCGCCGCCCTCGAAAACCTTCAGAGACGACCCGGGGGCCATCAACTCGGCCAGGGCCCGGGTCTCCCGGGGCCTGCCTGCCCGCCACCAGCGGCTAGACACCACCGTGAACTCTGCTCCTACCAGGATCAGCTGAGCGCTTAGATACGACCACAGCAGAAACGCCATGATGGCCCCCACAGAACCATAGATGACGTTGTAGGCGGCGATATTGCTCACGTACCAGCCAAAGATCCCTTTGCCCGCTTCCCAGATCAGGCCGGCGAGCAGTCCGCCCAACCACACATCGCCCCACGTCACCTGCGTGCGCGGCATGGTGCGATACAAAAGGATGAAGGCACCGATTGACAACAGCGCTGGTGCCAGGGCCGACAGCCAGTCGAACAACTGGTTTGATCCCGATGGAGCAAAGGGCTGCCAACCCGACACCGGCACCTGCCAGGCCTCTATCAGGCTGACAACAGGCCCAATGAACAGAGCCAGCAGGAAAAAAGCCCCGACGACCGACATCATGACCAGGCCCCACAACCGCTCCGACAGGACGAGCTTGGACTTGGGAATACCCCACGCCCGGTTTACGGCGCGAAAGAGGGCGCTGAACACCCCCGACGCCGACCACAGGAGGCCCACCAGCGCCACCAAGCCCACGGTCTCTCTCGCGCTGAGCAGGTTCTCGATGTTGCCCCCCACCAAGTCGTACGCGATGGGCATATAGACCGACACCAGGCCCATCACCGACTCCTGCACCTCCTCCGCGTCCAACACCGTGCTGGCCAGCACGATAAAGACCAGGATTGCGGGAGAGACGGCAAATAGGGTATAGTAGGCAATTGACCGGGCCACGATCGGGCCATCGTCCCGGTCAAAGGCCAGTGCCGTGCGCACGAGCACGCTCAGCACGCTGCCCGACCGCCGGTCCAGGCGGCTATACAGTTTTTCCAATCCCGCCTGCAGCCGTTCTCGTTTCATCACAGTCCACGAGTGCCTGCCTCACAACGCCTCGGCCAAAAGCGCTGGGGCGATTGACTCAGGGCGGCAGCCCCCCTTATTTCAGCCCACCTGCTACCTGGACCGGCGCCGGCTGCTGCTTGCGTGGCAAGATCTCGCGCCCCAGAAAGGCACGCCAGCCCAGCACCAGCACCGCTAGCTCGGAGAAGGCGAGCCACAGCAACAGCGATTACAGGCTGATCGCCAGCCAGATCAGCCCGGTCTCCACCGTCGACCTGATGGCAGACAGCGCGTCCTGCACTGTGGTGAGCTGTTCGCTCTAGCCAGACACCCGGGCCCGTATGGTATCCAGCACGATCACCACCAGGACGCGCTTCAGGGTTTGCAATTGGTCACACCTCAGCCGCGAGTCGCGCCAGCAGCTCGTCAGTAACCGCCATCTGCTGGAAGACGCCGCCATGCTCGGCCAGCGCCGCCGCGAGTTCGTCCACGCCTCCCTTCTGGGCCAGAGCCAGGATCGCAGATCGACCCGCCTCGAGCCTGGTTGTGGTCGCCTTCAGGAACTCTTCTGGGAACCCCTGATCGATCCGCCTGGCAGCCGCTCGTCCGGTGGCCGCACCCGCTGCTGCGCCGACGGCCAGGCCCAAGGGGCCGCCCACGAGGCCCAACAATCCCCCGGTAACCGCACCAAAGAGCGCCCCATGCTTTTTGTCGACGTCGCCCATCTCTTCCATGGTGGCCTTGCCCTCGGCATCTTTGACCAGGAGTGCCGCAGCCAGAAGTGCAGCGCGCTGTTGCTTTGAGAGATGCTTCAGCGTCCGCATCCCCGCCTTTGCGGGTTCGACCTGGTCGAAAGTCCAAATCAGCAGGCTAGTATCTGTCACGCCATAGTATTGGCGTGCCGGCATAGCCAACAGCGCGGCGATGGCTTTCTTGTCGGCGTGGAGCCGGATCGCTCCCTCTGGGGTGCGGGACTCGATCATGGACGCCGGGAGCAGCACCTTTTTGTTCCCCCAAAGGTGCCCTTCCCGCAGCACGAGGTGGGTAATCCGGCCCGTCTCCGGATCGGTGACCAGTTCGCTCAGTTCGCCGACCCGACCGTCACTGGCTTCCACCGGGTCACCGGGGTGCACGGAGCGTCCGCCCTCCGGAACTAGCTCTTGTACAACCGGGATCGTCTCCATCTCGGCATAGTAGTAGGGCGTGGCCATGTCGGGGCCCACGTATCTTGGGATGTAGGCCTGTTGATACTCGACCTGCAGAAACGGTCGCATGGCGTGCAGTTCTTCGACCGAGCAGTCGAGCCGTATTGCGCCGGCTGTGGTTTCGACAACCCGCTTGGCAGGCACAATGCGCTCGATATGACCCGGTTTGTCCTCGCGCACAACGACATGGCTCACGGTCAAGGACTTGGCATCAACGATGAGCGTCGTAGACTCGCCACACGGACCATCTGTACATTCGACTCTTGCTTGCAGCGGTATCTCGGACACGGTTTTCCTTCTCCTCTCTCAAGCACGCAACACATCAGCGGTCTCCCAGGTAGGTGGACATCGCAGGCACCTGGACCGGCGATTTGGTGCGCACTCACTTGACCCGTTCTAGAAGCCAATACGACGGACCTCTGCTGAGCAATTTAGCTTAACATGATAAGCCAAAAGCTGCCGGTTTGCACCGCGCAAAGGGACAGTCTTGGTCAGAACCTTTGGCCTAGCCCAAAGGATAGGTGCATGGCGCAACATGTTGGGGCACAGGCGATCCAATTGCACTCATCGGCGCCGGCTGCCGGTGTGCCCTGCTCCTGCTCCAGGCCAATGCGAACGACGAAGGCTCTCGGCACCAAAGCAGCACAAAAGACCCTCTCTTCGTGCCAGGCAAAGGGAGGGTCCCGAGTGGCAGCTTGGCCAGGTCGAGAGGACAGCGCCGTTGCCTGTCCACCGTTTCAGCTTCCTTCCCGGCGAGCTGGGGTCTTGGGTTGGCTGGGGATGAGCTTATTCTCCAGCGCCAGGGCGACAGCCTCCGCGCGATTGGCGGCCCCCAGCTTGGAGTAGATGCCGCGCAGGTGATACTTGACAGTAGAGGGGCTGACCGTCAGCTGCCGCGCGACCTCCGCGTTGGACAGGCCGGCCGCGAGCAGGGCCAGCACGTCCCGTTCGCGCGCTGTCAAGTCGATGCCGAGCGTGGGAGAGGGCGCGGGGCGGTGGACCAGTGCCTGAACCGCTTCTGCGCTCAGGGTGGGCCGTCCAACGTAGGCTTCGCGGATAGCCCGAGCGAGATGCTCGGCAGAGGTACCCTTGACCAGGTAGCCCGTAGCGCCGGCCTCCATCGCCCTTTGCACCAGATCCGGGTCGGCAAAGCTGGACAGAGCAAGCACCCGCACCTGCGGCAGGCGGGCCAGAAGGGCTTGTGTCGTCGCCACGCCATCCATGCCCGGCATGGCCATGTCCATCAGCACCACATCCGGGCGGAGCTGGCTGCACAGCCGCAGCGCCTCCTCACCGCTTCGCGCCTCGCCCACGAGTTCCAGGTCGTCGAAGGCCAGCAGCGAGAACCTGATGCCCCCGCGTAGGATTTCGTGGTCGTCGACGGTCACGACCCGAATTGGACTGCTCTCGCCCATAGACACCCCTCTCGTCGTTCCTGATCCGTTGTCGCTCATCTCTTCAGGAGCGTGTCCCACCGTCTGTAACATCGCCCCCGCGAGCGGCCAGTAACGGGCACAAGGCCCAAGGCTACAAAACGCTTGAATCAGATCCCAGTATAGCACCTTTTTCTCTCAGGCGCAACCGCCGAACTGCCAAAACCGGTGGGGCGGCCTCCTCCGCGGAACTCTGCCTAACCTGGCCTTTGTCGCTCTTCCGACCAGGCACGGGCTGGTTGTGCCGCCAGCCCTGCTGTGGTATACTCGCTTGAGTCGATTTCGGCCAAGAGAGTGAGGCCAGACCAAGTTGATCCTGCCGGCCAGGGAGGACGGGACCGGGTGCCGGTCGCCCGGCAGGCCGACCGGAGAAAGAAACGCACTCTTGGCCCCGCAGGAGGGGCAGCATGACGACCCAGATTGACAGGCTAGACGATTCCAACAGCCACGTGGTGGACTCTGCAACCCTGCGCCGGCGAGCGGAGGAAAGAGCCAGGGCAATGGAGGATCAGGGCCTGGCGGCGCTTTCGCCCGCGGAGGCTCGGCGCCTGCTCTACGAGCTCCGCGTGCACCAGATCGAGCTGGAGATGCAAGACGAGGAGCTGCGCCGGACGCAGAAAGAACTGGAGCAGCGGGTCAGGGAGCTGGACTGCCTGCACGGCATCTCGGCGTTGATCGAGCAGCCGGGGATTACGCTGGCGGGGATCCTGCAAGGTTCGGTCCGCCTCCTGCCCCCTGTCTGGAGGTCGCCACAAGCCACAGGCGCGCGGATCCTGTTTGAGGATCAGGAGTTCAGATCGGATGACTGCCGGGAAACCGAGTGGCGCCTAAGCACCGACATGATCGTAAACGGCCGACCAGCCGGTCGCGTAGAGGTCTACTCCTCGCAGCCGAGATCACAGGGTGACGATGGGCCCTTCCGCGGGGAGGAGCATAGCCTGCTCACTGCGGTGGCTCAGCGGTTGGGGCGGACTATCGAGCGGATGCGGGCCGAGGAACGGTTGCACAGCCAACAACAACAACTGGAAGTCATCACCGACAGCATCCCCGCCTATATCGCCTACGCGGATACCGACTTGAACCTCCTGCACGTTAACCGCGCCCTGGCAGAATGGTGGGGGTCTACCAAGGAGCAAGTCGTGGGTCGGAACTTCAGGCAGGTCGCCCCGCCCGCGGAGTCAGAGCACCTCACACCCTACCTTCGGCAGGTTGTGGCCAGCGGGCAGACCGTGACCCACGAGTTCCAGACAGTAGGCGCAGCGGAGCAGGCTCTTGTCGGACAGGTGAACTGTGTTCCGCACCTGGACGAACAAGGAAACATACAGGGCCTCGTGGTGCTGACCTTGGACGTCACCGAGCAAAGGCAATCCGAACTGGAGCTTCGCACCCAGCAACAACGACTTGATCTCATTATCGACAACGTCCCGGCCTATATCGTCTACACGGATGCGGAGTGGAACATTCTACACGCGAACCGCGCCTACGCAGGATTTTGGGGGCGTTCTAAGGAAGAAATCGTCGGCAAGACTGTAAAAGAGGTCGCCAGTCCCCGAGCATATCAAGAACTCGCAGGCTACCTCCAGCAAGTCGCGGCCAGCCGGCAGGCCGTGTCGTGGGAGGGCCAAGTCGCAAGCGCAGCCTCACAGACCTATGTCATGTGGCGCACCTACGTTCCCCACCTGGACGAGCAGGGGAATGTGGCCGGCTTTGTAGCCCTGATCCAGGACGTCACCGCGCAGAGGCAAGCCGAGGAAGCTCTGCGGGCAAGCGAGGAGAGGTACAGGATCGTCATCGAAAACATGCATGAAGGCGTGGGTATGGTGGATGCAGCCGGGAATCTGACCTACGCCAACGACCGCCTGTGTGAGATGGTAGGCCGAACGCGTGACGAGCTGATAGGCCAGTCCTCGGCTCAGCTCTTTTTCGGCCAGGAGCAGGAGCGACACCTGGACCGGCTCGCTCAGCGCAGAGCAGGCATTTCCGATACGTACGAGTCAGTCTATGTCCACAGAGATGGAGCACACGTGCCGGTCCTCATTTCGGCAAGCCCCATGAGGGACGCTGAGGGCAAATACAAGGGCAGCTTTGCCGTGATGACGGACATCACAGCGCAGAAGCGGGCAGAGCAGGCGCTGCTCGAGGCCAAAGAAGCTGCCGAAGCGGCCCAAGAGGCGGCGGAATTGGCCCGGCTCGAGGAGCAGAAACGGCGGCAGGAATCGGAACGGCGCCAGCGACTGGCCGAGGGCCTGGCCGATGTCCTGGGTGCTCTGAACGCCAAACGACCGCTGGACGATGTGCTGAACCTGGTTGTCCGCCAGGCCAGGCAGCTCCTCGCCGGGCAGGCGGCAGCGATCTATGGCCTGGAGGGGCCCGACAGTGCATTGCGTGTCCATGCCACTCAGGGCCGGATCGGTGCCCTCTTTTCGGAGACGTCTTCCCTTGCGATCCATGCCGTGCTTGAAGAGGCCATCGCCCGACGCCGGCCTGTCGCTAGCGCCGAACTGCCCGCTGGTGCCGGTCGCGGCCCGGATGTGAACCGGCAAACGGACTTGCCCAGCCAAACTGCCGGACAGGAGAGTTTCCTGGCGGCGCCTATCCTGCTCGCCGACCGCGCCTATGGCGCCCTGGTAGTGTATCGCGCCGGGCGAAGGTTAATAACCGCCGAGGACAAGGAGCTGACCGCCCTCATGGCCGCGCAGGCCGCACTGGCTGTCGAGAATACCCGGCTGCGGGCCGAGGCCGAGGAGGCAGCCATCACTGCCGAGCGGACCCGTCTGGCCCGCGAGCTGCACGACTCTGTCACCCAGGCCCTCTTTTCGGCCAGCCTCATCAGCGAGACACTGCCGCGCGTCTGGGAACGCTATCCGCAGGAGGGACGGCGCGCCCTGGATGAGCTTCACCGCTTAACCCACGGCGCCCTGGCGGAGATGCGCACCTTGCTCTTGGAGCTGCGTCCGGCCGCCCTGCAAGGGCAGCCTCTCGATACTCTGATCGCCCAGTTGGCGGACGCGCTGCCGGCCCGCACTCGGATGCTCGTCTTCACGACGACGTCGGGCGACTTGACCACGCCTGAAGATATCAAGCTTGCCGTGTACCGGATCGCCCAGGAGGCACTAAACAACGTTGTCAAGCACGCGCATGCCAGCCAGGTGAGGATCTCCCTCCGCGGCGAACCAGACCACGTGACCTTGTCGGTGGACGATGACGGCCGGGGATTTGACCCCTCAGGTGGCAAACCGCACCAGTTGGGCCTGGGGATCATGCACGAGCGTGCCCGAGCCGTGGGGGCCCAGCTGTCCGTGGAGAGCCAGCTCGGTCAGGGGACCAAGATCACCGTCTCCTGGTCCAGCACGTAGTACGCAGGCAGCAGGACACCAGGGAGGAATGGCGAGTCAACCCGCAGGTCTTTTCGTGCTTCTGCCCCGTGCCTTCGTGGGGCTCCGGGAAAGCTTGGAGGTTCTTCTCCCTCCACCGGGGATAGAACTGGCGGTCCACTGAGGGACCGCCAGTTCTGACCGCGGATTAGTCTTGTGCACCAAAGGCAGCTTTGAGCTTGGCCTCGTCTTCCTTTGAAAGCGACGTCTGCAGCACCTCGGCGTCAAAGTCCTTGATTTCGTCCATCACCTTGTCCTCGGTCCAGCTAGTCACCAGCAGGAAAAGGGCCGAGTGGCCGGGCTCGATCTTGGCGGCGACCTCTTTGATGAACTTGTCGTCCACTCCGACATCAACCAAGGCACCGCCCAGGGCGCCGCTGATGGCTCCGACGGCCAGACCCAACCAGGGTGCAAAGAACAGCAGGCCGATGAACATGCCCCAGAAGGCGCCACCCCGCGCGCCGGCTCCCACCAGGCTGACCGCCTGCTTGACCTTGACCTTTCCGTCCTGCCTGCGCACGACGACGGCGGCGTCCGCGAGGCTAATGAGCTGCAACTTTTGCAGGCCCATCAGCTTGTCGCGCATCTGCTCCGCGGACGTTTCATCCTTGAATGTGAGTACTACCAGTGTTGCCATTTTATCCTCCAATGCTTCGGACCTTGTCAAGTGAAAGCGTGATGCCACAAGTTCTTAAGGGCAGCGTCCCTGGCATGATTCGCCCCGCAGCATGCGCGGGGCTGACCGGTTTCGAAACCTGTCAGCCCCGTCGAAAGTGACTACTCTGCTGAAAACGCGGCGTTGAGTTCCGCTTCCTGCTCTTTGCTCAGGTTGGAGGAGATCAGCTCGAACTCGAGGCCCTTGAGCTCGTCGGCCACCTTGTCCATCACAGCATCGCTGGTCAGCAGAAAGAGCGCCGAAGTGCCTTCAGTGACTTTTTCGCGTGCCTGCTTGATAAAGTTGTCGTCGATGCCGTAGTCGGCCATCTTGCCGCCCAGAGCGCCCATGGCTGCGCCGACCGCCAGGCCAAAGAACGGCACGAAAAAGATCAGCCCGAAAAGCATGCCCCAGAAAGCGCCCTGCAGTGCGCCTACGCCCGTCATGTCGACCAGCTGTTTGGTCATGGGTTTCTTCTTGCCCACCGGCCAGCTGACGATGGCGGCATCCTGGAGCTTGATCAACTGCATCTTCTGCAGCGACTCGAGCTTTGTCAGCATCTGCCCGGCCCCCTCAGGGGTTGAAAACTTGAAAGCGGTGAGTGTTGCCAATTCTTCTTCTCCTTATTATTCTGAGATCATCCGAGATGGAAAGCGCTATTCCAGGTTGATTTTGACCCCGCCCATCACGCCCGCCACGGCGTTGTATACCAAGGCGATAACCAGGCCGGCCAGCGCGCCGCCGATAGCTGCAAAGAGAGCGCGCAGAAAAGCCAGACCAAACGTAGTCAGGGTATAGACGGTCCAGTTGCCCAGGTTCATGTCGATCCACCAGGAGCTGGCGCCAAAGATCCAGCCCAGGATCCAATAGAACAGGCCAAAGACCAAGGTCCAGAAAGCCGCCAATACGGCACCGTACACGACGAAAGATCCGACGTCGACAGATTTGATTGCCTTCACGGGTGGGATTCTCCTCTCTTGTTGTGAATGTAAGGGCCTACGCAGCCAGCGTGGGCAGCGTGGATGTTGGGTCCGGCTTGACCCGGTCAAACACTT
The DNA here is from genome assembly GCA_041300865.1 of Anaerolineae bacterium. GTDB lineage: Bacteria > Chloroflexota > Anaerolineae > JAAYZQ01 > JAAYZQ01 > JAAYZQ01. The sequence goes on from JBFYTF010000276.1 coordinate 9,178, forward strand.
GGACTGCTCGACTCAATGGCCGTCGGTAAGGTTCTTGCTCATAGACGCTCCTCAGGCGACACACTGTCACCTTCCGTTTCCCAGACATGACAGGACGTGGCTCTGTCATCTCCAGGCAACATACCCCGCCTTTGTGCCCACTAGACGGCCTTATTATATCGCGGGTGCGCCGCCAGCACACCCGTCCTTTGGCCAGTCTTCTTCCTGTCTTTTTGGCTAGGCCATGAGGTACATTTGGAGTGCCTCGAGACAAGGGACCGAGGACAAGTCGAAGTGGATCTTCGGGCATGAGCTCCCACACTGCCTGCCGGCTGCCGGCAAGTTTGCGCATAACGACGGCTTGAGGTAGAATGGAACAACCGGCAGGCAATCCAATGCCCATTAGGTGCATCGGGTACCACTGAACATCACAGCGGAGCAAACTGTATCTATGTGTGGCATCTTTGGCATCATCACCCAGGAAGAACAGGCCCTCGGCTCGATCCTGCTCGGAGCAGGCAGGCGTCTAGCCTATCTTGGCTACGACTCGGTGGGCTTCGCCACCGTCGCCCTCGACGGCACCATCGACCTGCGCAAGGGTGTGGGACGCATCGAAGACGTCAGCCGCGAGCTGAATTTCCCGACCATGCGCGGCTCCCGGGGCATCACCCAGCTGCGGTGGGCGACCTTTGGCGCCCCGTCCTACGAGAATGCCCAGCCGCACCTGGATTCGGACGGCGACCTCGTGGGCGCCCACAATGGCAACGTGGTGAACAACGTGCAGATGCGCGAGCTGTTCCTCAGGGAAGGGCTGACGGTGCGGGGCACCAACGACGGCGAGACCTGCGTCCACGCCGTGGAGCGGCACTTTGACCGCAACGGCGGCGACTTGATTGCCGCCATCTGCGCCGCCTACGATGACCTGGAGGGCGACTATGCCTTTGTCATCACCCACCACGACGAGGAGCGGCTGTACGCCATCAAGAAGGGATCGGGGCTCGTGGCGGGCATGGGCGATGGTTTCGCCGTAATCTCGTCCGACCTGCCCAGCATTCTACCTCTTACACGGCGCATCGTCCGCATCTACGACGGCGAGATCGTCGTCTTGACGTCCGACGCGGTGCAGCTGTACAAGGTGCTGGATGGAAGCCCGATCGAGCGCGAGGATGAATGGTACGACGGCCCCATCGAGGTAGCGGAAAAGGGCGGCTACCCACACTTCATGCTGAAAGAGATCCACGAGCAGCCGACCGTAGCGGGTGAGTTACTGCACCTGCTGAACAGCTCGCGCTATGTGCAGCCTTTCCTCGACGCCCTGGGCGCCACGGGGGACCGGCCCGTCTACCTCGTGGGCTGCGGCACGAGCTACCACGCCTGCCTGCTGGGCGCCTATTACTTGAACCAGATCGCACACCGCCCGGCGGTGGCCGTGCTGGGGCCGCAGTTCATCGAGCAGTACGACCGCAGCCTGGGGCCCGAGGACACGGCCGTCTTTGTCAGCCAGAGCGGCGAAACCAAGGACATCTTGAACGCGGTCAAGGTCATGCGCCAGCGGGGCGGCCGGGTGCTTGGTGTCCTGAACGTTCTGGGCTCGTCGCTGGCCCACGCCAGCGACGTCTACCTGCCCCTGGCCTGCGGCTACGAGATCAGCGTGCCCGCGACCAAGACGTTCGTCAACCAGGCCGTGCTGTTTCTCCACCTGGCCGCGCGCCTGGCGGGGCGCGATACCGCCTACCTCAACGCGCTGCCTGACCTGCTCGCCCGGACGATCGACGACACCGAACCCGCCGCTCGGGAGGTCGCCGCCTACCTGCACACCTGGAACGACATGTATTACCTGGGCTACGGCCTGACCCATCCTATCGCCCTCGAAGGCGCCCTCAAACTGAAAGAGATCACCTACGCCCATTGCGAGGGCATCTTCTCCAGCGAGTTCAAGCATGGCCCGCTGTCTGCCGTGCACGAGGGCTACCCCGTGCTCTTTATCACTGCCCCCGGCGACGAGTCGATGATGATCAACCACATCAATGAGGTCACGACCCGCGGCGGGCGGGCCATCGCCATCGCCGCCGAGGATGAGGCGCTGCGGGCCAACGTCCACGACTATCTCGTCATCCCCCAGGCCGACCGGATGTTAGCCCCCATCCTCCTCACCCTGCCCGCGCAGCTCGTCGCGTACCACATGAGTGTGGCGCGAGGGATCGACCCGGACTTTCCGCGGAATTTGAGCAAGACGCTGACGGTAGATTAGTCACAAGGGGTCTGCCTTTCCTCTGAACCGAGTTGTGCACAAGGGGGTGCTCGTTGAGGGCCACCGGCACGTGACAATGTAGACAGGAGGTTCGACGATGAATCGTGGACGATGGCCGTTTACTTTGGTGGTCCTTTTTCTGCTGCTGTTTCTCCCCCTGCTGAGCGCTCAGCCGGGCCGTGCCGAGGCCGGCACCTGGACCTTCCAGACCGTGGACGCTCCGAAACAGCTGGACGGCTTGACCGAGCGCAGCCTGCGCCTGGACGCCGCCGGGCGTCCCCACGTTGCCTACGGTGGCGGCCATCTGTACTATGCCTGGCACGACGGGGCTGCCTGGCACTATGAGGTGGTCGACCCCGCGCCCCAGACCGGCCTGGAGCCAGCCCTGGCGCTGGCCGCCGACGGCAGCCCGCGCATCGCCTACGTCGACGCCGCAGCGCAAGCGCTCAAGTACGCTTACCGGGACGCGGGAGGCTGGCACCTGAGCCTGCTGGACGTCGAGCTGGGCCAGACCGCGATCGGCACTTCTTTGGCCCTCGACCTGAACGGCAAAGCCCACATCAGCTACTACGATTACACTGTCGACGCCGACTACGGCCGGCTGAAGTACGCGCGCCAAAACGAGAGGGGCTGGAGCATCGACACCATCGACCGCCACCTGGGCTGGGCGGCTCGCACTTCCATCGCCGTGGATCGCGCCGGATTCGCGCACATCAGCTACGAGAACTATAACCTCTATCAGCTCAAGTATGCCGTTCGCACCGCGGCGGGATGGCAGTTGCAGGTCCTCATGCAGTCAGGCGGGGCGAGAGTGGGCAGCCACAGCTCCCTCGCCCTCGACGGCGAGGACCGGCCGAGGATCGCCTACTCCGACATACCAAATTCGGCTCTGAGCTATGCCTATTGGGATGGGAGCTGGCACTTCCAGATCGTCGACAACCACGAAACCGTGGGGCTGGACTGCTCCCTGGCGCTCGACGCCCAAGGGCGAGGCCGCGTCAGCTACAGCGACTGGGGCTACGCCCTGGGCTACGCGTACCAGGACGAGGGCGGTTGGCACACGGCCACGGTCGACGGCGAGCGGGGACGGAGCGCCGCCACGTCGCTGGCCCTCGACGGGAACGGCGTGGCCCACATCGCCTACTATGACGCCAGCGATGAAGCCGATCACCTACTCAAATATGCCCGGCAGAGTGCCGGGGGCTGGCAGCTGAGCCAGATAGACGCTGAAGACCCGGTCCTCGGCGACGTTTCCCTGGCGATCGACCTCTACGGCCGCGCCCACATTGCCTATCGTGCCGGCAGTGGCCTCAAGTACGCCTACCAAGACGCGGGCGGCTGGCACGAAGTGCTCGTCGACAGCGAGCCGTACACCGGCTGGTATGCCTCCCTGGCGCTGGACGCCGCCGGCTACCCGCACATCGCCTACTGGTGGCCCTACATTTCCGTGCGCTATGCCTACCGGGACGCGGCCGGTTGGCACCTGGAGGACATCCAGTCCAATGAGGGAATGGCTGGGGCGTACACTTCCCTGGCGTTGGATGCAGATGGCTACCCCCACGTCAGCTACTTCTGCATGTCGGAGGCGGCGCTCAAGTATGCCCGCAAGGACGCGGCCGGCTGGCATACCGAGGTGGTTGCGGGCGACAGCTTTGTCGGAAAGATAAACACCTCCCTGGCCCTCGAATCCAGTGGCCGGCCGCACATCGGTTTCTACGACGTCGGGGACCGCTCGGTGGGCTATGCCTACCGGGACGCGGGCGGCTGGCACGTCGAGACGGTCGGCTATGTCGGCGATACCGGCAACGACATGAACATGCTCTCCTTGGCCCTCGATTCGGCCGGCAGCCCGCGCATGAGCTACGTCTACAGCGATGGGCCCTTTGACCTGAAGTACGCCCGCCGCGATGCGGGCGGCTGGCATG
>JBFYTF010000356.1:0-17495 GCA_041300865.1 Anaerolineae bacterium
AGTTTCCGGAGTTCACACCTCTGGAAGCCCAGGAAGAGGGCTTTGACCCGCCGCCGGCCATCGCCAAGGCCGCGGCCATCATCCAGGCCAACCCGGACATCGTCGGGGCTCTGTCCACGACAGGCGCCGGCCCGACCACCTGGGCGCGTGCTGCCGAGGAAAACGGTCTAGAGGACGGCCAAATCGTGATTATCAGCATGGACTACACCCGGCCCAACCTGGACCTGGTGCAGCAGGGCAAGGTCTTTGGCCTGGTGGGCCAGCCGCTGGTAGAAGAGTTCCGCGAATGCGTGCACATCCTGGACAAGGTGCTGCGGGGCGAGCCGTACGAATATGCCAATCCCCTGCCGGCGCCGATCATCACCATGAAGGACCTCGACAAGTACTATGCCCTGAACGACCAGGTCGAGGCCGAGCTGGGCGCCGAGCCGACGGCCGTGCCCGCGGAAGAGCCCGAAGCCGAAGCCCCCGCCGGTGAGTGTGCCCAATACACGGCGGAGGACATGGGCTGCCAGTACGGCGACGACGGCAAGTGCCGCGTGGTTCTGGTCAATTCTTTCTTGGGCAACGACTACCGCATCCAGATGCAGCGCTCTGCTGAGGCGGCCTCCATGTACGCGCCTTACGCCGATGTCATCGACTTTTCCATCCTCAACACGGAAAACACACCAGAAGCGCAGCGCGCCGGACTGGAAAACCTGCTGGCCGAAGGAGTGGACGCCATCCTGCTCAACGCCGTGGACAACACCTCGGTCAACGACCTGGTGGAAAAGGCGTGCGACATGGGTGTCAAAGTCGTGACATTTGACATCACCGCCAAGCCCGGTGCTTGCGAGAAGGCCATCGACTTTGGCTTCTGCGACTGGGCGTTCGATGCCGGGCAGTGGGAGGCTCTGGCGGCAGGTGCCGACCAGCACCCGATCAACGTGATCATGGACAAGGGCCTGCAAGGTGTCGACATTGCCGATGATATCTATAGCTGCGGCCTGGAGGGCATGTACTCCGTCGCCCCGAAAGAGAACATCAACATCGTGGGCGAGTACTATGGCGAGTTCGCCGAGGGTGTCCAGGAACCGTTGATCTCGGCCATCTTGGCCTCCAACCCAGACAAGAAGATCGACGTGGTACACACGCAGGGATACTGCACCACAGTCAAGTCGGCCTTCGAAAACGCCGGGCTGGACTACCTGCCCATCATGTACTGCCAGGGCTACAATGCCAATGCGGTGTTGTGCGCGCAGGAAGGCGTGAACTGCGTTGTGCAACTGGACACCTTCGCCGGCAGTATCGGTGCGCTCGACGCGGCCTATCGCTGGATGGGTGGTGAAGAAGTCTCTAACCAGATTCCCTGGCCGACAGACTTTGGTGTCACGATCCCCGGCATCGAGATCGATGTGAGGACCCCGAGCGCCAAGGTGTCGATGCTGGAACTGGGAGTCAATGCCTTCCCGGACCTGCCGCCTGGATTCGGCCCGCTGTACAACTGGCCGGGTGCGTGCGTGCAGATCACTCTTGAAGAGGCTGCGGGGCTGGAGCAATAGGCACTCGCCGCTCGGCCCGGAGATCTGGGTCCAGATCACCATGGAAGATCTGGAAGCCACCGGACAGGAGTTAAGTCAGCCTGCCTGCCGCGTGTAGCGTCGCGCGGCAGGCAGGCAAAGTTCCGGTCGGAGGGCCTGTCTCTGCGGCTGTAGGACAGGCCCTCCCTCAGCTACCTGCCTATGAGGCAAGGCACTCGCCTCACCCTTTGGCGGGAGAGGGAACGAGGAAGGCTCGAGCAGATGGAAGTGCATCCAGACAGGCTCAGTCGACATCGGGCATTCTTGCGGCGAGAGGCCGCGGATCGCCCGCTGTTCGGTTCCTGGCTGTTTGGCTTTTTCATGCACCAGCAGTACCCGAGCGTCACCGCCGCCATCCAGCCGGGACCAATCCAGCCAGAGGACATCCCCATCGACCTCTTTCTCCAGGATGTGGATGTTCTGTGGACGGCCTACAACGAGCTGGACGACGACTATGCCTTTTCCATGGGCGCGTTTTACGGCGTGCCATGGTTGGAAGCGATCATGGGCTGCCCGGTATTCTTCTCGGGCACCAACATGTACTCGCGTCCCATCATTCAGAGTTGGAAGGACTACGCGTGGCAGCGCCCCACTCTGGCCAATCCTTGGGCGCAGAAACTGATCGAGTTCCTCGCCGCCCTGGTCAAACACGCCGACGGCAGGTTTGCGTGCGGCCCGACGCTGATGCGCGGCCCGGCGGACATGTGCGCCGCCATGCGCGGTGGGACGGAGCTGGCCCTGGACCTATACGACTACCCGGATGAGATCTGCCGCCTGGCGGAACTGTGCAGCGATGTCTGGATCGAGGTGGGCAAGGCCCAGCTGGCCCTGGTACCCGAATCGGATAATGGCTACCTGGTGGGCTGTGCCGGGCTGCGATGCTGGATGCCCGAGAAGGGCATCTGGCTCCAGGACGATGCCGTCTCGGTGCTGTCACCTCACTTCTATCGAGAGCTGTTTCTGCCACAGGTGCGACGTATTGCCGCCGAATTCCCTGCCATCGCCTTCCATTTGCACGGCAACACCCTCTGGCCGGTGGACCTGATCCTGTCTGTCGAGGGTATAACCGTTCTGGAGTTGAACTATGACGTCGGCGTGTGCATCCTTGATGAGGTCATGGGGGCCTGGAAGAGGATCCAGGAGAGCGGGCGGCCGCTCCTCGCCTTTGCCGACGTGACCCTCGATGAGCTGCGCCGCATTGTGGAGGAATTGTCGCCCGTCGGGCTGTCGATACAGACCCTGTCGCCGACGATGGAGATGGCCAGGGCCAAGCGAGACCTGGTGTACGGCCAAGCCCCGGCGTGACAGGCCCCGGCTTGGAAATGGATGATCTCTGTGCCTGCCCGCTGTGGCGACCGCATCCGGCATCGCCCGCCAAGGAGGCCGGGCTCGCGCGGTGGAGATTGAAAGGAGCACGGTTATGGAGAATCAGGAGCTGGAACGGGCCCATGAACAGCTGAAAAAGACAGGGGCCGACTGGGCGCTGCTCTCGTCGGCGGAGAACGTCACGTACGTCAGCCACTACGAGGTGCCGGTCGATTTTGGCCCGCTCGCCCATCTGTCGTACGGGCCGGTGTTGGCCCTGTGCAGCCTGGCTGACGGGGGCAGCACCCTAATTGCCAACAACTACTATGCCGGAGCGGCACGCAGCCAGTCGCGCTTTGACCAGGTACTCGGCTTTGGGATCCTCGAGGTGTTCGAGCCCTACACCCGGCAGCCGGCCCGTGACAACTTTGTGGCGGCCGTCGGGCAGGCCCTCCAGCAGGCCGGACTGGGCCAGGGCCGGCCAAGGCTGGCGGTCGAGGAAAAGACGCTGCCGCTGGCCGTGGTCCGCATTCTGACCGAGCAGTTCCCCAACGTCACTCTGGTCGAGGCGTACCCCGCCGTCGAGATGGCACGCAAAGTCAAGACCGAGCGCGAAATCGGGCTCTTGAGGCAGGTGGCCGAAGTGGTCAACACCGGGCAGAAGGAGATGCTCAAGCAGACCCGGCAGGCGGGCAAGACCGAGTTTGAGCTATGGTCGGCGGCCACCCAGGCGATGTACGAACACGCCGGCGGCAAGCTGTTCATGAGTGGCGAGCTGGTCTGCGGGCCGCGCAACAAGTCGGTCTCGCCCGGTGGACCCATACCGTACCTCACTCAGCCCGGCGACTTGGCCGAGTTCGACGTCAGCCCCCGGCTCAACGGTTATTGGGCGGACATGGCCAACGTCATGGTCATCGGCGCCGAGCCGACGGAGACACAGAAAAAGTATGCCCGCGCCGCGCGCGATTCGATCTATTCCGCTGCCGCCATGCTCCGGCCGGGCAAAAAGGCCAGCGATGTATTCGAAGCCGCAGCCCGTGCCTATGACAAGTACGGGCTCAAGCTGGGTCACTATGTGGGGCACGGCATCGGAACCCAGGTGAACGAAACCCCGTGGTTTGTGCCTAGCGATCACACGGTGCTCGAGCCCGGCATGGTAGTGTGCATCGAGACGGGGGCCTATGGTGAAGAAGCCACCGGCAAGTGCGAGAAGACGTTCGTCATCCGCGAAAGCGGCGAAGCCGAGATGTTTCCCGATTTTGACTGGGGAATCGAGCTTCAATAGAATCTGCCCGCGAGGTGAAAGAAATGGAAGCATCGGTCACAACGCCGAAAGGCAAGGCGCCGGCAAAGCGCACGAATCTGCTGCGGCGTCTATTTGCCATCCCCGAGGTGGGGGTGCTCGTACCTTTGGTCGTGTTGATTCTGCTGTTCTACATCATCAACCCCACCATGCTCGCGCCGAAAAACATCGCCAATATGCTGCGGGCACTGTCGTTTGTAGGGGTGATCGCCCTGGCACAAACGTTCCTGATGATCTCCGGTGAGTTTGACCTGTCCGTGGGTTCGGTCGCCGGCCTGTGTGCCATCGTCTCCAGCCATCTGATGGTCAACATGGGTTGGCCGGTAGGCCTCGCCATCCTGGCCGGCCTGCTGACTGGGGCAGTGACCGGGCTGATCAACAGCTTTGTCGTCCTCAAGATGGGGGTCCCAGCCTTTATCGCTACTCTCGGCATGCTCTACATGGCCAAAGGCATCAACTACCTCATCAGCAAAGGCTATTCCATCTATCCCTTGCCGGACGTGCTCAACGACCTCGGTGTGGCACAGCCCCTTGGCATCTCCTGGAGCTTTTTCGTGTTCATCGTCCTGGCGGTCATCTTTGATCAGATTCTGCGCCGGACGGTACACGGCCGCAAGCTGTACGCCGTCGGCGGCAACCGCGAAGTGGCCAACCTGGCAGGCATCAACGTGAACCTTATCAAGACCTCGGGGTTTGTCCTCGTCGGCATGGCAGCAGGGCTGGCGGGAATGCTGCTGATGTCGCGCATCGTGACCGGCCAGCCAACCATTGGGCTGGGCTGGGAGCTAAACGTCATCGCCGCGGTTGTCATCGGGGGGGTCAGCCTGTGGGGTGGCTCCGGCACCATCACGGGGGCCATTATCGGCCTGATGATCATGCAGGTGGTCAACACGGGCCTAATCATCATCAACGTCGATCCGTATTGGCAGACGGTCGCCATCGGCGCGATCATGATCCTGGCCGTCTTTATCGACTTGGTCCGCCGCAAGGCCAAGCTTGCCTCGTCGTAAGGTGAAGATATGGACGAAACTGCTCTGTTAGAGATGACCGGCATCACGAAAAAGTTTCCGGGCGTGGTCGCGCTGAACAACGTGTCCTTCCAGGTCAGGAAGGGCGAGATCCACGGCCTGATCGGCGAAAACGGCGCCGGGAAGAGCACGCTGATGAAGATCCTGGCCGGTACCTATCCCACCGGCACCTACGACGGTGAGATCCGGCTTAACGGCAGCGTCTTGGAGCTGCGCTCGCCTCACACGGCTCGGGAACAGGGGATTGCGGTGGTGCCCCAAGAGATCAGCGTGTTGAACGAGCTGAACGTCGCGGAGAACATTGTCGTCGGGCGCTGGGCAAAGAACGGCGGCCCGTTCATCAGCATGCGTGGCATCTTCCGCACGGTCAAGGACTTTATTGAGGAGAACAACTTTGCCCTCGATCCAAGGCAGCAGGTGACCCGCCTGACGGCGACGCAAAAGCAGGAAGTCATGATCCTGAGGGCGCTGTACACCCGTCCCAGCGTGTTGATCCTGGACGAGCCCACCTCCTCAATGGCCCTGCACGAGATCGACAACCTGTTCCGGATTCTCCAGGAGCTACGGTCGAAAGGGACGACCTGCGTCTTTATCAGTCACAAGCTGCCCGAGATCTATCAGCTCACTGACCGGACCACCGTCCTGCGCGACGGCGAAGTGGCCGGCGAATTCGCCCGCGCAGAGTATGACCCCGGCAAGATCATCACCGCCATGGTAGGCCGGACCATCGACCAGCTCTACCCTGCCCGCGACTCTGGCTATGGCACCGACGAGGTGCTGCGCGTGGAAAACCTGACCATCGCCCATCCGACTATCGCCAACCGGAACATGATCGAGGGTGTCAGCTTTTCCCTGCGCCGAGGCGAGATTCTGGGCATTTCGGGCCTGGTGGGGGCCGGCCGCAGCGAGGTGGTCAACGCCATCTATGGCCGGCTCAGGTCCAGCGGGCGGATCCTGGTCGAGGGGCAGGAGGTCAAGATCAGGAGCACCGTGGACGCCAAGCGGGCGGGCATCGCCCTGGTCACCGAGGACCGCAAGGTAGACGGCCTGTTGCCCGAGCTGCCGGTGCGGCCGAATCTCACCGTCAACAACCTACGCCTCATCTCCCGGTCGATCCTGCTCAACCGCCGCAAAGAGAATCAGGTCGCCGCCGAATATACCCAAAAGCTCAACATCCAGACCCCGTCCATCGAGAGCATGATGACCACCCTGAGCGGTGGCAACCAGCAGAAGGTCGTGCTGGGCCGGGTGCTCCTGGGCCAGCCCCGCATCCTCTTGCTCGACGAGCCCACCAGGGGTGTGGACGTGGGCGCCAAGAACGAGATCTACAAGATCATGCTCGACCTCGTGCGCGAAGGGATCTCGATCATCATGGTCTCGTCCGAGCTACCCGAGCTACTGGCGATGTGCGACCGGTTTGTCGTCCTGGCCGACGGCCGGATCGTCGACGAGTTTGACAAGGCCAATGCCAGCGAGCACCGGGTGATGCTGGCCGCCACCGGGGCGAGCCAGTCCGCGGACCTGGCCGCGGCTTGAGGGTTGGAGAGATGACGCGTTACAGTTATCTGATTCTTCAATCCCTGGATCGGATGGGCGGGGCCGACGAGATCCGCCGCACCCTCGACTTGGTCAAGGGCTTTGGCTACGACGGAGTGGAGCTGAATCTTACGCCGGCGGCGGTAGACTGGCTGCCGAGGCTGGAGGGCTGGCTGGCCGACTGCGGCCTGGCGTTGCCCTCCTGCTGCACCGGCGAGGCTTACAGCGAGGGGCTGTGCTTCAGCTCTCCCGATCCTGCCGTGCGGCAGAACGCAGTGCAGCGGCTGGTCGACTACTTTGACGCGGTCCGGCCCTTTGGCGCCATCCTCGTGTCGGGGTTGATGCAGGGCACCCTGGGCGACGAGCCGGATCCGGACCTGGCCCATGGCCGCATCGTGGACTGCCTGCAGCAGGTGGCGGCGGCAGCAGAGACCAGGGATGCCGTGCTCGTAGTCGAGCCGGTGAACCACCTGCAGGTTGGCTTTCATAACACCGTCGCGGAGGTCCGCCAGCTCGTCCGCGAGATCGGCTCGCCGGCCGTGAGACCCATGGTCGACACCGTGCACCTGAACATCGAGGAGCGGTCGCTTACCGGCCCCGTCCTCGAGTGTGGCGCAGAGCTGCGGCACGTGCACGTCTGCGAGTCCAACGGCGGCTTGTTCGGCACCGGTCACGTCGATTTTGCTGCCCTTCTGAACGCGCTGGACGAGATCGACTACCGGCATTGGGCATCAGTTAAGGTCTACCGGCGGGCCGCACTGCGAGAGGCGGCACAAACGAGCATCGACCATCTGCGCCGGTGCCGGGACATGGCTTGAGGGCAGGTCCAGCTGGCCCGGCGGCGATAGGAGAAGCAAAGCATGAACAGGTTTGGGCAGAAGGTAAGCGATTCCCAGGTTGGCCCCGGTGAACTGGCCATCTTCTGGATCTCGCAGGCAGGATTCGTTTTCAAGACGCCCGGCGGGAAGGTCATCTATGTCGACCCCTATCTGAGCGACTGCGTTCATCGCCTCTACCCCGACTATGGCTATGGGTTCAAGCGGATCATGGGCACACCCATCGAAGCCGCGGAGGTGGATGCCGACGTCGTCATATCCACCCATTCACACCCCGACCATTTCGACTATGACGCCATTCCGGTGTTGGCCCAAAACCCACGCATCCACTTCCTGGGTGCACCTGACTGCCAGGCCGAATACGAAAAGCTTGGCATCGGCCCGGATCGCTACACCATCTTTCACGAGGGCGAAACCCTGGACTTGGACGGGTTTTCCGTAATGGGTGTCTATGCCGATCACGGCGACGCGACCCCCGACGCATTGGGCATCCTCCTGACCGTGGGCGACATCAAGGTGTGGCAGGTGGGCGACACTGCCTACCGTCCCGAAAAATGGCAGGACATTTTCGACATGGAGGTCGATGTGATCTTGCCGCCCATCAACGGCGCCTTCGGCAACCTGGACGGCGTGGACGCGGCCAAGCTCGCCCACGACGCCCGGGCGAACGTGGCCATCCCCTGTCATTTCTGGATGTTTGTGGAGCACAACGGCGAACCGGCTCAGTTCATGGAGGCGTGCAAGGAACACGCCCCTGGAGTGCGACCGCTGCTCATGTCGCAGGGCGAGGGGTTTGTTTACCGAAGGAGAGCAGAATGAAGCTGAAAGACAAGGTAGCCATCGTCACCGGGGCGGGCAAGGGCATCGGGTCCGGCATTGCCCTGCGGCTGGCACAGGAGGGCGCCCACGTCGTCGTCAACTATGCTCACAGTGCCGACGGCGCGCGAGAAGTCGCAGCCCGGATCGAGGCTCTGGGCCGCCGCGCACTCGCCATCCAGGCCGACGTGACTGAGGGCGACCAGGTGCGCGCCATGGTGGCCCAAACGGTGCAGGCCTTTGGCCGCGTCGACATCCTCGTGAACAACGCCGGCATAGACCCCCACGTTTCCTTTCTCGAAATGAGCGAAGAGCAATGGGATTGGATCGTAGCTACCAACCTGAAGGGCAACTTTCTGTGCAGCCAGGCGGCAGCCCGCGAGATGGTCAAGACCGGTGGAGGCAAGATTATTATCATCAGCTCCATCCACAGCATCCAGACGTACATGCACATCACCGCATACGCCGCGACCAAGGGTGGTCTGAACGCCATGACCCGGCAGTTGGCCCTGGAGCTGGCTCCCTACCGCATCAACGTCAACTGCATCGCCCCTGGCGCCATCCATGTCGACAAGTTCTACGGTGTCGTCAACAACTATGACCCGCACATGTTCGACCACGAGATTCCTCTGGGCTTTGTGGGCTACCCGGAGGACATTGGTGCCGCCGTGGCCTTTTTGGCCTCCGACGAGGCACGCTATATCACCGGGCAGGTGCTGTTTGTCGATGGCGGAACCAGCGCCCGCATCTTCCTGGGCGTCAGCGAGAAGAAGACCGATCTTCTGAGTGACGTCAAGACCCTGGAGAAGAAGGACTAGGAGGCGGCCGTGAGCTTTCCATCCTCCTGGCGGGGCTATGACCTGACACCCCGATTGGCCAAGATCGAGCGCACCTTTGGCGGGGCGGAGGTGACGTCCCCGGATCAAGTGCCCCTGCTGGTGAACACGCCCTGCTACTTTGCCTTCGCCACGTACGACAAGCCCGACGACTATTTCACCAACCCGGCGAGCATGGTCGAGTACCAGGCACAGGGCTACGAGCGGCACCTGGCTGCCATCGACGACGACCTGGTGCCCTACTTTATGCCCTGGTTTGGCACCGGCGTCCTGGCTTCTGCCTTTGGCTGCCCTATGGAGCTACCATCGGAGCCGGGCAACGACCCGGCCGTCACCGGCCCGTGCATCCACTCCCTGGCCGACATCGGTCGCCTGCGAATGCCCGACCCCTACCGAGATGGCTGGATGCCAACTGTGCTGCGGGCCATCGACTACGCACGGGACAACAGCGATCTGCCGGTGGGCCTGACCGACATGCAGGGCCCCTTGGACACCGTGGGCCAGATGTGCGGGCAGCAACAGCTGTTCATGTGGATGTACGACCAGCCGCGGCTGGTCCACGACCTGTTCAACATTGTCACCGAGGCGTTCATCGCCTGGGTCCAGGTTCAGAAAGAGCACATCGGCGAGCCACTCGGGCGCAGCAACGGGCTGCAGGGTGTGGGAGCGTCGCCCATCGGCGTTTGGGAGTCGGACGACGACATGGTTATGATCGGCCCCGGGCAGTACCGCGAGTTCGTGGCACCGTACGTTTCGCGCATCTTCCAGGCCTTTGGCGGCGGCAGTCTCCATTTCTGCGGCAAGGGCTATCAGCACCTGGACAACATCCTGGCCATCCCCGGCGTGCGCGTTGTCAACACCTCGCCCATGGCGAACTACGAAGCGTTTGCCCGCTTCAGGCAAGGTCTGGGCCAGGACGTGGTGGTCCAGCTCCAGGACATTGCCCCCCTGGATGTGGAAGGATACTACAAAAGGCTACTGGCCGAGATGGACGACTTGCGTAGGGTCATGCTGGCCACATTTGTGGTTGACGGGCTGGCCATGGACGCCGAAGGGGGATACGTGGTGGCCCAGCGGGAGCCATTCGAGGTTGCCCGACGCATCCTCAACGTGGTGCGCGACTGCCTGGCCAAGAAACTTGCCGGGGAACCGCTGGTCTAGCTGCTTGCGCGGCACGGGCAGCCGGCTCTCCGCTTTTCCTCCCGTCGGCATCCAGAAGGGAGATTGGGGATGATGAACCGAATCTATGCCTCCCGGTACAAGGATCAGCCCGCCGTCACCATGGAGTCAGAGATGGTGCGGGCCCAGTTTCTTCCCGGTATCGGAGCTAAGCTGGCGTCTCTCGTCTTCAAGCCTCGGGACTTGGAGCTGATGGTGCAAGCACCGGGAGCCGAGTACCTCTTGCAGCCGTTTGACGGGGACTATGTTGCGGGGGAGTGCACCGGCTTTGACGACATGTTCCCCACCATCGACCTGTGCTACTACGACAAATACCCCTGGCAGGGAACCAAGATGGCCGATCATGGGGAGGTGTGGAGCCTGCCTTGGCAGCACAAGATCGAAGGTGAGAAGCTGCACTTTGCCGTCCACGGAGTTCGCTTCCCGTATCGCCTGGAAAAGTGGGCCTCTTTCCTCGAAGACTCGGTGTTGCACCTGGAATATCGGCTCTCCAACCTGTCGCCCTTTGCCCTTGACTTTGTGTGGGCGGCCCACATGATGATCAACCTGGAAGAGGAAACTGAGCTGGTGCTGCCCGACGGAGTGACGAGCATCGTCGGCACCTTTGATCTGTCGGGCAACCTGGTGAGCTATGGCGACGTGCTCGAATGGCCGCTGACCACTGTCCCCGATGGGCGACAGAAGGACTTCCGGAGGCTGCTGCCCAAATCAGCCAGGGCGGCATACAAGTACTTTGTGAAGGACAGGTTGCCACAGGGATGGTGTGGGCTACGCTACCATCGCCGCGATTTCTCCCTCGGCCTGTTCTTTCCGGTAGAGAAGGTGCCCTACCTTGGCGTGCTGCCCAACGAAGGTGGCTGGCGCGACTATTACAACATTTTTTTGGAGCCTTGCACCGCACCCTTCGACCGTCCTGATGCCGCCCGCTACCGCGGCCAGGGGTCAACGATCGCGGGACACGCCGTTTATGACTGGCACCTTGACATTGTCCTCCACGAGGGGTCCCCCTCGTGGCCGGTCAAAACCGGGGAAGGAGTGGAAGAATGAACGGCAGAGAGAGGCTGCGCCGGACTCTCAAGGGCGAGCCGGTTGACCGAGTCGCCATTTCGCCCTTTCTTTACTACAACAGTGTCTACGAGATGTTTGGCTACAAGCCCGACATGGAGACCTACTTCGATCCCCCCGATTTCGATCCCATCGTCAAGGCCGTCGAGTACTGCGACTCGTTTGGCTTTGACGTTCTACACTCTTTGGGCAGCGTCTGGGACTTTCATACCGCCTACTGCTCGACCAACGACCGGAGCTTTGCCAACGCCTGGGACAACTGGGACGTCACGATAGTCGATAGGAGACAGGGCGACGAAAAGCAGCGCCGAGTGACAGTCACCACACCTGATGGCCTGATCACCTGGGCGGAAAAGTACAACCGGGCCTCCACGTACCTGATCGTTTCGGCCCCGGTCGAGTATCCCATGAAGACCAAGGAGGACTTTGAGCGCATTCGCAGGTATGCGCCCCCTGCCGACAATATGGACTGCCGCCTGATCCGCCGGGCCAAAGAGGCGGTGGGAGATAAAGGGCTGGTAACCACTTGCATCCACGGTGCGTTTAATCAACTTGCCCAGTTTCGGAGCCTCGAGCAGGTGCTGATGGATCCGATCCTGGACGAGGGGTTCTACCGCGAGATGATGGACTGGTCGGTGGAAGCAATCCTGAAGCGCCTGCAAAAAATGTTCGAGTCCAAACCCGACGTCATCGAGTACGCCGCCAACCTGGCCACGAGCGCGGTCGGTCCCCGGTTTTTCCGTAACTTTGTGATGGAGTATGAGAACCGGCTGCTAAACGCGATCCACGACATGGGTGCTCTGGTCATCTATCATAACTGCGGCGACGCGGCCAAAATCATGCACCTGTACAACGACCTGAACATCGACTGCTGGGGGTACCTGACACCCCAGCCGTTTGGCGATGTAGACCTGGATGCGGCGCTGCAGGTTCTCCGGCCCAGGATGGCCTTACGGGGCAACATTGACCAGGTCGAGTTCATGATGAAGGCCAGCCCCGAAGAAGTCCGAAGCCGGGTACGCGATCTTTTGCTCAAGGTCAAGCCGCGGGGAAACTGGATCCTGTCCACCACCGATTTCTTCTTTGATGGGACCCCCTATGAGAACATCAAGGCCTTTGCGGAAGCAGGGCGAGAGTACGGTGCATACTAGGCATTGCCGATCAGTAGAGTAGAACCATTTACCGAGGGCATGATGAGCTACAAGATCGTGATCACAGACCTGGAGCACCCGACGATAGCTCCTGAGCTCGAGGTGCTGGCCGCCATCGAAGCCCGAGTGGAGCGCTACGACTGCCGAACGGAGCAAGAGGTCATTGAGGCGGGAGTGGGCGCTGACGGACTGATGGTAGCCTTTGCCCCTATCACGGCAAAGGTGCTCGAATCACTTCCCGGTTGTTCCATCGTGGCGCGTTATGGCACCGGTGTAGAGATGATCGATGTGATGGCGGCCACGGAGCGTGGGGTAGTGGTGACCAACGTCCCCGACTTTTGCATGGACGAGGTGGCAGACCACACGCTGGCCCTGTTGCTGGCCTCGGCGCGAAAAATCGTATATCTCGACAGGGCTGTGCGGGATGGCTGGGCCGCAAGTGACGGTTATTGGAGAACCACGACGATTGCCAATCCGATGTATCGGCTGAGCAAGCAGAGTCTGGGGATCATTGGTCTGGGCAGAATCGGCCAGCGCGTGGCTCGCCGGGCTCAGGCTTTTGGGATGCGCGTCATCGCGGCACCAGACGAGGCGGTGAGTCCGGCACAGGCGGCTGAGCTGAATGTGTCTGTGGTTCCCCTGGAAGAGGTTTTTGCCCAGGCGGATTATCTGAGCCTACACGTGCCGCTCACGGAAAAAACCTACCACCTGGTGGATGCCGAAAGGCTGGCATTGATGAAACCGACGGCGACGATCGTTAATGCCTCGCGGGGACCTGTGATAGACCAGGCTGCCCTGGTCCAGGCCCTGCAGTCAGGTCGGTTGGGCGGCGCTGCTCTGGACGTGTATGAGCAGGAACCTCTCGCGCCGGACGACCCGCTCCTCGAGATGGAAAACGTGGTGCTGTGTTCGCATGCTGCCTGGTACTCGGTAGACGCCTTTCACGAGATGAAGGTCAAGACAGCCCAGGCCATCGTGGACCACTTTCAAGGTCGCGTCCCTCGCTATGTGCTGAACCCAGCAGTCCTGTCATCTCCACAGCGGCGAGAGCCGCGGATCCGATGATCTCGCCCGGGTCTCGCCAGAAGAACACCCACTTTGACCGAGGTAGAATGCGATGCGCTTTGTAACCTTTCGTCGGGATTCCGGCCCACGCCTTGGCCTGTTGGTCGGCGATCACGTGATCGACTTGAACAGGGCAGACCCGTCGCTGCCTCCCAATCTCCTGGATTTGATAATCATGGGAGCGCCCGGGCTGAATCGCGCAGCTCTTGTGCTCGAACGCTGGGCCCAGGGACGGCTGGGCTCAGAGATGGCTAATTTTCAGGCGAACATGGAGTTTCTGGCACCCATTCCTGAGCCATCAAAAGTAGTGGCTGTGGGGGCGAACTATTGGGACCACTGTCGTGAGTGCCATATCGAGCCGCCGCGGCAACCGGTACTCTTTGCCAAGTTTCCCACGTCCATCGTAGGGCCGGGGGCGTTGATCGATTGGGATCCGAGCCTGACGTCAAAGGTGGACTATGAAGCCGAGCTGGCAGTCGTGATCGGGTCCCCGGCACGCCGCGTTTCGGCTGCGGACGCTTTCGATGTAATCTGGGGCTATACCTGCGCCAACGACGTCAGTGCCCGCGACCTGCAGTTCGAAGATGGGCAGTGGGTGCGGGGCAAGTCTCTGGACACGTTCTTACCCTTGGGACCTGCCCTTGTGACGAAGGAGGAGGTGCCCGACCCGGGCAACCTGGCGATTTCGTGCCGTGTTGGCGCAACCCTGCTCCAGGATTCGTGTACGTCAGAGATGATCTTTGATATCCCGACCCTGATCGAGTTTATCACACGGGCCTTTACCCTGCTGCCAGGAGACGTCATCCTGACCGGCACGCCGCACGGCACAGGCGCATTCCGCACGCCGAACGTGTACCTCTCCGATGGCGACATCGTCGAGGTTGAAATCGAGGGCCTGGGCCAGTTGCGCAACCGGTGTAGGGAGAGCCGAAGTGAACCGATCCCGGCCAGGTAGGACGCACAAGGACTGTGGCTCAGGTGAGTGGAGAGGATAACGTGGGAGGAAAGACCTTGGACAAGCCGCTTCTGTTAGAAATGTACCGTCGTATGAAGCGCATCCGCGCATTTGAAGAGACGGCGGAGGAGCTATATTACCGGGGCACAGTCGTGGGCCTGCTACATCTCTATGTCGGAGAGGAAGCCGTGGCCACAGGCGCCTGCCTCGCGCTCAACGAAGACGACTATATCACCAGCACGCATCGCGGACACGGCCACGTATTGGCAAAGGGTGGCGACCCGAAGCGACTGTTGGCCGAATTGTGCGGACGGGTCACGGGTTACTGCCGGGGCAAGGGAGGGAGCATGCACGCGGCAGACCTGAGCCTGGGTGTTCTGGGGGCCAACGGAGTCGTAGGCGGTGGCTTTGGCATTGCCACCGGCGCAGCTCTATCGGCCAAGAAACGCCGGTCGGGACAGGTAGCCGTGTGCTTTTTTGGCGATGGCGCCGCCAACCAGGGTATCTTTGCCGAGGTCATGAACATGGCAGCACTGTGGAAGCTGCCGGTCATCTATCTGTGTGAGAACAATAGCTTTGGTGAGTATACCCGATGTGAGGAAGCGACGGTAGACTGCCGGCCCATCGGTGCGAGAGCGGAAGCCTTTGGCATACCGGCCGTGGAGGTCGACGGCAACGACGTAGTTGCGGTGTACGAGGCCGTCCAGGGTGCGGTCGCCAAGGCACGGGCGGGGCAAGGGCCCAGCTTTGTCGAAGCACACACCTACCGGCTCAAAGGGCATCACATGGGTGACATTGGCTTCGCACGGGGTTATCGTACCAAGGAGGAGCTGGAAGCACACCGGCAGCAGGAACCCGTGGGCCGGTTCCGCACGTGGCTTCTTGACGGCGACTATTGTAGCGAGTTGGAGCTGCACGCGATCGACGGAGAGATCCATGCTGAAATGGAAGATGCGGTCGAGTTCGCCAAATCGTCCCCCATGCCGGAAGCAGAAGAGGTGACCGAACATGTCTATGCCTGAGGCCCGGGAGCTAACCATCCGCGAGGCCATCCGCGAGGCGCTGGCGGAAGAAATGGCCCGCGATCCGGCGGTTTTCTTGATGGGAGAGGATATTGGCCGGGCCGGCGGTGTGTTCATGGTAACCGCCGAGCTTCAACAGGAGTTTGGCCGCGAACGCGTCATGGACACGCCCATCTCGGAAGCGGGGTTTGTCGGCCTGGGGGTGGGCGCAGCCATGACCGGCATGCGACCGGTGGTCGAGATCATGTTCAGCGATTTCCTGACCCTGGCGCTGGAACAAATCGTGAACCAGGCGGCCAAGATGCACTACATGACCGGCGGCCAGGCCCGCGTACCCCTCGTGGTGCGCACCACCATCGGCGCCGGGCGCGGAGCCGCTGCGCAACACTCTCAGAGCATGCACGCGTGGGTCGCCCACGTCCCTGGCCTGAAGGTGGTCATGCCGTCCACGCCCTACGATGCCAAGGGGCTGCTCAAGGCCGCGATCCGCGACGACAACCCCACCATCTTCCTAGAAGGCAAGATGATTTACGACGTCAAGGGAGTGGTCCCCACCGCCGAGTACATCCTCCCCCTGGGCGTCGCAGATGTGAAGCGGCCGGGCAGCAAAGTGACCGTGATCGCCACTTCTCGCATGGTCCATGTCGCCCTGGCCGCGGCAGAACAACTCGCACCGGAGAGGATCGATGTCGAGGTGGTGGATCCGCGCTGCCTTCGGCCTCTGGACAAAGAGACGATCCTGGCGTCCGTCCGCAAGACAAACCGCGCCGTGGTGCTCGATGAGGGGTGCTTGAGCTACGGAATCACGGGGGAGATTGCATCGGTCATTGCCGAAGAGGCCTTTTACTACTTGGATGCGCCTGTCAAGCGAATCGGGGCTTTGGATGTTCCGGTCCCGATGACCCCTGCTCTGGAGTTCGCAACGATTCCAGCGGTAGAACAGGTGGTCCAAGCCGTCCATGATCTGCTTGATCAATGACCAGGTTCGCCGGTTGAAGGTGAACGCCGGAGCAGCGCCCAATGACTCTGAGCCAAGCATTCGATTTTGGCGGGAAAGTGGCAGTCGTCACGGGAGGCAGCGGTGTACTCGGCAGTGCCTTATCGCGAGCCCTGGGCAGGCAAGGGGCCGCCGTTGTAGTTCTCGGGCATGTCAACATGGCAAGGCCGAGCTGGTTGCGCAGCAAATCGTGTCCGACAGAGGCCAGGGGATCGCCCTCGAGGCGGATTTGATGTCGAAAGAGTCGCTTCAGCAGGTGGCTCACGAGGTGCTCGGCACCTTTGGCCGAATCGACATCCTGGTCAACGGTGCTGGCGGTGCCAGGAAAGAGGCCACGACCAGCCAGTCGCTTTCGTTCTTTGACCTGCCTGAGCACGCGGTACGCTAGGTATTTGACCTCAACTTCATGGGTACCTTCTCGTTTGCCAAGTCTTCGGCCGCATTATGGTGCAGCAGGGCAGAGGCAATATTCTGAACATTGCCTCACTGGGCGCCTACCACCCCCTAACCTGCAGTGTAGCGTACTTGGCGGCCAAGGCGGCTGTCGTCGACTTTACCCAGTGGCTGGCCGTCCACATCGCCCAGGAGTACACTCCGAACATCCGGGTGAATGCCCTGGTTCGGGGATTCTTCTTGACCGAACAGAACCGCTTCCTGCTGACAGAGCAAGCGAGCGGCGATCTGACCGAAGTGGGACGGCGAATTGTGGCGCACACGCCGACGGGACGATTCGGCCAGCCGGAAGACCTGGTCGGACCAGCCCTATTATTGCTCTCGGATGCCGTTTCCTTTGTGCACGGCACAACCATCTGGTGGACGGCGGCCTGTCGGCCTTTGGCGAG
>JBFYTF010000149.1:0-24838 GCA_041300865.1 Anaerolineae bacterium
GGCGACAGCCGGGCCAGCATGCCACCCCCCATGGCCCTCGTGGCGCAGGCAGTCAGCACTCCTTCAGGAATCCCCCCGGTGCCCATCATGACGTCTACGCTGCCGTGAGGGGAGGCCGCCATCAACGCCCCGACGACCTCTCCATCGGTGCGCAGCATGGTGCGGGCGCCCGCGGCGCGGATCTCCTGGATCAGGTCCTCGTGGCGAGGCTTGCTGAGCACAAAGACGATCAGGTCGCGCACCGCCTTGCCCTTTGCCCTGGCGACCAGGGCCAACGTCCAGGCGGCGGGCGCGTCGAGGCATTCCGGGACCAGGGCGTCCGCTACTTCGCGGTCTACGACGATTTTGTTCATGTAGACGGCCGGGGCCGGCGCCCACATGGAACCGCGGGGTGCGACGGCCGCGACACAGATGACGTCTGGATGCCCCCGGGCCAACAGCTCCCTGCCGTCGATGGGATCTACGATCACGTCCATCGGCGGGCCGTTGCCTGTGCCTACTTGCCGGCCCGTGTCCAGGGGGGAATGGGTGCCCAACCGGCCTTCCTCGCCGATGACGATCCGGCCATCGATGTCCAGCGTGTTGAGTGCGCCGTACATGGCCTCAGTCGCTTCATCGTTGGCCTTGTCTCGCTCGCCGAGGCCCATCCAGCGACCGGCGGCCCGGCGACGAGATCGGGCCGCAGGCTGCCGAGCTTGTAGCTGCGGAAGAGGCTGACCGGCTGCAGAAACACGTCGGGAGCAGCGCCCAAGGCGGCACGCACCGGCTCTAGGAGCAAGGCCGCCCGCCGGCCAACACTAATCGCCACGGCTCTTTCTCCACCTCCTCCCTACGCGCGCTGTTCCTGCATCCCTCATGAGAAGGGTACCTGCGGGCCATTCTGCGTCACAGCCGCATTATAGCACCCTCCAGAGGACAGTGCAAGGCTCTGAAGTGCGGCACGAGGTGCCGGGCGCCGGCTGCGTCCGCGCTCAGCGCAACCTGACGTCCCACGAAGCACAGGGCGTATCATTTGTCACCGAATGTTATAGGCTGTTACACCATGACATTGTGAATTTGACCTCGCGTTTGTTTTGTGTTATCTTGCACACAGTGGGGTGGCGCAGCCTGTGGACAATCTGCTCACAACCAGACAGATTCAAGAGCTGATCCGGGTGGATCGCATTACGGTGTACCGCATGTTAAAGGACGGCCGCCTGCGCGGTTTCAAGGTGGGCGGCCAGTGGCGTTTTCCCAGACGCGACATCGAGGCCTGGTTACAGGAACAGCAGGCCGGACTGGGCGGGACGTCTGCCGCGCTTTTGCCGGCGGATAGCTCCGCGCCGCTGTCCCAGGCGCTGCCCATTGGCTGTACCACTGCCATCCAGGGCCTTTGTGCCGAAATGGTGGACGTCGCCGTGGTTACAACGGACCTTGATGGCCGGCCGCTCTCGGGCGTGAGCAACCCCTGCGCCTTTTGCAGCCTGGTTCTCTCGACGGAAGCCGGGCGCCAAAGCTGCGCGAGCTCGTGGAGGCAGCGCCCTGACGGCGAGATCTATGCCTGTCACGCGGGGCTGCTATGTGCCAGCGCCGTCATTGCCATCGGCGGGCAGCCGGTGGGCCTTGCGGCGGCATGTCAATTCACCACCGCGGGCACCGGCGAGCCCGAACCAGGGTGGCAGGCCGATCTGACGGGGCTGGCAGCCGGCCTGGGTGTGGCCGAGTCTGATCTGAAGGCGGCCGCGGACAGCGTGCGGGCGATCTCGGAAAGCGACCGGGCGCGAATCTCAAAGCTGGTGCGGCGGTTAGCAGAGGCCTTTTCGGAAATCGGACAGGAACGGTTGTATCTTCTCGGGCGCCTCGAAAAGATCGCCGAGATGAGCAGACTCTAGAAGCTGGAGGGGAAAGGATCAACCATGAGCGAAGAACCAAAGAAGTGCGTCCTCATCGTCATGAGCGGAGACTTTGACAAGGCGTTTGCGGCGTTCACGATCGCCAGCACCTCGGCGGCCATGGGCATGGACACCACCATGTTCTTTACTTTCTGGGGCCTGAAGGCCATCCAGAAAGGGAATCTGACCGGCGAAGGGTTCTTTGGGCGGATGGTGGGCGTGATGAACCGCGGGGGCATCGACCGCATCGGGCCCTCCAAGTTCAACTTTGGCGGTGTGGGCCGCTGGATGTTCAAGAAGATGATGCGGGACAAGGGCGTGACGTCGCTGCCGGAGCTGCAGCAGACATGCGTGGACCTGGGCGTGAGGTTTTTGGCCTGCCTGACAAGCATGGATGTCATGGAGATCACCTTGGACGACCTGATCCCCGGCGTGGAAATCGCCGGCGCGGCGACGATGCTGGGCGAGGCGCAGCAGTCGGCGATGCAGCTCTTTATCTAGATTCGACGTTTGAAAAGAAAGACAATCGAGGAGGAAACATGTCGGAGAACGTAACCCCAGCCATGGTGCTGGACCTGAAGGGAATGCTGTGCCCTATGCCGGTCGTCAAGATCGCCGGCGCCATCAAGAAGGTGGAAGTGGGCGACACGATCGAGGCGACGGCCACCGATCCTGGCGTCATGGCCGACATCCCTGCCTGGGCCAAGAGCACGGGCAACGAATTGGTCAAGATGGAGCGGGAAGGGAAGCTCATCACCTTCTGGGTGAAGCGCCTGAAGTAAACCGGGACCGGCAGGCCTGCTGAGTACACCCTCAAAAGCCCCAGGGGTCTGCCGGCATTTCTTGTCGGAACAGGGAGGTTCCCATGGACATGGAGAAACTTCTGCACTTTGCCGAGTGGGAGTTGCAGATCATCGCCCTGTCGTTCTTTGCGATCATGTACGCCATCAAGGCCTGGACGATAGCACGCCTGCCCATGCGCTGGGAAAACGCGCCGGCCAAGGGCAGTGGCGGGACCGGGGTGGCCTATTCTTATGCCTCGACAGTGGTGCCGTGGATGATGAGCTCCAGCACTCAGCACTGGGGCCGCTGGCTGGAGTTCGGCCTGTATCACATCGGCGCCGGCCTGGCAATCCTTTCTACCTTTACCCTGCCCTTTACGCCGCAGCTCATGACCCAACCCGTGCGGATTGTTTTCTCGGTTTTCGTTGCTCTGGGGTTGGTCGTCGGCGTCATCCGGTTGTGGCGGCGGTTCGCCGACCCAACGCTGCGGGTGATCAGTACCCCCGACGACTATTTCTCACTGGTTGCCGTCGAGGTCTTCTTTTTTCTCACGGTCATGACCCTCGTGACCAACACAGACGGCTGGCGGCTGGCGTACTTTTTGGTAACGGCGGCTTTCCTGTTCTATGTGCCCTTTAGCAAGATCTCGCACTATGTTTACTGGTTCTTTGCCCGCGTGCTGATGGGGATCCGCTACGGGCGCCGGGGTGTCACCCCCAGAACAGGAGGAGCCCGATGAGTCAGGAAAACGACGCCTTGAAAGCCGCCCTCCAGGAACTAGATGAGCGCTATAACAAGACGGTCGGCGTAGCGTCCTCGAACCTGTGTACGCACTGTGGCTGGTGCGTGGATCAGTGCCATTACTACCTGGCGACCAAGGATCCGACTATCAGCCCAGTGGCCAAGGCGGAGCGGGTGCGCCGTGTCTACAAGCGGCATCACGACTGGATGAGCCGCATCTTGCCGCGCTGGACAGGAGCCCGGGATCTGACCGAAGCAGAGCTCGACGACTGGGTAGAGGTGGCCTACCGGAACTGCACCCTGTGTGACCGGTGCATGGCCAACTGCCCACTGGCGGTGGACACAGCGCAGATCTTGCTGGCAGCGCGCGGCGTGTTGCTCGCCGCAGGCAAGGCACCCGAAATGCTGGTCCAACTTGCCGACGCAGCCCTGGCCCGGGAAGAGAACCTGGAGTTCTTTAAGGAGTTCTACCTCGAGCAGCTCAAGGACCTGGAGGTCGAGGTCCAAGATCGCCTCGGCAGCGACAAGGCGCGAATCCCCACGGATGTCGAAGGGGCCAAAATCCTCTACGTCCCGCTGTCGGGTGCCCACACCATCACTCCACCGGCAACCGTGTTCAATGCCGTGGGCGAGTCGTGGACGATCAGCATGTTCGAAGCAGCGAACTATGCTACCTACATTGGCGACGTACCCAAGGCCAAACGCATCACGGAGCGCATTCTCAAGGAAGCGCAACGGCTCAAGGTAGAAGAGATCGTAGTCGCCGAATGTGGGCATGCCTACCACGCCCTGCGCTGGGAAGCGCCAAAATGGTTCGGCGGGCCCCTGCCCTTCCGCGTACGGAGCATCCTGGAGGTCATGGATGAGTACGTGCGTGCGGGGCGGCTGAGCCTGAATCGGGCTAACAATCCTGAGCCGGTAACACTCCACGATTCTTGCAACTTGGGACGCAAGGGCGGCCTGTTCGAAGAGCCGCGCCGGGTGGTTCGGGCTGCAGCAGAGGATTTCCGGGAGATGACGCCGAACCGCGAGCGCAGCTTCTGCTGTGGGGCGGGCGCAGGTCTTGTGGCGATGCCCGAATGGGAGGACATCCGGCTAAAGGCGGGTGCGCCCAAGGCGGAACAGGTACGCGCCACGGGAGCCAGCGTCGTCATCGCCTCTTGCGACAACTGCCGGCACCAGTTGACAGAGCTCAACGAGCATTATGGGCTCAATGTCCAGGTCAAAGGCCTGGCGGAGCTGCTGGTACAGGCTTTGGTGCCCGGCACTTCTTGAGCCAAGGCCGGTCAGATCCCGGCCTGCTGTCCCGTGACGTTTGTCATCACGAGTTGAAAGCAAAGGCCCTCCTCTGAAAAGGGGAGGGCCTTTTTCGATGTGGGCCTTCGCCTGCCCGTTCTACGGTGCTTTGAGCCTGGACGGACACTACCACGCTTGGGGATCGCGCGACAGCCGCGTACAGATTACCATCATGTCTTGGCCTGTTGATCAGAATAGTGTATAATGCGTGTGCGCTGAGGAGCCTTTCCCACCCCAGCAGTACCTGGCAAGGACTTGAGCACAGGGGAATACAATGGCCAACGTTGCAGAGTTGCAGCCAGAGAGACAAGAATGGGTTCGCAGCACGAGCGAGCCGTCGTTAGCCGGCGCTGAAACCTCCGGCGACCAGGGAGCGGCGATCGATCGGCTGCACCGGGAGCGCGGCTGGAGCGCGGCCGTCTGGGATGCGGCCGGAGAGCTCGTAGTGGTCGTGGACCGGCAGGGGAGGATTGTTCACCTGAATCGCTACTGCGAGCAGGTCACCGGCTACACCTGTGAGGAGGTGCGGGGACAGCGCTTCTGGGACGCGTTCATCCCTCCACAGGAGCTGGAGGGGGTCAGGAGCGAGTTCGACAAGCTCCCTGCCAGTGGCTTCTCTTCACACCACGAGGGCTACTGGCTGACAAGAGATGGGTTCCGGCGCCGCGTTACCTGGTCGCTCACAGCTCTCGCCGACGCCGAGGGTGCCGTCGAGTACATCATCGGCACGGGGATTGATGTTACCGAGCAGCGGCAGGCCGAAGCGGCGCGCCAGGAGAGTGAAGCACTGAGCCGGAGCATGACGGAAAACAGCGTGGCGGTGTCCAGGGACGTCACCGAGCGCCGGACCGCCGAAGAGGCCCTCAGAGCGGGCGACGAAAGGCTGAAGGCCTTGTTCGACCTGCTGCCCATCGGCGTTTCTATCCTTGACGAGGAGCGCCGGATCGTGCAAGACAACGCTGCTCTGCACAGGATCCTCGACCTTTCCCGGGAGAGGTTGCACGCAGGTGCCCATGTCCGCAGGCAGTATCTGAGACCTGATGGGACGCCCATGCCGCCCGAGGAGTTTCCCAGCAGGCGGGCTGTGCGCGAGAACCGGCCGGTACAGGCGCAGATAGGTGTGCTCAAGGAAGACGGAAAGGTAACCTGGACCGAGGTGAGTGCTGTGCCTGTTTCCATCGATGAGTGGCGGGTCATTGTCACGACCACAGACGTCACGCGGCGCAAGGAGGCGGAGGAAGCACTGCGCCGGACAAACGACGAACTGGAGCGACGGGTGCAGGAGCGCACGCAGAAGCTGCTGGAGAGCAACCGCTGCCTGGAGCTCGAGATCGGCGAGCGACGCCGAGTGGAAGAGGAGCTGCGCCGTAGCGAGCAGGAGCTGGAGCAGCGCGTCGAGGAGCGAACGCAGGACCTGGCGATGTTACTGGAGATCTCGAACGCCGCGGCACTGTCGAAGGAGCTGGAGCCGCTGCTCCAACGGATCCTGGAGGCACTGGAAGCAGTGGTTGGCTATGTGGGGGCAACGGTCTACCGGCTGGAGGGCGATGCGCTCAAGGCCGTGATGCACCGGGGACCGCTGCCGGCAGATGAGGTGAAGAAACTGCACCTGCCGGTGGAGCGCTCATCCCTGGCACACGAGCTGCTGTCCACGCAGAAGCCAATCTCCATCCCGGATGTTCGCGCCGACACCCCGCCCGCGGGTGCCTTGCGACAGGTGGCGGGCGAGCGATTCGACTCCCTGTTCGGTTACGTTCGGTCCTGGCTGGGCGTGCCTCTGGCGGTTAAAGGTGAGATGGTCGGCCTGGTGACCCTGCAACGGGGTGAGCCGGGTGCCTTTGACGAGCGCGAAACAACGCTGACGCAGGCTTTTGCCGGCCAGTTGGCGGTGGCCGTGGAGAACGCACGGCTCTACCAACAGGCCCAGGAGCTGGCAGCCCTGCAGGAACGGCAGTTTCTGGCCCGCGAGCTGCACGACGCCGTGAGCCAGACCCTTTTTTCGGCCAGCCTGGCTGCGGAGGTCTTGCCCCGCCTCTGGGAGGAGGACCGCCAGTCGGGGCTGGAGTGCCTGTCCGAAGTACGCCAGTTGACGCGGGGAGCCCTGGCGGAGATGCGCATGCTTCTCTTGGAGCTGCGGCCCATGACCCTGGCCCAAACCGAGTTGGCGGCTCTCCTCCAGCAACTTGCCGAGGCGGCCAGCAGCCGGATGCGCATCCCCGTTGTAGTCGATGCCGATCGGAGCTGTAGTTTGCCGGCCGATGTCCGGGTTGCCCTCTACCGGATCGCACAGGAGGCACTCAACAACGTTGCCAAACATGCCGAGGCGCGCAACGTCGCTGTAACACTGCGCTCCACCCCTTTGGACACACCCGCCGATCCGGCACGGCCCGCCACGAGGGTGGTCTTGTCCGTGGCCGACAATGGTCGCGGATGTGACGCGGCGCTCGCTGCACCGGGCGGCAAGGGCATGGGTCTGGGCATCATGCGTGAGCGTGCCGAAGCGTTGGGCGGTGCCTTTGCGTTTGCCAGCGAGGCGGGGAAGGGCACCTCTGTCACCGTGACCTGGCCGGCAGAGTGACCGAAGAGAGCGAGAGGCTCTTTGGAGGATAGAGCGATGACCGAGGTCCCACCCATCCGCGTCCTGATTGTCGACGATCACATCCTGGTGCGCACCGGACTCAAGCTGTTTCTGCGGGCCTTTCCCGATCTGGAGCTGGTAGGCGAAGCAAGCAGTGGCGAAGAGGCTATCGGCCTCTGCACCTACACTGAGACAGACGTGGTCCTGATGGATCTCGTGATGCCGGGCATGGGAGGTGTCGCCGCCATACAGGCCATCAGGACCCAGAGCCCACAGACGCGGGTGATTGTCCTGACCAATGCCGAGGATGTCGAAAAGGTGCAGGCTGCCCTGCGGGCGGGAGCCACCGGCTACCTTCTCAAGAACGTGACGGCCGACGAGCTGGCGGCGGCCATTCGCGGCGCGAAGGCAGGCCGCTCGACCCTGGCTCCCGAGGCGACCCAGGCACTGATCGCGGCGGCGGTGCAGCCCGTGTCGCCCTCCCCTGGAGGGAACTTTGGCCTGACCCGTCGCGAGCAAGAGGTCCTGGTCTGGATGGTCAAAGGGCTCAGCAACGCCGAGATTGCTGCAGGGCTTATCGTGAGCCCGGAGACCGTCAAGTTCCACGTGAGCAATATTCTGTCCAAGTTGGGCTGCGCCAGCCGTACCGAGGCAGTGGCACTGGCCGTGGGGCACGGTCTGGTACCCCGGCCGAGAGGCGGATCCGCCGCTCCCGAGCCACGTTAGCCCCCCGATCAGGTAGGTCAGAACCCCCCAGGCAGCCGTTGTGCCTGGGGGGTTTTCCTTGTATGCTGAAGGGGTTATTGCGGACCTTGCCTATTCTCCTGTGCCAACCCAGAGAGGGGAAACAAAATGCAGCCATCGCCGCAGGGTGATGCCAGGCCATGCCGGCGCATCCGGGTGCTCGTAGTGGATGTTCACCCTGCAGTGCGCCATGCCGTCGCGACTTCGGTCAGTTCCTACCACGACCTGGAGTTGGCCGGCCAGGCAGCCAGCGGCGAAGAAGCCCTTCGCTTGTGCGACTGCAGTCGCCCCGACGTGGTCCTGATGGCCATCACCCTGCCGTCGGCTGCCGACACCACGCGCACCATCCTGGAGCGGTGGCCTGGCAGCCAGGTGATCGCCATGAGCACGTTTCAGGAAGAAGAGCTCGTGCCCGAGATGCTGAGGGCCGGGGCGGTAAGCTACCTGCTCAAGAACGTCTCGGCCGAGGAGTTGGTGCGCAGCGTTCGCCAGGCCTTTGCCATGTGAAGATGAGAGGTTCGCCCACGGGCGACACAAGGAGGTGCTAAAGAGAACGAAACGTGAGCCCCGACCGCAGTTCAAGCGATCATTTTCTTCGAATGACTGGATCTGACCAAAGGAGGGAGAACCCACATGCGAAAAGCCACATTCTTGGAGCGCTTGCTCCTTGTCCTGGTGCTCGTGTCCCTGGTGCTGACTGGGATTTTGCCGTCAAGCGTGCAAGCTCAAAACCCAGAGAATGGCAACCGGCCGAGCTATGCTGAAAAAGCGGCCAGAGTCAAGGAGAAGCAAGACAGTAGGATCACACCGGCGGAACGGAAGGCAGCGGCTGAGCGCGCGGCCGAAGCCGGCTTTGTGCTGGAAACGGCGTCCGCGCCAAACATGGTCATGCCAGGCCAAGCGCCGCGCTACTTCAGCCACCCCAACTATGCCAATAGCCCCCTGCCGGGCAACATCGTGAGCGAGTGGAACGCCATCGCCCAGGAGTTCCTACAGCCGCTCCCTATGCCCGGGATGTCAATGTCGCCCAACGGGATCTCGATGGCGACAGCTTTTGTTTACCTGTCCTACATCCAGGCGGCGGTCTACGATGCCTTGGTGGCCATCGAGGGCGGGTACGAGCCCTATTACCTTGCCCTGCCGCGCGATCCCAGCGCCTCCCGCGAAGCTGCGGTGGCAACCGCAGCGTATGAAGTTCTGGCGAACTATTTCCCGACCGACACTACGCTCCCCGCCAAATACGCTGCCTCCCTGGCCCTCATACCTGATGGCGCCGCCAAGACTGCCGGCATCGCCATCGGCCAGCAGGCGGCGTCAGGCATCCTTGCGCTCCGCGCGAACGACGGGCTGCTGGCACAGGATACCTACACTGTCCTGCCGCCCGGCCCGGGGATTTGGGAACCGACAGTCCTGCCGGACAGCACGGTGGTGCCGCCCATTGACCCCTGGATGGCGCTGTTGGAGCCCTTCACCTTCGCAACCCCGGATCAATTCCGCTCTATCGTGGGCACCCCATGGGCCCTGGACAGCGCCGAATGGGCCGCGGAGATGAACGCCGTCAAGGACTATGGTGCCACGAGCGCAATCCGCACCCCAGAGCAGACGAGCATCGCCATGTTCTGGACGACCAACAACGTCATCCAGTTCAACTCCGCTTATCGCCAAATTGCTGCCGATCGTGGCCTGAACCTGATCGATACCGCCCGCCTGGTAGCCATGGGCAACATCATCGGTACGGATGCCCTGATCGCCTGCTTTGACACCAAGTACACCTATAGCTTCTGGCGCCCCATCACGGCCATCCGCAGAGCGGACACCGACGGCACCGACCTGACCGCAGCGGATCCCACCTGGGCGCCCCTGGTCATGACCCCGAGCTTCCCAGAATTCGTCGCCGGGCACTCGTGCTATGCTGCGGCGCAGTCCAGGGTCTTTGCCCAAGCGCTTGGCACCGAGCAGATCGAGGTCGACCTGACCAGCTTGATCACCGGCCAGACCCGGCATTATGCCACGGCCGCCGACCTGCGGACAGAGGTCAACAGTGCCCGCGTGTGGGCCGGCTTGCACTATCCCGGATCCACGACGCTGGGCGAGACGCTGGGCCTGACGGTGGCCGACAACGCCTTCGCGAGCCACTTTGCCCCTGCTGCCGGGACTGATACCGGCAACCCGCTCGTGGAGCGTACCTTTGCCAGTGACTTTCGGGTGGGCCCGGGTGAGCTCGCCCCCGTTCTCGTGGTGCTGCCCACCGCACTGCCCGAAGGTTCCGTGACGAGCTTCCGGACCTGGAGTCAGGCGCGGCCCGCGTACAGGTTCAAGGTCTACCTGCCCCTGGTGGCAAAGGATTTTGCCCCCGACCTGGCTCCTGTTGCCGCTCTGCCGGCCGGCGCGCCCGAGACATCCCGAAGCGCGAACCAGGTGGCAGCCTTCGCCTCAGCCGGGAACGTGTTCCACGCCTATGTCTTGCGGCCAACCGGTGTCGCCGACCAATACACCGTGATCTATGATAGCGGCCTGCTCACCGTGCCGGCGCTTAACGACCCGGCAATCTCGGAAGTGGCCGTCTTCCCGGTGGGTCGCGTGCCCGTCCTGGCCGGTGACGTCATCGCCTTCTACGGACAAGGAATCCCTGTGGACCTGGGAGGGGGTACCGACGTCGTCAGCTTCCCGGCTCCGGCCGCGCCCATCCTGGCCGACACCGTCACCCTAGGGGGAAGCGCCTTCCCAATGTTGGCGGACGATCGCACCTACTCCTTCGGCGCCGTTGTCGACACCGGCAGCTACACGGTGATCACCGGCGGTATCCGCAAGTTTGTCGACGGGCTGCCCGGCCTGGGCGCTGGCGCCGCAAACAATCTGGGCCAGTACATTCCGGTGGCCGAGCCCGACCAGACGACCTACCCCGACGCGGACTATTACGAAATTGCCCTCGTGCAGTACCGGGAGCAGATGCACTCCGACCTGCCGCCGACACTGCTGCGCGGCTACGTCCAGGTCTCCACAGACGTCGTGCCCGGCGAGCGTGTCCAACTGACAAACGCCAACCTTGATGGGACCGAGAGCGAGATAGCCGGTTTCTTTGGCGTCGCTCCACCCCACTACCTTGGGCCCACGATCGTGGCTGCCAAAGATCGCCCGGTGCGGATCAAGTTCTACAACCTGCTGCCCACGGGCATAGGCGGCGACCTCTTCATCCCCGTCGATACGACGGTGATGGGCGCGGGCATGGGCGCCGACCTGTACGGCATGGAAGAGATGGATCCGCAGAATCCGATGTGCGCCGTCGGCTATGACATGGTCACGGGCGATCGGATCCCCAAATTGGATGGCTGTTACACTGAGAACCGCGCCACCCTGCACTTGCATGGCGGCATCTCGCCCTGGATCAGCGACGGGACGCCACACCAGTGGATCACGCCGGCGGGAGAGAACACCTCTTATCCGCAGGGCGTCAGCGTCGAGCCGGTCCCAGATATGGGCGACTCGGGCGACCCGAATGATGGGGTGATGACGTTCTACTACACCAACCAGCAGAGCGCGCGGCTGATGTTCTACCACGACCACGCCTGGGGTATCACCCGCCTGAACGTCTACGCGGGCGAGGCGGCACCATACATCATCACCGACGAGACCGAGCAGGCTTTGGTCGGCCAGGGGCTCATTCCCGGCGCAGACAGCACCATCCCTCTGGTCCTTCAGGACAAGACCTTTGTGCCGGGCCTCGATCAGCTCGCCAGGTCAGACGAAACGTGGGACACAACCCGCTGGGGTGGCACGGGCAATCTGTGGCTGCCGCACGTCTACTCACCGGCCCAGAACCCTGGCGACAGCTCCGGGGTCAACCAGTTCGGCCGTTGGGCGTACGGACCCTGGTTCTGGCCGCCCACACTGTCGATCGACTATGGGCCAGTGGCCAACCCCTACTATGACCCGACCTGCAACCCTGACCTCCAGTGGTGCGAGCCGCCGATGATGCCCGGCACTCCCTTCAACTCCATGGGCATGGAAGCGTTTATGGACACGCCGGTCGTCAACGGCACTGCCTACCCGACCATCGAGGTCGAGCCCAAGGCCTACCGCTTCCGCGTCCTCAACGCGGCCAACGACCGCTTCTTCAACGTGTCGCTCTACCAGGCCGTGGACGCCAACGGTGTGGTGTGTGACACCGACAACGTCAACCCGCTACCCTCGCTCACAGGAGTAACGTGTACTGAGGTTGCGCTGAACCCCGACGAGGTAGCCGCTGCCCTGGACGATCCAACCATCTTCCCCACACCGTTGGCAGGCACCGAGGGCCCGAGCTGGATCCAGATCGGCAGCGAAGGTGGATTCCTGCCTGCCCCGGCGGTCGTGCCCGCGCAGCCAACGACCTGGGTCAACGACCCCACCGTCTTTAACGCCGGCAACGTGGACCTGCACTCCCTCCTTGTCGGCCCGGCGGAGCGTGCCGACGTCATCGTCGACTTCTCGGCCTTTGCCGGCCAGACGCTCATCCTCTACAACGATGCCCCGGCGGCCTTCCCCGCGCGCGACCCGCGCTACGACTACTACACGGGGAACGGGGATTATCGCGACACAGGCGGCACACCCCCGACCCTGCCCGGCTACGGCCCCAACACGCGCACCATGGTGCAGATCAAGGTCGCGGCGGCGCCGGCGGCACCGGCGTTTGACCTGGCGGCGCTGGAGACGGCGTTCCTGTCGACGAGCCTGGGCGGTCTGGGGGTGTTCGAGACATCGCAGCATCCCATCGTCGTCGGGCAAGGGGCGTACAACTCGGCCTACGGCACGTCATTCCAGAGCAGTGGGCCGCTGGCCGGTTTGGTGCAGATCTTTGACACATCCCTGACCTTCAAGACTCTGCTTGACGCTACTCTGACCATGCCCCTGAGGCCCAAGCAGATCCAGGACGAGATGGGCGAGGCGTTCGATCCGCAATACGGCCGGATGAGTGGCTTCCTCGGACTGGAGTCGCCGAATGCACAAGCGGGCGTACAGAACATGATCCTTTACCCCTTCGGCATGCCGCCTACCGAGATCCTGAGGGGCATCGAGCTGCCGCCGGGTGTTGAGCTGACGCCCATCGCCTCGGCCGACGACGGCTCCCAGATGTGGAAGATCACGCACAACGGGGTGGACACACACCCTGTTCACTTCCACCTCTATGATGTCCAGCTCATCAACCGCGTTGGTTGGGATGGGATCATTCGCAAGCCGGAGCCCAACGAGCTTGGTTGGAAAGACACCGTGCGGGTTAGCCCGCTGGAAGACACCATCGTGGCCTTCCGGCCGCTCGTCCCCAACATCCCCTGGGATCTACCCAACAGCATCCGGCTGATCGATCCCTCGATGCCAGAGGACGTGAGCCTGACGGAAGGGGCCATGCAGATCTTTGACCCATTGGGGCAGCCTGTGGAAGTCGTCAACCACTACGTCAACTTTGGCTGGGAATACGTCTGGCACTGCCACATCCTCAGCCACGAGGAGATGGACATGATGCGCCCGCAGGTGCTTGGCGTACGCCCCAAAGCGCCGTCTGACCTGGCTTTCGCAGTGACCGGCGCGGAGCCCGAGCAGCAGGTGGTCCTGACCTGGGTCGACAACTCGCTAAACGAGACCGCCTTCACCGTCGAGCGGGCCGCTTCCGTCGATGGGCCGTGGCTGCCCGTAGCCGTCCTGCCGGAGAACACCACAACCTACAGCGACCCTGTCGACACCCTGGATCCGGGGTATGTCTACCGCGTGTTTGCCTCCAACACGGTGGGCGACACTGCAGTATACGCTGCTCCGTCCATTGGCTTCCCAACGGAGACCATGGTCTCCGAGTTCTCCAACGTCGTCGTAGTGAGTGTCGTTCCGTAGGTCTGACGGGCACAAACGGGGGAGGGAGCAATCCCTCCCCCGTAGCTACTACCCTCACTAACGGGCCGACTAGACTTTAAGATCGGGACCCGGGCTGCCGGCCGGCAACGATGGTAGTCCAAGGGAAAGGACCGGGCACATCGCCCGGTCCTTTCTGCGCTGCTGCAGAGCTATGGTTGCCTGGGGTGCCGCCAGGCGGCCCGCCAGCTGCCGTTATCTCCAATCTTGCCCCAGGCCGGCTCTCGGCAGCCCACTGCCCACTGCGTCTGATAGCGGCGTGAAACCGCACGAAGCTTGCTTTCCGGCGGTTCTTGCGCTAGAATACCTGGGAGAAACGGGGCAGGGCCGAAAGAAACGGCCCGGGGTTGTGGCGTGCATTGGGCCCTAATGGGCAACCAGGAGGTGGGTCACCATGGGTGTGATCGAAGTCAACAGTCTGACCAAGTACTATGGCAAGGCGAGGGGCATCGTCGACGTGTCGTTTGGCGTGGACGAGGGCGAGATCTTTGGGTTCATCGGGCCGAACGGGGCCGGCAAGTCGACCACAATCCGGCTTCTTCTGTCGCTGATCTATCCCACAAGCGGCAGCGCGACCATCTTTGGCAAAGACTGCATCAAGTATGGCCCCGAGCTCCGCAGGGACATCGGCTATCTGCCCTCCGAGGTGTTTTATTACGAACGGATGCGAGTGATTGACCTGCTCAAATACTCGGCCAGTTTCTATGAAGGGAACCACACCCAGCGCATGAACGAATTGGCCGAGCTCATGGAGCTGGAGCTGCACCGCCGCATCGAAGACCTCTCCTACGGCAACAGGAAAAAGGTGGGCATCGTCCAGGGGCTGCTGCACCAACCCAAGCTCCTCTTCCTCGACGAGCCCACTGCCGGCCTCGACCCGCTCATGCAGCGCAAGACGTTCGAGCTCATCAGGCGGGAGAACGAGCGTGGGGTGACGGTCTTTTTCTCGTCGCACATCCTGGGCGAGGTGCAAAGGATGTGCAACCGCGTCGCCATCATCAAAGAGGGCCGGATCATCGAGATCGAGGACATTCGCACGCTGCAGCAGAACAACTATAAAAAAGTCCGGGTGGTAGCCGGCGCTCTCGATGCTGCCTGTTTTGACATGCCTGGCGTCACCAACCTCGAGCAGCACGACGGCACCGCTCGCTTCTTCTACAAGGGCGACATCAATGCCGTCGTGCACAAGATCGGCGAACTGGCGGTCTCGGATGTGACGATCGAAGAGCCGACCTTGGAAGAGATCTTTATGCACTACTACGAGTAGGTGACGATCATGGCTATCAACATTTTCCGGCAAGAGTTCAGAATGAGCATAAGATCCGTGATCACCTGGTCGGTGGCGATTGCGCTGCTGATCTTGATCTATGTTTCGTTGTTCTCCTCCTTCGCCGCCGATGCAGCCCTGCTAATGACGATGCTCTCCAACTTCCCAGAGGCGCTGCTGCAGGCCTTTGGCCTGAGCGGCGTGGACCTCTCGCAGATCCTGGGCTATTTCGGCCTGGCCTTCCTTTTTGTCCAGATATGTCTGGCAATTCAGGCTGCGGGCTACGGATTCTCGCTGGTTTCGGTCGAGGAGAGAGAGTGGACGGCCGACTTTTTGCTGACCAAGCCTGTGACACGCACCCAGATCTTGACCAGCAAACTGCTTGCCGCGCTGAGCGGCTTGCTCATCACCGACATCGTCGTCTGGATCAGCAGCGTTGTCTTTATCAACCTGTTCAAAGGGGATTCGACCTACGAAACCACAACCCTGCTGCTGTTGCTGCTGAGTATCGTGCCATTCCAACTGTTCTTCCTGGCCGTTGGACTGGTGATCTCGCTCTTGGTGAAAAGGATCAGGAGTGTGACGCCCTATGCGATGGCCCTAGGGTTTGGCATGTACGTCCTGAGCGCTTTCGGCGATATGCTTGGGGAGAGCACGCTGGAAAAGATTACCCCCTTCAAGCACTTTGCCGCGAGCTACATCGTCGAGCACGGGGCCTATGACCTGCCTCTGGTGCTGATCAGTGTCTCGGTAATCGTGGTTTCTGTGGTGGGCAGCTATCTGCTCTATACCAGGCGGGACATCCCTGCCGTGGTGTGAGGAGGCGTGGAGATGAACATCTTCAAGAGAGAACTGAAGGCAAACCTGAGATCGCTGATCATCTGGGGGGTCATCGTCATCCTGTTCGTGACGATGGGCGTGTCCAAGTTTTCGGCATACTACGAGAACCCCGAGATGCTGGCGATCCTCGACCAGATGCCCCCGGCACTTCTGGCGGCGTTCAATTTCGAAGCGTTCAACCTGACGACGGTCAGTGGCTTTTTCTCCCTGATGTTCACCTACTTTGCGCTGCTCCTGTCCGTTGCGGCAGCGATGTGGGGCAGCGACATCATCTCCAAAGAGGAGCGGGACAAGACTGTCGAGTTCTCTCTGACCCTGCCTGTGCCCCGCAGCCGCCTGGTGACCGCCAAGGCGCTGGCAGCGCTTGTCAATTGCATCGCCCTGCTGCTCATCACCTGGGGGGCCTCCGTGCTCAGCGCGGCACCCTATGAGCCTGACGCCGAGTTTTACAGCTTCTTGTCCAGGCTCATGCTGGCGCTGTTCATCATGCAGCTGATCTTTCTTGCCGTCGGCATCTTTCTCGGCTGCGCGCTGAAACGGTACAGGCGAGCCAGTGCCGCGGCAATCGCGGTGCTGCTCGGAACCTACTTCCTGTCCATCATCTCCGAGCTGAACGCGAACCTTGAGTTCCTCAAGTACTTTTCGCCCTTCAAGTACTTTGATGTGGTCATGCTGCTGCGCGACTCGAGATTCGACGTGGTTTTCGTGGCGCTGTCGCTGGTCATCGTCGCGGTGAGCATGGCCGGCGCGTACCTGACCTATGCCCGGCGGGACTTGTACATCTAGCGGGCAGGCCGCACCGTCAAGCGGTAAGGCGTGAGGGGTTGCGAGAAAAACGGACGCGGGAACGGTAGGACTTGCGTTCCCGCGTCCGTTTGCGTGAGTCCCGGAAACCTGTCTATTGCCGTCGCCGGTCGGGCGAGACCTTGAGTTTGGCCTGGATAAAGTCCTGGTGCGACAGCTTCAACGACCCGGCGATCGTCCTGATCTCCTCGATCTCGTCGTAAGAAGCCTCCCCGTCAGCCGTTGCCACAGCAAAAAGCACATCGAGAAAGGCAATCCGCTCCTGGGGAGTGCAGGCGTCCGCGAACTGCCAGGCCAGGCGGAAAGGGTCGAGCAGGGTTGCCGATTCGGACAGCGCCACGTCGACCACAAAGGCCGCTTCGTCTGGCCCCAGTTGCCAGTGGGTCTCTAACGCTTGGACCATCGTCGCCTGTTCCGCGTCACCCACTTCCGGGTTTACCCTGGCGACTTGGGCCATCATCCCCCCGGCCAGGCACAGGGTGCGCAGTACCTCCTCGCTGGCCGCAAGCTCAGCGTGGCCGAGGTCGACGCGGCGGCGAAGGCCATAGTAGACCTTGTTCTTGACGAAATCCTCGTAATAGTCCTCGCGGTTCGGGGCGTTGGCCACCGCCTGGCTGCGCCGGCTGGTTGCCCCCTTCACCAGCCTTCCCAGCCGGCCCACGTCCACTGACTCCACGGCGGCCCGGATCTCGGCTGCCACCCGTTCGTCCTCTTCTGTCAACTGGCCGTCGGCGTTCATCATTTCGTCGAGCATCTGCAGGGCCAGTTCCCGGTCTTCTCGGGATGCGATGGCCTGCCGCAGCTCTTCCACCAGGCGTGCCCGTTCCGCGTCGCCCACCGGCGCCTCGATGTACATCTGCAGTGACGCCCACTGCCGCGCCGAAAGCTGCGGCATCCGGAAAAGCACGTCCTTCATGCTGTTGATTTCTTCGTGGCTCATCGCGCCGTCAGCCCAGGCCGCCGCCAGGACGACTTTGGCCAGGGTCAGAATCATCTGCTCGTTGCGCATGGGTTCCTCCTGAATGCCCTGCATGATATACGTTTTCCTTCAGTCCGTCAAGGTGGCGCGGAGCAAAGGGACAGGCGGTGGCCGGTACAGTTTGACAGGCTATGGTGCGGGTGCTATAATGGAGAAGCAGCCAAGCCGAGTAGAGCATCACAAACCTGATCCACATCGCGTGGTAGCCCGAGTCATGATGGCCGGCGACAACTCCCAAGACGGTTAGGGCCGCGGCCCTGCGTCCGCACCACGATGCATGCTATCTTGCCTTCGGACAGAATGGCCGGGACCTACCGAACCGGGCAAGGAGGTGCAAACGGTGAGCCAATATCAAACACCGCGCAACGCTGGGATCCGGCGCATGGGCTCGGTATGCTTGATCCTGGCCATGATTGTCGCCGTCGTGCCGGCCGCGGCCCCCCGGCCGGCGGTTGCCGGCCTGCCGCGGACGGGCTACCGCGCTGCGGTGGCTGAGGAGGTCATCTCGACGTACTCGCAGATCCTCTATCCTATCTCGGACCTCAAAATTGGCCTGTGGTACGAAGGTGTTCCGAGTGCTGACGTCGACAACCTCCGGTACAACGAGATCGACGACCCGGCGCCGTCCTACGATGGCGACGGGACCTACATCGTGACCAGTGCCATCAAGTCGTATCGGGCCGGTATCGCTGCGCCTGCCATTCCCCAGGACGCGACAAACATTTCGTTGTCCCTCATCTGGACGGTGCGCTTCGAGGTCGAGGATAGCTTCCACGTAGTCTGGTCGAATTTTGGCGTGAACGGTACTTACTACTTTGGTCCCAGGCACAACCCTGGCACGGCCTACACGACCTACACCGACACGTGGTCGGAGGACCCGAGCACCGGCCTGCCGTGGACGCCGGCGACGGCCAACACGGTGGACGGCCTGGGCTTCGACTCAAACGTTGAGAGTGCCGTGCACGTCACTCAGGTCTACCTCCAACTGAGCTACGAGGTCAACTCGTCGGCGCCCTCGGTTGCCGTGGAGAAGTACGTCTGGGACGGTGCGGGCTGGCTCGATGCCGACACGGCCCCCGGCCCCTATCTCCTGCCGGGCACCGACCCGCAGTTCAGGTTCGTGGTGACCAACGGCGGCAACGTCGATCTGAGCAACGTGGACCTGATGGACAACGTGTACGGCGACATCGCCCTGGACGGCACGCTGGCCGCGGGCGCGAGCGCCGAGTACTTGCTGACCGGCACCTGGGCTGCCGGCCAGCACACCAACACGGCCACAGTGAGCGGCGACTATGACGGCGACACCTACACCGGCAGCGACGACGCCAACTATTTCGGCTCGCCCCCGGCTCCGGCCATCGACGTGGAGAAGTACGTCTGGGATGGCGCTGCCTGGGTGGATGCCGACACGGCCCCCGGCCCCTGTCTCCTGCCAGGCACCGACCCGCTGTTCAAGTTCGTGGTGACTAACAGCGGCAGCGTCGTCCTGCAATCGGTTGTCCTGACTGACTCGCCTCCGATTGCGAGCTTTTATGCCGAGCAGGGGCTGGCAACGCCGTGTGTCACTCCGACCAGCCTGGATCCCCAGGCCACGTTCACCTGCTACGGCTCCCTGCCCTGGGCGAATGGCACGCAGACCGACATCGGCACTGTCACCGCTGACTATGGCGGCGATACCTACACCGACAGTGACGCTGCCAACTATCTGGGAGGTTGGTCGCTCTTCTTGCCGGCTGTTCTTGGCGAACACACGGTGTTGCGCCGCATCGTCGTGGCGGACAACTAGCTCGGTCCATTCCTCAAGGCCCAATGGCACATCGCGCCGGGCAGCAGTTGGGGCATCAGGCCAAGAGGGTGCTTCTCCTGCGCGGGAGCGCGTGCGACCGCTGTTCGAGCCAACCTGCTATGGCTCGGCGGCGCCAGGCGAGAGGTCGAAGGTGTGCACCGCCTCGTACCGCTGTCCCATGGCGACCTGCATTTGCAGGCTGCTCAGGCTATAGACAACCGACCATTGGGTGTGGGGCTGGGCGACCGTGGAGAGCAGCGCCATGGCTTCGGAGGCGGTCATCTTGCCCTGTGTGCGGGCCAGTGCCTGGCTGATCGTCTCGTAACGCGAGCACTGAGCTGTCACGGCGTCCCCCGCTTCGGCCACCAGAAAGTTCGTTGCCTGATGCCAGGGCTTCTCGTTGGGAACAACGTGGGCTTGGCCCTGATAGAACTCGACCAAAACCGCGCTCCGAGAGCGATCGGCGATGAGGTAGTGCAAGTCCGGCCCACCCGCGAAATCGATGTTGTATGCCTGGATGATGGCCACTGCTTCGTCCACGCTGCCGGCATGATCGAGTATCTCGCGGATCACAGCCAGCGAGCCGATGGTCGGCCTGGTCGGGTCAGGCGGGACGTTGCCCGGCGGCACGGCAGCCATGCCTACCGCCAGCCCGGCTTCATTCAGGCCATCGAAGGGCAGCCCAGGTGCCAGGAGCAGCGCCTGGCGCTCGGCGAGAGGCAGGGTGTCCACATCCCTGGCCGTGTCTTCCCCGAAGCCCAGGTAGGCGATATCCACCATTGACAACGAGGCATAGCCGTCGGCTGGATTGGTGAACAGGAGCAGCGCCGGGCTAAACTCCCAGTCAAAGTTGCGGCCGTAGTGGCTGTTGCCTGGCTCGCCCATCGCCGCAAAGAGGGAGCAGGCCCATTCCTTGGGCGTTCCCGCACTGCTTTCCTGCACAGAGCCTTGCCTGGTTCTGTACGCTCCGTAGTAGCGCATGACATACAGCGGATAGTCGTCGACCTGCTCCAGGCTGTTCAGGGTCTTGACCTCGTCCGCCGATAGCTCTTCGCTTCCCGGCTCCGGGGTCGCGGCTGCCGGGCTCGGTGTGGAGGCTGAAGTGAGGGTGGGCCCTGCCGGTGCCGGGGGTGAAGAGACTGGCCGACGGTCCGGCGCGGGTTGTCCGCAGCCCACCAACAGCAATACGGCAATCAGGAGCACAAGACTGCTACGCATCTTGATCACGGCTGCGGCGGCGGACCTGCGTTGGCAGGGATAGGTACACCATCCGGGATGCTGCGCAAATCGCCGCAGTTGATGAGTCGGACATCCCGCCAGACATATCCGCGCTCATTGAACGTGTCTATATCCTCAATCCAGCGTTTCTCACCCTGATCAAGAAGGTAGATGTGGGGGCTGGCGGTGCACTTGAGCAGGATCGGCGGCGGTTGATCAAAGATGATCTGTTGCACGGTCCTGGGCAAAGCCTCGACCTCACCTTGGTTGATGCCAAAAAGCCAGGGAATGGCGACGATCACGGTCAGAGTCCAGGCGGCATAGGCGATGGTGCCGGCGCGGTAGGCGCGGTACAGCCCGGGCAGCCAGCGCCCTTCCTTGGTCCGCACCTGAAACAGAAGCACAAGGAAAAGCAGGCCAATGTTGACCACGTTCCAGCCGATGAACGTCAGGCGGTTCGGCGTGAGCCGGTCGAGGGCGGTGCGGTAGACGATGGCGGCCAGGGCATACAGGCTAACGATCAAGGCCAGGGCCGCGACGGCAATGATCGCCAGGCGTAACCAGCGCGCCAGGCGCGGAGAGATGTCGGCCAGGCTCACCGGCGTAGCACCCACCAACAGCGCGACGACGGCAAAGAGCATGCCGTTGTAGATGATCAGGACGTCCCGGTTTTCGAAAGGCGCCCGGAAATTGAAGGGGATGAAGGCCAGATAGACGACCAACACCAGCAGGGTCAGGGGGAGCAGCAAGCGCATCAGCAAGGCCACCAGCTTGCTCAGACCCTGGTCAAATGCCTGCTCTGTGGGGGGCACCGCGGGGTTGTAGATCACTGCCGTGGCGAGCATTGGAATCAGCCCCAAACCAGCGGCGATGAACAGCCGCTGCACCCACGCTGGAAAGTCAATGTTGAGGGCGGCAAAAAGACCCTGGGTGATCCCCGCGAACAAGCCACCGGCAATGACGAACAATCCGCCCAAGATAAAGACCTCAAGCGATTTGACCAGGAAGCTGAAGTGATTGGCCGGATCACGATGTCCGGCGATCAGGAACGCACCTACACCCGCCCAGGCCAAGAGGGGGAGATGCATCGCCATCAGCGCCAGGTACTGCTCTTGGAATGGTGCCGTGCCTGTCTGAGGGTAGGTCAAGAGGACATATGCACCTGCGCCGAGAGAAAGGATCGCAACGAGCGCGCTCTCGTGCCAACGCCTGCGGCCAACGACCGTGAGATAGATCAACACGAATACGGCAACGAGAGGCGCGGCCAACAAGACGATCGCAGGTGCAAAGGTCCGTTCGTTGCCCGAAAAGCTCTCTATGGTGATCAGAAAACGTGAGTCAGAGAGCCACCAGAACAACAGGGCGTTGATCGCTCCCAGGGGAATGACCCAGGCCCAGGCGACGGCATAGTCTTTGGCCCGGGCCACGGTGTATCTCAGCCGGTGGAACCAGGCAGCATAGAGCAGATTGTCGGGTGTCTTTGTGTGGCTGTCGTCAATCGCTTTCTTGAAGGCGTCCGCTTCGCCGGCCTTGAGCGCCGCCTGATACGCCTGCTCCAATCGCTCCGCGTCCTGGGCCAGAGCGCTGACGGTGTCATGGTATGACATGCAGGTGCCTCCGCTTTTCACCGAGTCGTGTGTGGCTCCAGCGACCTCGAGACCTGTCGGTGCCAATCGCCGCCGCGGTCACCGGCTACGCTGCTCTTCGCCGGCGCCACAAGCCTAAGCATCTAAGGCATAACCCGGATTATAGCCTACTGAGGGACACTTGTCAAATCCAGGTAGGGCCCGATGTTGTCCCTTCGGGCCGCCGACTATCCGGTGCGTCCCACGAACCGTGCAATTGGACCCCTTGACAGGAAGTATCAAGTTCGAGTAAAGTGGTAGAGAAGGATTGGGCACAGGAACATCTGGCGCCGTTAGGAGGATTCGATGGAACGTGGGGCAATGAAGTGGATTGGAGCAGCATTGGCGGTTATCCTCTTGGCCGCTCTTGCAGCGGCCGTGCTGGCGTGGGCAGCCGGCATCATCACGCTGCCGTCCGGTGGCACGTCCGAGCCGGGCGAAGCCCACGAGCTCAGCGGCAAACCCGACGCCACCAGGACGCTTACTCCTCAGGCTGTGCCCTCCGGGACCCCAGCGCCGCCCACCCAGACGGCCACACCGGCGGCCCAAACTCAGGTTCCTGTGCCGCCCACCCCTGCGCTTGGCGGTGACCTGG
This sequence comes from Anaerolineae bacterium, assembly GCA_041300865.1. GTDB lineage: Bacteria > Chloroflexota > Anaerolineae > JAAYZQ01 > JAAYZQ01 > JAAYZQ01. The sequence goes on from JBFYTF010000149.1 coordinate 23,008, forward strand.
GCGTCGGCGCGCACGGTTGGGGGTTCGCGCTCGATACCATGGCCAGGTACCCGCAGAAAAACGCCCTGATCTCGGTGACGATGCCGGCAATGATGGTCCAGGAGGGCTATGGCTGGGAGGATCTGGTCGCAGCCGCGGGCTGGGCCGGCCCGGCAGAAAGCAAGTTCGACCGTCTGGCCCGGTCCGCCACGCAGGCAGCCGGCCGGGCGAATGCCATTATCTACGTGCCAGAAGGCAACGCCACCTCGGCCTCTGTGCCGGTCAGCGAAACCATGTACCTTGAAGAATACCTGGACAAGCTGGTAGTGCTGGCCGATGACTACGAGCTCAAGATTGTCTATGGCCCCGGCCTACAGCTGATCTCCGAACAGGATACGTGGGCCTATGGCAAGTTCTATGACCTGCAGGACGAGCGAGTGGCCGGCCTGGCCTCTCGTCTGCCCGATGCCTCCTTCTGGATCTTACGGATGCACACCCCCGAGTTGATGTATCGCAAGGACCTGCCTGGGTTCCGTCGGGCCGTTGAGGAGGTCGGGGCGGCGATCCATGCCGGCAACCCGACCACCAAGATCATCTTGCACATCTCCTGCCCTGCCGGGAGCGAGGGGCGCTTCATGGAATTTGTGGACGCCAGCCGGGACCTGATCGATATGGCCTACATGGGCATCGACCCGGTTCGTGATAACGAGGGCACGCTCGCCACCATGTCAGCCATCCTCGAGGCGACCGGCGCCCAGGCCGTGGCCGCCGCCGGCCCGCTGCGGCTTACTGCCGGCCCGCCGGCTGTGGCCCCTTCGACGCCGGCAGCGGCATCCACGGTGTTTAAAGACCTGGCCTATGGACCTGACCCGCAGCAGGTGCTGGACCTGTACCTGCCGGCCAGCGGGCAGGAGCCGTACCCGACGGTCATTTGGATCCACGGTGGGGGGTTCAAGACGGGAGACAAAAAGATGGTGCGCAACCAGGCGGCGGCGTTGACGGCCGCCGGGTTTGCGTTTGTCGCGCCTAACTACCGGCTCGAACCAACGTACCTCCCAGAACAGGTCTTTGACGCCAAAGCGGTCGTCCGCTGGACCCGGGGTAACGCCGCTAAGTACAGCCTTGACCCCGCCCGGATCGGCGCCATCGGGGGCAGCGCCGGAGCCATCCTGGCGGCGAACCTGGGCACCAGCGGCGGTGTGGCGGAGGTCGAGGGCAGCGTCGGGGACTATCTTGACTATTCTTCCAGTGTTCAGGCTTCGGTCGGCCTGGCCGGGGTGTACGACTGGTTCAACTTTTACAAGGTGCCCCTCCGGGCCTGCGCGAACCTGCCGGCCGGGACACCTGAGTGCCAGGAGCACAACCTTTTCTTTTGCGGCTTGAACGAGCAACCGTGCCTGGACCGGTTGCGCCAGTCGTCGGCGATGAGCTACGTCTCCCCGGACGACCCGCCGAGCATGGTGGTCATCGGCGCCGAGGACATGACCATGTACGGCATCGAGGACCACCAGGCATACCACGAGGCGCTGCTGGCCGCTGGAGTGGATTCGACGCTGCATGTCCTGCCCGGTTACGGGCACGGCGAGATGCTGCCGGATATACACCCGCTGATCGTCGACTGGTTTACCGAGCAGCTAATGGCAGAACCATGAGCCACGAATTGGGCACAGGCGCCTGACTGTCTTCAGGCTCTCGTACCGAGGCGCGGCTTGGGTGCCCTGGACGCTAGGTGCGGCGCGCACGGATCTATCGTGGCAGCCGCCCTCCACCTGACGTCCCCGGACGGACGGTAGTGCTCATCGACGACGGGCTGGGGACGGGCGCCACGATGCGAGCGGCCGTCAAGGCCCTG